>CAMCBD010000010.1 GCA_945872825.1 Nitrosomonas ureae
TTTGGTGTTCCGTCATTACGGTAGCGGCTTGGCCAGATGGCTTGCGGGGTGGTTCCAAGGTGTTCTGCAATCAGCCGCTCATACTTTGGGTATGGCATGTTGAGTGCATTGTTAAGTGTTGTGTGGAAGTACCCGAGATCCCTGGCCAACTTGCTCAGAGTGGTTCCGGTCTTGCGCACTGCGGCGATTATGTCGGCGCGATGCCAGTCTTTTTTCGAGGCTGGTTTTTTTGGCATGTTTAACGTGTTAAGTAATTTTGACATAGAGACATCTTACTTCTATCTCAATTGAGATGTCAAGCATCTCAATTAAACAATTAAATATATTTAATTGTTTTTGCTTAATAGATTGTTTCTTTTGTTTTATATATAAGATGGATGACTAATTAAGTGAGATGACTGTCGTCTCACTTAATTGCAAATAAGGTGGATGATGGGAATTAGGGATAAATTATTGCTTGTGATTGGCGATTGCTCTATTAACCAATGGGCCAGGGATCGAGAATTGCCGCCACAAACCGTTCACGGATGGATAGACAAAGACAGAGTGCCAAGAAAAGGCGGCATGGAAACGCTTGTCAAAGCAACAGGGATACCAGAGAAATGGTGGTTATACGGAGAAGGCCCGCCGCCCACTACCTCAAAACCTTATCCGCTCAGCAAAGCCACTGTTTTAAAGCTCAAAAGCCCAGAACCAGTCTGTATGTTTGACACGCTTGATGCCGACCTGTTTATTTATGTGACTATTGCCGTTCAAAAAATGCTTGAAAAAACAGGGAAACAACTTGATACAGACAAACGTAATGATCTGATTCAATTGATTTACGAATATTGCAAGCTGAAGGGAGAGTGCGACGATGAGATTATTAGCAAGTTTTTGAAACTCGCTGGTTGAATATGTCCTAAAAACTTTCTATTCCAGTACCAAATAAAGCGCAAAATTTGATATTTTCGTCCTATTTTTTGATATTTTGTACCAAATTAGTTTTTGGCTGAAATTTCTGTTGATTCATTAATCCATGCGCCTTTCGCGCTTTTTTTCTTTCTCTTTATCTAGTACCAAATAGGACACCCCCTCACAAAGGCTTCGCGGGTACGCACCTCCAGCGCGGCGCGGTAGGCGGTAACCGCTTCACCCAGCAATCGTGCGCGCTCGGCACCTTCCACAGCTATGGCTTGATCACCCAGGGCATTCGCCAAATTATTTTGTGTTGTAGCCCAACCCTGCGGCAAGGCTTCGCGGATATACACTTCCAATGCGGCACGGTAGGCAACAATGGCTTGCTGCTGATACCTGGCGATGTCATCGCCTGTAGAAACACTAGCCAGATCATTGAAAGCCATGCCGAGTTTAAGATTCAGATCAGCCCAGGCTTGCGGCTGGCCGGTGCGAGAAAGGATATCCGGATTTAAAGCGTGTTCAAAAGCACTGACCGCTTGCGCATAGCGCTTGTCCGCGTATAGGGATTGCCCCTGAAGGCTGCGTGCTTCGCGTTCTTGCGTTTTGGCGGCGGTAGCTTCGTTAGCCGCGCGGGCGGCCAGTTCTTCGGCGGCGATGCGTCTTTCATGCGCCTTATCGGCGGCATGCCCCGCATTCACCGCAGCCGCAGCAAAGTTCTGCTCGGCAAAATCGGCCAATGCGCGATCCATGAAACTTGCACCGGGATTAGATCGCACTGCGGCCACAAACAAACGAATGGCCGATTCCAGTTCTGCTACCGGAATTCCGGCTTGTTCGGCGGTCTTGGCCATTACGCGGTTGAAAATTTCCGTATCGGTAAGTTGCTGCGCGCTCTGCTGCGATTTCAATTGCATGTTGTTATCCGCCATCACGCTGATGAGCTGGCGCAATTGTTCATCAGTTTGACGATTCTGTTCAATGACATGATCAGTTTTTTGATCGATCCCGCTACCCTGTTGGCCGATCCAAAGTATACCGCCGCCCAAAAGCACTGCGGCTGCAATCAGCCCGTATTTCAAACCGGAATTGAAACGGCGCAATTGTTTTTTGAGTTGCTCAATCAATATTTGCAGGGCGAGGATGCGGCGTTCCAGTTCTTCACGCGATGTCACCAGCGTGTATTCGTGATCCGTGGCCAATAACCGGTTACGGTGTGCCTGCTGCAGGGCGCGCCGTTCATCGTCTTCCGGTTCATGGTCGTCGTATGGGAATCCTTCTCCGCAAACGAACACATAGACCGGTTTGCCGAGTTCGCGCGCGATGTCGAATTCCATTTGCGTAAAACTGCGGCGCGGCGCATCAGCTTCCCGTTGTAGCGGTTCAGCACCATAAACGTCGCCCGCCACATGAATCACGGCGTGGCACGAGGCTATTTGATTACGCAGCTTTTCATGCACCAGACCCGCATCCGGCGGAAAATTGGTTTGTTCGACAGGCGCGTATTTCAGGGTCAGCAATGCTTCTTTGATCAATTGCCGGCACGTACCCAAGTCACTGCTGGTGGCGCTGATAAAGATTTCGGGACGGGAAGTTGTCATGGTGGTTGTATGCCGGTTAACACTCAGGTGCTTCTGAATAATTCACATTGGTCATTCCGGATGCCAAGAGAGCTCTTCTGGAATCAATATGATAGATTTCTCGCTCTGCTCGAAATGACAGTTATTAAGAACCGATGCCGGATGAGCAGGTGTCCGGCACCGGTGTTCATCCAAATCAAATCTTGACTGTGCTCAAGTCGCTTCTGCTTCTGGCCAGCAGTATCACATAACCATCTTTGAGCGTGTCATCCTGCGCTATGCTGACGCCGGTGCTGAGGATATCCTGCACGACCAGCGATGGTGTATTGGGTGGAAAAAGAACTTGAACCAATCCATTGTTTTTTTCCGATTCTTGTTTTGCGATGGTTAATTGCTGTTTAACCATGGGGGAGAGGCGATTATTGACGATCATCTTGTCGCTGGATAGCGCCATTTTCTGCACGTCAATCTGTTGCTTTTGCTCGCCATTCTCGACGACCTCGGAGACTTTGACCGCTTCCGGTTGTACGCCGGTCTGTTTTTTCCAAGTCTCAGACTGCTGATTGACCGATTGCGTGAATGGGTCGTTGGCGAATGCATAAGCTGCCGCCCCGCCTGCGAGTGCCCCCAGACCTGCGCCAATTGCCGCGCCTATGCCTGCGCCTGCTAGCGCGCCTAAGCTACTGCCCATCATGGCCTGCTGTTCTTTGGTCATATTAGCGCAGCCGCTTAGCATAAATGTCATCAGGGTGATGATCGTAATGAACTTCCGCATTATTCTCTCCTTGTTGGTTGATTATTAATTTATTTTTTGTTGAAAAAATCCTTTGCCCAGTCGTCGATATTAGGATCTTCTTCAGTTGCCGGTGCTTTATTTCGACTGGGTTCTTTTTGATCGCCGGATGGTTTTGGCGGTGCTTGTTTTGTTTTGTCGGCCGTTCGGACTGATTCCTTATTTTTGGTTTCTGGTTTTTTTACTTGGATAGGCACTTCCAGTTCAAAAGGTCCTAGCGCAGCAGGTTTTTCTACCGGGAACTCAATCTGCGGAAGTCTGGTTTCTTTTTGCATGGGTTGTGCAGGCACCCTGACAGCAACCGGCTGGCTACTGGCTTCCAGAAGTTGATTGGCCGGTTGCGTTTCTGCTGGCGGCAGATTAACCATTTGTGGTGCTAGAGCCGGAGCTGATGCCACAGGTGCAACTTGTGATGGTTCTGCCCTATCCATTTGCCAGAAGACATAGCTTCCTGCAGGAACCAGAAGCGCAGCAGCGATCATCACGACCGGATAATTCCTTGCGAACAGCATGAAAAAATTTTCTCCGGTTGGTTCCGGATCTTTTTCGGTCAGCGCTACGTTGCGCAAAGCCTGACCGAACTCCCGCGCGCGGGAGAAACGTTTTTCGGGATCTTTTTCCAATGCCTTTAACACGATTTTTTCCAGCCTGGCCGGGATTTCCTGATTAAATTGGCGCGGCGATGTTGGTTTTTCCTTGATTTGCGCGTTCATTAACTCGAATTCGGTATCACCTTTGAACAGCGCGCGCCCTGTCAGCATTTCATACAAGACTGCGCTCAGAGAATAAATATCCGAGCGCGCATCGCCTTCTTTTCCCTGAATCTGTTCAGGCGGCGTGTATTCCACTGTTCCAATAAAATTCCCGGTTTTGGTCAGGCGCGCTTTTCCCAAAATTCTGGCAATGCCAAAATCCATGATTTTAATGTTGTCCTGTTCATTCACCATCATGTTGCTGGGTTTTAAGTCGCGATGGACAACTTTTAATTGATGCGCGTATTCCAGGCCTTCCAAAGCTGCAACCGCATAATTCAAGGCTTCGCGCCAGGGGAGTGCGCCACGTTTCTTTATGATGCTTTCCAGTGTTTCCCCTCTGACAAATTCCAGCGCCATATAATACTGATTCTGAGTCTGGCCGAAATTATAAAGGGTTGTAATATTGGAATGATTCAACCGGCCCGTGGCTACGGCTTCCGATTTGAAACGGTCTACAATTTCCTGACGGTTAATCAGTTCCGGGCGCATTAGTTTAATGGCGACTTCGCGCTCCAGCATGGTGTCGATCCCTTTGTAAACCTCGCCCATGCCGCCTTCGCCAATTTTTTCGAGGATTTTGTAATTATTAATTTGATCCATGGTTGTATTTTTTAATAATTAAGAATTTTTACACCCGGGTAATGGGCATTTTTTTATTGTCTGCAGGCATTTCCAGGATTTTTACAATAATCACTGAAATGTTGTCATGCCCCCCTCTGTCATTTGCCAACCGCACTAACTCCTGACACGCTGATTGTGCCGGATAGGTGATTACTTGATGAAGCATTTCCGTTTCATCCACCAGATCGTGCAAACCATCCGAACAGAGCAAAAAACAATCGCCGATTTGTAGTGATAATGGTGAATTTGAGGTATCTACAAAGACTTCTTTCCGCGTGCCAACTGCGTGCGTAATGATATTTCTATCTGGGTGGTTTTTTGCTTGATTCAGATCAATCAACCCTTGCCGCAGCATTTCTGCAACCAGGGTATGATCCTTTGTCAGTTGCTTTATCTCATTTTCCCGCACGAGATAAATCCGGCTATCTCCCGTATAGGCAAAATAAGCCGCCGATTCATTGAGAGCCAGCGCAACCAGTGTTGTTCCCATGCCCTGATTTTCGGGAGAACGTTGCGCGTGTGCATAGATGGTGGAATTGGCGGCCTCAAAAACCCGACGCAAAGCTCGTTCAGGAGATTGTCGCTCTATCTGGATAAAAAAGTTGTGTTGAATTTCCTCTACTGCCAGGCGGCTGGCAATATCTCCCGCCTGATGTCCACCCATGCCATCCGCCACGACAGCAATAAAGTCACGCTTGTCGGGGGAATGAAAAAGACCGATATAATCCTGGTTAACAGGTCTGCTGCGGCCTGTGTCAGTTAATGAGCCGGTTTCCAGTTGATAGGAAATCGGCTCAGGCTTGACTGCACCAAATCGGGGAAATTTTTTGAAAAAATTTCCCCAGATGCCGGGTAAATTCAGCATGGTTTATTCGATGGTTTTTTTAATGCCCATGATATCCAGAGCATGTTTGATTGGTACCGCAAAGGTGATCATGGTGCCTTGTTGTTGCTTCATGGAAGTAAATATTCCAATTACGCGCCCTTTGTCGTTAAACACCGGGCCTCCACTGTTACCCGGCCCGGTTGCATTAACGGTTAATTGATAGGCATCTCCCATTTCACTGACATATCCACTGATCGAATCCGAAGTTATATTAGCGGAGCTACTGAGTACTTTCCCGATAACCCCAGTAGTTATGGTAGGTTCAGGTATAGTGCGTATTTCTCCTTTACGATTAAGAGGATCGAGTGAATCAACTTTCACATAAAGTTCTGGAGAAATTGCTGGATAGCCCATAACTGTGATTGACTCTCCTGAGGATATACGAGTATTTGCATCCATATTTGTATTGGCTGCAATGTTTGCGGAATATCTACCTTTATTAACGCAACATCTACCGTATCAGAAATACGCGCCAAGCGAGCAGGAATTCTTAGTTTAGTTTTGGGAAAAGTGACCTCGAGAATATCGTGCCGGCCTTCTGCATTTTTTCCTTGAACAGGTTTCCCACCCAGCATTTTGGCTTCAAAAGGCACCCAATTTACGAGTGTTCTAGCCAAAGGCTCATTTCCTTCTATCAATACATCCTTACATTTATTATTGCTGCACTGTCGTACTATGCCTGGCATTGGAAAGCTATCATATCGTGCATGCCAACTGGCTGCGACATGACGATTTGTCAAAATAGAACCATTGTCTTGAACAACAAACCCGCTACCCACAGCACTTCCACCAACTGGATCACCCGAATCTAAATCCAGAAAAGGTTCGATGCTCTGACTATCGGCATTATAAATGTAGACAGGAAGCGTCTCTTTGGTAATGCAACGGTTCTTAGAATTACGCGGACAGTCTCTCAAATGATAAATCTGCTTACCCGTTTGAACATGAATCAACTTCCAACTGGTTTCAATAAGAACGGTAGATGGGCCATACAAACGGGATATGTCCGCAGCGGACATTGGCGCATTGGTCTTCATTTCTGCAAGTTGCTTAGCTTGAGTAGTTATATTGGTTTCTAACTGCTCTTTTGCACCGAGTAATTCCTGTTTGCTTTCGTGACCTTGATATACAAAATAACCTACGACAAGCGCTATGATCGTAAATATTCCTGCGCTGATATTAATCATTTTGCGCCGGGTCGTTGTTTCAGTTTCATGAATCCGGCGTTCTAATGTTTCATGACCGATACCCTGTTTTTTAGGCTCAGCTGTTTTGGTACGCGTTTCTCCAGATTGTGTTTGACTTTCACGCGTTGATTTTGAATCCGAGAAACTTTCCGCCTCGCGGGTTTTCTTTGCTGCTGGTGGCGGATCTAGCTCAAAAATGAACTTAGGGCCGCCTTTGCCCAATTGCACAGTATCTCCGGCATTTAAGGTTACCGGCTCGGTTGTTACTTGTTTATCATTGACAAAGGTGCCATTACTGCTGTTTAAATCGGTCAGTAAAAATGCTTCACCCTGAGGGGTTATTTTTAAATGATTCCGGCTGACCAGATCTTCTTTTTCAGGATCATAACTCACCTGACAATTGGTGTTTCGTCCGAAAGTGATGGCATCAAACGGCAATTCAAAACTTTCAGGCTGATTGGCTTTTGTACCCGTCAGGTGCTTTATGATTATTTTTGGCATTGCTTTTCCCTTGTTGACTAAGATCCGTGATCAGCTTCACAGTGCGAAGCGGCATGGCATTAAGGAGATACTGGACACGCTGGGTACATTGTGGTGCGGCAGGCTTACCACAAAGCAATCACAATTCTTTACCGTTCACTCTGAATTTGTCAAAGGGGGCGTGTGAAAGGGCTTAACTAACCAGTATTTCCTTAATCCAATTACGGTCAATATCATAACCCATTATGTTCGCAGCAGTAAACTTGAAATCAGGCTGCTAGCTTTAGAAAAGCGTTTGATTTTATAATTTAAATAGGTTCTTTCACGGCTTGCTGAATGCTTCTGTGTTTCGCTATTTTTCTGGGGTTTTTGTGTTACATGCAGCAGCAAAGAATTTGCCAGTTTATGATCAACAAAAGAAATGATCGAATTCTTTTCTGCTTTTGTGTGTACCTTCAATATTCAACCGGCAACGGATCCAAGCTGCGCCACAAATACCACGTAGCCACCGAGCGCCAGGGTTGCCAGGGTTTAGCGAGTTCGAGCATAGTTTTTTTGTCTACCGGCTGCTTGTCAAAATAGTGTTGACTGATCGCGCGTTGCAGTCCGATGTCGTCCAATGGTAGAACATCCGGGCGTTGCAGGTGAAAAATCAGGAACATTTCTGCTGTCCAACGTCCTATTCCTTTCACTTTGGTCAGTTGAATGATGATGGTCTCGTCGTCCATATCTACCCATGAAGTGTCACTCAAACTCCCTTCGATAAAGTGCCGTGACAAATCCTGCAAGTAGGTAATTTTTCGTGCGGATAATCCACAGGTTCGCAGTAAACCCTGTTCCGCTACAGCAATTGTATGCGGCGTCATGTCAGGAATGGCGCCAATTACTTTTTGCCAGACGCTTTCGGCGGCTTTGACGGAAATCTGTTGCCCGACGATGGAACGCGCCAGAGTGGTGAAAGCACAACCCCGTGAAGTGAGCGTGGCGTCTTCAAATTGCCGGATTAACTGATGCATGACTTTATCGCATGCAGCCAGTTCCTGTATCGCTTGTGTCCAGTATAACGGCGTCATATCTCTGCTGAAGTGGGATTGTTGAACGGCTGAGAGTGTGCAATTTTTTCGGTAGTAAAACAAGCTTGTTCAGAGTCATTCTCAAAATGAGAATTAACAATTCACATTGAGTATTTCTTCTATCTATCTTATTTATTTGAACATTTTATTGCTTATTGGATTGCGATCGGCATTCCCATTAAGTCTTTGTCATATAACTATAAACTTCCCAATTCTTGCTTGACTATCGTCTGTTTTTTGATTAAAGTGGGATCTGGTGGGAGAATGTGGGAAAATTTGGTGGGCCTCGATTAATTTTCCCTTAATAAAAGGAGACAGCATGTTCCGTGGCATCACGCAGCTCAGTCTGGATGCAAAAGGTAGGCTTGCGATACCCGCAAGATACCGTGGCGAACTGATGTCTTCCTGCACAGGACACTTGATAGTCACTGTTGACCCTTCAAAGTGTTTGTTGATTTATCCTCAGCCAGCCTGGGAACCGATAGAACAAAAACTCAATAATCTTTCCAGTTTTGAATCCAAAACCCGCAACTTGCAGAGGTTGCTGGTGGGTAATGCTTGCGATGTCGAGATGGATGCTGCCGGCCGTATTTTGGTGTCACCACCACTGCGTCAGTTTGCTGGTTTGTCCAAAGATGTAATTCTGGTTGGTCAAGGCGCAAAATTTGAATTGTGGGATGAAACACAATGGAACTTACAGATAGAAAATGCACTGGCTTTCAAGGATGGCGATATGCCGCCTGAGCTGGATGGCTTTTCTCTGTGATGAAGCGGTAAATCGCGCAGATGCACATTGCGGTGTTGTTGCAGGAAGCGGTCGATGCATTGGCGATAAAACCGGATGGTATCTATGTGGATGCAACGTTTGGGCGTGGTGGGCATAGCCGCTTAATACTGTCGCGGCTGGGTGAACAGGGCCGGTTAATCGCCTTGGATAGAGATCCTACTGCGGTTAAATCAGGCGAAACAATTACGGACAAACGATTTTCTATCAGACACAGTAGTTTTTCCGGATTGCGGCGGATATTGCAGGAAATGGGCGTTACAAAGATTGATGGGGTGTTGTTGGATTTGGGGATGTCTTCACCGCAATTGGAAGAAATTTCGCGCGGATTCAGTTTTCGTTCTGCAGGTCCGCTCGATATGCGTATGGATACAAGTAACGGGCAGACTGCAGCAGAGTGGCTAGCAACGGTTACCGAAGATCAACTGGAATGGGTGATAAAAGAATATGGCGAAGAACGGTTTGCTAGGCAGATTGCAAGAGCGATTATTATGGCAAGAACGCGGCAGCCTATTGTTACCACACTACAACTTGCCGAGATTATCGCCGCGGTCGTTCGCACGCGCCAGCGTCAGCGGGAAAATTTGCGGCATCCGGCGACGCGCACTTTTCAGGCGATACGGATTTATCTCAATCAGGAGCTTGAGGAGCTGTCGCTAGTTTTGCCGCAGTGCATTGAATTGTTAAATCCGGGGGGAAGGTTGGTGGTCATCAGTTTTCATTCTTTGGAAGATCGCATGGTCAAACAGTTTATGCGGACAGGAGCCAGTACGGACGAGCTTCCGCGGGGCGTGCCGCTACGGGAGAAAGAGCTGCAACGGTTCAGCAAACAGACATTACGCATAATTGGTAAAGCAATTCATCCGGGCGAACTGGAAGTGGCAGAGAATGTGCGGGCAAGGAGTGCGGTGATGCGGGTAGCCGAAAGAATGACATTAAACGGGTAATCGGATGTTCAAACTGAACATTTTCTTTATTTTTGTGTTGATTGCTTGCGCACTGGGCATAGTGACCTCGCAGCATACAGCCCGCAAGCTTTTTATGGAACTGGAGAACGAAAAAGGAATAGAGCGAAAACTGGAAGTGGAATGGGGAAGATTGCAACTGGAGCAAAGCACATTGATTATGCACGGACGCATCGAGCAGATTGCGAAAGAGAATTTGAATATGACGGCACCTGCTGCGTCCAGTATACAAATTGTTTCGATCAGCAATGCAGAAGATCGATTAAATCCGAAAGGCATTGAGCCGTGATAAAAATAAAACCCGAGATACCACAAATCAAATTATCGGCATGGCGCTCATTCCTATTGCTCAGTTTACTGGTGCTGGGTTTGGTCAGTTTGGCAGGTCGTGCGGCCTACTTGCAGGGAATGCACCATGATTTTTTGCAACAGAAGGGAGAATTGCGCTATAGCCGAGTTGTAGAAATGAATGCAGACCGGGGAATGATTACAGACCGGAATGGGCAAATCCTGGCGATCAGTTCGCCAATCGCATCGGTATATGCCGATCCGAAAGTGGTAAAGATCACCCTCGAGCAGCTAAAACAATTAGCTGGCTTACTTGAAACCAGCATGGTTGAAATAGATGACCGGATTAAAAGAGAGAATAGCCGATTTGTTTATCTAAAGCGGCAAGTGGTTCCGGATACCGCCGAGAAGATCATGAAGCTAAAGATTCCAGGTATTTTTTTAAGTAGTGAATCCAAGCGATACTACCCAGAAAGTGAGTTTGCCGCGCATGTTCTGGGTTTTACTGATATTAACGACGAAGGTCAAGAAGGTGTCGAACGGGGTTGGCAAGAATCACTCGCCGGTGAATTGGGTAGCCGTCGTGTTATTAAGGATAACAAAGGGCGAATCATTGAAGATATTGAAAATATCCGCACGCCCAAGCAAGGCCAGGATCTGGTTTTGTCAATCGATAGAAGAATTCAATACCGCGCGCATGTCGAATTAAAAGACGCGGTAAAAATCAACAAAGCCAAGGCTGGCAGCGTTGTTGTGCTGGATGCGCAGACGGGAGAAATTCTGGCGTTGACCAATTTACCGGCTTATAACCCAAACCGAAGATCAACGATCAATAACGAAAGAATTCGCAATCGCGCATTAATTGATACTTTCGAACCAGGATCTACGCTCAAACCATTTACTGTAGCAATCGCGATGGAAGTGGGAAAAGTCAATGCGGATACGGTCATGCAAACATCCCCGGGAACGCTGCAAGTGGGCAGAAAAACCATACGTGATGTCAGTAATAAGGGGGAATTAACAGTTGCCCAGGTAATCCAGCAATCGAGTAATGTCGGAACGGCAAAAATTGCTTTGTCACTCGAGTCGCAAACAATGTGGGAGATGTTTAATCGCTCCGGGTTTGGCATGCTGACGAACTCGGGTTTTCCTGGAGAAGCCAGCGGAATACTGCGGCCCTATAATAAATGGCGCACGATTGAACAAGCCACTATGTCATATGGCCACGGTATTTCAACCAGTCTGATGCAATTAGCACGCGCCTATACAATCTTTGCGAGCGGAGGCGAATTAAAACCAATCTCGTTGTTGAAGCAAACAATGCCTGTCATGGGGCAACGCGTGATCTCACGTCATACTGCGTTGGCGATGAGCCGTATGCTGGAAATGGCAACCAAGCCCGGCGGCACGGCGCCATTGGCACAGATTAGTGGCTACCGCGTCGCCGGTAAAACGGGGACAGCACATAAACTGATCGATGGTCAGTACGCCAATAAATGCTATATTTCAACTTTTGTGGGCTATGCGCCTGCATCAAATCCGCGCTTGATCATTGCGGTGATGATCGATGAACCCTCCGCCGGAAAATATTTTGGGGGGGCCGTGGCTGCACCAGTTTTTAACAAGGTAATGTCCGGCGCATTACGCATCATGAATATTCCGCCCGATGCGCCTGCTAATAATGTAGTTACCTTTACAGCAACACCCGAGATGGATGAAGAAGGATGAGTTTGATGACTGTCAAAAGAAAGGCATCAAAATTATTTGATAATCATCTTCTGGATGAGATAGGGGTTCCTATTGAGAATCTTGTCACGGATAGCCGCCTGGTAAAACCCGGTGATACGTTTCTGGCCTATGCGGGTGAAGTGACGGACGGACGTAAATTTATCCCGCAGGCAATCGCTGCCGGTGCCAATGCCATTCTCTGGGATCCGCAAAATTTTTCGTGGAATCCGGAATGGCATATTCCTACATTGGCGATCAATGAACTGAGGGCTAAAGCAGGACTAATAGCCAGTTATGTTTATGGTAATCCATCACAAAAATTATGGGTGGTCGGAATTACTGGAACCAATGGAAAAACATCCTGCAGTCACTGGTACGCGCAAGCCATGACAAGTCTAGGCAGGAAAACGGCCGTGCTGGGAACATTGGGAAATGGTTTTAGCGGCGAATTGGAGATTGCTGAAAATACAACACCCGAAGCCACGGTGCTGCAGCGCTCGCTGGCAAAATTTGTCAAACAAGGTGCGCAGAGTGTAGCGATGGAAGTATCTTCACACGGCTTGGTGCAAGGAAGACTTAACGGAACAACGTTCTCAATTGCTGTGCTTACCAATTTATCGCATGATCACCTGGATTATCACCAGGATATGGATACTTATGCAGCCGCCAAGGCGCGTTTGTTTTTTTGGCCGGAATTAAAGTATGCGGTCATCAATATGGATGATGTACTGGGCGTAGAGTTATCGCGCCAGCTCGCTAATAAACTTATCAGAACAATAGGCTATGGATTCCGCTATCCGGAAGAACGTTATTCTAATCAATTCAAAATGGTCTACGGTTCAAATCTCAAGGTTGATATCGAGGGTATGGAGTTTGATATTGAATTTGAGGATAATCACGAACATTTGAGAATTGGTTTGCTGGGTAAATTCAATGCATCAAACTTGCTGGCTGTCATTGCAACTTTGCTGGCAAGTGGAATTCGTTTGCCGGATGCAATCCGGTCACTTCAGAGCGCACAACCCATTCCGGGCCGGATGGAAAAATACGAAGGGGTTGATCAACCCACTATTATCGTGGATTACGCACATACGCCGGATGCACTGGAGAAAGTGTTGTGCACATTGCGTGAGCTTTCACGCACCACCAGCCAAAAGAAAGGAACAGCCGGGCAAAATGCACGTTTGTTTTGTGTTGTCGGCTGCGGCGGTGATCGCGACAAAGGCAAGCGTGCGATGGTCGGTGAAGTGGCTACGCGCCTGGCAGATGAAGTCATTTTTACCAGTGACAATCCGCGTACGGAAGATCCGCTGAGCATTATTAAAGATATTGTTGCTGGTGCAGGTGCCAAGAACTATCAGATAGAGGCCGACCGGGCGTTAGCCATTTATCAAGCAATCGATAATGCCCATAGTGGCGATATTGTTCTGATTGCCGGTAAAGGCCATGAAAAATTTCAGGAAATAAAAGGACAGAAAATTCCTCTTAATGATGCGGAAGTTGTGCAGCAAGTGCTGAAGGATTTAGCGATGAAAGTGCGAGTGTAATCATGATGACGGTTAAGGAGACTGCTGATGTATTGCACGCCGACTGGAGCGGAAAGGATGTGCTATTTACCGGAGTGAGCACAGATAGCCGCACGCTTAAGGAGGGTGATTTGTTCATCGCTTTAACCGGGGAAAAATTTGATGGCAGCAGATTTGTTGGTAACGCTGAGGAGAAAGGCGCCGTTGCCGCGATGATCCAACAAGCGATTGACGGCAATGATCTGCCAGCCGGGTTACCCCTGATTCGTGTCAAAGATACGCGATTGGGGTTGGGGCAATTGGCGGCACACTGGAGAAGCCGTTTTGCGCTACCGGTAATTGGAATCACAGGCAGTAACGGCAAGACTACAGTCAAAGAAATGCTTGCAGCGATATTACGTCAGGCGACGGCAACCGGCAAAGCGGAATTCAATTCGCAGATGGATTATGTATTGGCAACCGAAGGTAATCTCAATAATGACATTGGTGTGCCACAAATGCTATTGCGGCTGCGGCAGCAGCATCGTTATGCAGTGATTGAAATGGGCATGAATCATGTTGGGGAGATTGCCTATTTGACACAGTTAGTAAAGCCTAGCATAGCACTGATTACCAATGCAGGCGCTGCGCATATTGAAGGATTAGGTTCGGTTGAAGCAGTAGCACGTGCCAAAGCTGAAATATTTACCGGGCTCGACCAGCAAGGAGCGGCTGTTATTAATGCAGATGATAAGTATGCGCCATTGTGGCGTGAATGTGCCGGTACACGTAAAATAGTCGATTTTGGTTTGCGGGAAAAAGCGCAGGTAAGCGCCGAATATCAAGTTGATTTACTGGTCAACAAAATCTGGCTGAAATTGCCGGATGGCGTCGTCAAATTAAAGTTACAGGCGCCAGGTGTGCATAACGTCTATAACGCACTTGCGGCCGCAGCCGCGGCCACTGCATTGGGCATCAGTAAAGAAATGATTGCAGCAGGATTGGAGCAATTTCGAAGTGTGCAGGGGCGGATGCAGAAAAAGCTGGGGTTGCATCATGCACTATTAATCGACGATACATACAACGCAAATCCGGAATCGGTGCGCGCTGCTCTGGCTGTTCTGGCTGCAGCTGTAGGGAAAAAAATACTGGTGCTGGGCGATATGGGAGAACTGGGCAAATCGGCCATTGATTTACATCGTACGATTGGGAGAGATGCGCGCAATGCAGGGCTTGATCAATTGTTGACTTTGGGAGAACTCAGCGCTTACGCAACGGAAGAATTTGGTAAAGGTGCGCAGCATTTTAACACCATCGATGAATTACTCAATGCGACCGAAAGTTTGCTTGCCGATGATGTCACCCTGTTGGTGAAAGGGTCGCGCTTTATGCATATGGAACGCGTGGTTCGGCAACTGGAACAACCCAAGAGGATTCCATGCTGCTGACGCTTTCCCAATGGCTGGCTCAGGATATCCGCGCTTTTAATGTATTTAGTTATATTACTTTACGCACTATGCTGGCTGCTCTGACTGCATTGATTATTTCTTTCATCATTGGCCCGGTGATGATACGCAAGCTGACCGCCTACAAAATTGGCCAATCCGTACGTGATGATGGTCCGCAAACGCATCTTGTGAAAGTGGGTACGCCGACGATGGGCGGTGCCTTGATAGTGATGTCAATTGTACTCACCACCTTATTGTGGGCTGATTTAGGCAATCGATACATCTGGGTAGTGTTGCTGACTACTCTGGGATTTGGTGCAATTGGTTGGGTAGACGACTACCGGAAAGTAGTTCACCGCAACCCAAAGGGACTCTCTGCAAGGGTCAAATTCTTCTGGCAATCGCTGATTGCCATTATTGTTGCGCTATATCTGGCTTCAACTGCCGAGATACCGGCGCAAACAGACATGATCGTACCCTTCTTCAAGGAAGTAGCGATTCCATTGGGAGTCACAGGCTTTGTGATATTGACCTATTTTGTTATTGTCGGCACCAGCAATGCAGTAAATCTGACCGATGGATTGGATGGTTTAGCCATTATGCCGACTGTCATGATCAGCAGCGCACTGGCTGTTTTTGCCTATGTGGCAGGGCATGTCGTATTTGCTAAGTATCTGGGAATTCCCTATATCCCCAATGCGGGAGAATTATCCGTATTTTGTGGCGCCATGGCAGGTGCTGGGCTTGCCTTTCTGTGGTTTAACGCCTATCCCGCTGAAGTATTCATGGGTGATGTGGGTGCACTGGCTTTGGGGGCTGCTTTGGGAATCGTCACCGTGATAGTCCGCCAGGAGATTGTGCTGGTAATTATGGGCGGTGTTTTTGTGGTGGAAGCGCTGTCTGTGATGTTGCAGGTAGCCTCATTCAAATTACTGGGCAAACGCGTTTTTCGCATGGCGCCACTGCATCATCATTTTGAATTAAAAGGCTGGAAAGAAAACCAGGTGGTGGTCAGATTCTGGATTATTACCATCATCCTGGTGTTAATTGGATTATCGACATTAAAATTAAGATGATTTTGCAAGATAAAACAGTACTGGTGTTAGGAATGGGCGAAACGGGCCTGTCCATGGTGAAATGGCTAGTGCGCCAGGGTGCAACCGTACGTGCAGCAGATAGCCGGCTGGAACCGCCGCACTGGAAAGAAATCATGGAAACACATCCAGCTATAAAGGTGTACAAAGGAAAATTTGAAGACAAAGTTTTTGATGACATCGAAATGATTGCAATGAGTCCTGGTGTTCCGTTGGCGGATCCTTTTGTGCAACAAGCTGTACAGCGTGGCATACCCGTGATCGGTGACATGGTTCTTTTTACCTGGGCACTTGAGCAAAGCGGTATGCCAAAACCTAAGGTTGTCGCTATTACGGGATCGAATGGCAAGACAACAGTAACCGCAATGGTTGGCGCTATGTTGAAGAAATCAGGCTGGAACGTTGAAGTGGCGGGGAATATTGGTCCAGCTGTTTTAAATGCACTCATGCAGCAAATAGATGCGGGTAATTGGCCGCAAGCCTGGGTTCTGGAAACATCCAGCTTTCAATTGGAAACAACCCATAATCTGAACGCATATGTAGCTACAGTACTCAACTTGAGTGAAGATCATTTAGATCGCTATACCAGTATGCAAGATTATGTAGTAGCAAAAGCAAGAGTTTTTTTACATGAAAAGAGTAATGAAGGTATACAGATTCTAAACCGGAATGATCCGGGTGTCTGTGCCATGGCATTGGCGGGCAGGAAGCAAATCACTTTTGGTTTGGATGAATCCCCTACGCAAACAGATTTTGGCATCATGCACGATGGGGATGATTTGTGGCTGATGGAAGGGGATTTGCAATTAATGAAAACCTCCGAGCTGGTTGTCAATGGGTTACATAATGCTATCAATGCACTCGCAGCATTGGCCATGTGTCGCGCATTAGGCGCATCCATGGATCCGCTGTTGTCAGCGCTACGGGAATTTCGTGGTTTACCGCACCGGATGGAAAAGGTTGCTGCGTTTAACGGCGTTACTTTCTATGATGATTCGAAAAGTACGAATGTCGGTGCAACGGTGGCAGCACTAAACGGCATGAAGCAGAATGTCATATTGATTGCCGGCGGTGATGGGAAGGGACAGGATTTCTCACTTATGAAACAGTCGGTTGCCAATAATGCCCGGGCAGTGGTGCTGATTGGTCGTGATGCGGGAATCATTGCTGACGAATTGAAAGATTGCGGTGTGCCTTTGCATTTTGTAGTTACGATGGAAGAAGCTATGCAGAAAAGCTTTTTGCTGGCGCAAACGGGAGATGTGGTATTGCTATCCCCCGCTTGCGCCAGCTTCGATATGTTTAGAAATTATATACACCGCGCAGAAGTATTTGTTGCGGCCGTCAGAGATATTGAGAACAAATTCTTTAGTTTTGGACAGAAAAAACATTAACTGATGATCTATCAAGCAAACAATCAGAAGCAAAGGGTTCTGGTCGATTTCGATCAGGCACTGGTGTGGTCGGTTGTGCTGTTGCTGAGTATTGGATTGATCATGATTTACTCAGCCTCCATTGCGATTGCGGAGGCGCAATTTGGTGCCGACCGTGCCGGTTATTATTTATTGCGGCACAGCGCTTATTTGGCTGTCGGATTGCTGTTGGGATTGGTTACCTTTCAGGTGCCTATGCGGATATGGCAGAAATATGTCACCTATTTGTTTATGATCAGTGTCTTGATGCTGGCGCTGGTTCTGGTTCCCGGTATTGGTCATGAAGTGAATGGCAGCCAGCGCTGGATTTCGCTGTATGTGGTGAATATTCAGCCCTCTGAGTTTGTAAAGCTTTTCATGGTGTTGTATGCCGCTGATTATGTCAGCCGCAAGGCAGCCGATTTAAATTCTTTCCTGAAAGGGTTTCTTCCAATCACAGTAGTCCTGTCGATCGTGGGATTTTTATTGTTACTGGAACCTGATTTCGGCGCATTTTTTGTAGTGACCGCGCTGGTTATGTCTATCCTGTTTCTGGGTGGCGTCAGTTTAAAAATATTCATTGCGCTGATCGGTATTCTGGCAATTGGTTTGTACGAACTAATTTTGAGTTCAGAATACCGGATGGCCCGCGTGGTTGCATTTATGGATCCCTGGGCGGATCCATATGGAAAAGGCTATCAGTTGAGCCATGCACTCATCGCATTTGGCCGCGGCGAATGGTTTGGTGTCGGTTTGGGAGGCAGTGTCGAAAAACTATTCTATTTGCCTGAAGCGCATACCGACTTCTTACTGTCGGTACTCGCTGAGGAGCTTGGGTTTGTTGGGGTAGCTGCAGTAATTGTATTGTTTATCTGGCTCATCATGCGCGCTTTTGTCATCGGCAGGCTGGCGGCAAAATTGGGTAACCCTTTTTCGGCCTTGGTAGCGCAAGGGATAGGTATCTGGATCGGTGTGCAAGCATTGATCAATATGGGCGTCAATATGGGCGTTTTACCCACCAAAGGATTGACGTTACCGTTGCTAAGTTTTGGCGGTAGCAGTATCACGGCAAATTGCATTGCATTAGCAGTAATACTACGGATTGATTGGGAAAATCGTCAGCGGTTGAGGGGACTTAACGTATGAGCACGCATACCATTTTGATCATGGCAGGCGGCACCGGAGGGCATGTGTTTCCGGGATTGGCAGTAGCCGATTATCTGCGGCAAGCCGGATGGCGCGTCGTTTGGCTAGGAACTGAAGCGGGGATGGAGTTAAAGCTGGTACCGCAACATGGCTATGAAACCGAAGTGATTAGTTTTTCCGGGTTACGGGGTAAGCGACTAATTGCCTGGTTGATGCTGCCGCTGCGGCTGCTCAAAGCGTTCTGGCAGAGTGTCCGGATTATTCAGCGCGTGAAGCCTGATGTGGTTCTAGGTATGGGCGGTTATCCGGCATTCCCGGGTGGCATGATGGCATCACTGTTAAATAGGCCATTGGCGATTCATGAACAGAATTCCGTAGCGGGGTTAACCAATAAGCTTTTGGCGAAGCTAGCGGATAAAATTTTTCTCGGATTTCCGGATGCCATTCTGGCTGATCCAGGAAAAACGATATGTTCTGGGAATCCGGTACGCGCAGAGATAATACAGATAGAAGCGCCTGAAAAACGCTTCCTGGGACGGCAAGGAAAACTGAATTTGCTTATCGTAGGCGGCAGTCTGGGTGCGCAAATCTTGAATACCACTGTGCCGGAAGCGCTTAAATTAATACCGGAGAATCAGCGTCCCGTGGTGGTGCAGCAAGCGGGTACAGCAAATCTGGAAGCAGTTAAAAAGACTTATGAAGAACTGCAACTGGACGGAGAAGTGATTTCATTTATCGATGACATGGCCAAACGCTACGCAGCCTGTGATCTGGTGTTGTGCCGTGCCGGCGCACTGACCATTGCGGAATTAAGCGCAGCGGGCGTCGCCAGCATACTGGTGCCATATCCACATGCGGTGGATGACCATCAAACCAGTAATGCTAGATTTCTTTCTAGCCATGGCGCTGCCGTATTATTGCCACAAAGTGAATTGACTGCGCAGAACCTGGCTGAATTGCTGGCAAATTTGACACGGGAAGAATTGCTCGGTATGGCAATAGCTGCGCGCAGTATGGCAAAACCGGAAGCAACCCGAATCGTGGCTGAGGCCTGTATTGAACTAAGTGGAGCGCTGCATGAAGCATAAAGTCAAACACATTCATTTTGTTGGTATTGGTGGCGCGGGCATGAGCGGTATTGCCGAAGTTTTCGTTAATCTGGGTTATCAGGTCAGCGGCTCAGATCTGATGGACAATCAGGTAACTCAACGCTTAGCCAGACTGGGTATAAAGGTATATGTTGGCCATACAAGCCAGCAAATAGCCGGGGCAGACGTAGTGGTTATCTCGACCGCAGTCAAACCGGACAACCCTGAAGTGATTGCAGCCAAAAACAAGAATATTCCCGTTGTTCCGCGTGCATTGATGCTGGCGGAATTGCTCAGGTTACGTAGTGGCATAGCAATTGCCGGCACACATGGCAAAACTACCACCACCAGTTTGATTGCCAGCATACTGGCGACGGCAGACATGGATCCCACATTTGTTATCGGTGGAAAACTGCAAGCGGCAGGCTGTCATGCGAAATTAGGAAGCGGTGAATTCATTGTCGTCGAAGCAGATGAATCGGATGCTTCATTTTTGTATTTGCAGCCAATTCTGACCGTGGTGACAAATATCGATGAAGATCATATGGAAACTTATGGTCATGACTTCAATCGATTAAAACAAACATTTGTAGAATTTGTACAGCACCTGCCCTTTTACGGAATGGCCGTGGTGTGTGTGGATGATGCCAATGTGCGTGAAGTGATGCCGACTATTACGAAACCTATTACCACGTATGGGTTGGCCGAAGATGCGCAAGTCCGCGCCATCAACATTCAGTATGCTAATCATCAGATGAAGTTCACTGCCGTGGTCGGCGTTAATGGTTCAGCTCGTAAACTGGAGATCACCCTGAATTTACCCGGCTTGCATAATATACAGAATGCACTGGCAGCAATTGCGGTTGCCAACGAGATCGGTGTGCCGGATGTGGCGATTGTCAAGGCGTTATCAGAATTCAAAGGGGTGGAAAGACGTTTTCAACAATATGGAGAAATTAAATTATCCGCGCAGAAGAGCTTTGCGCTTGTTGATGACTATGGTCATCATCCGGCTGAAATGGAAGCAACCATCAAAGCAGCTCACGGTGCCTTTCCGGGCCGACGATTGGTAGTGGCATTTCAGCCGCATCGCTACACACGTACCCGAGATGCGTTCGAGGGATTCACCCGGGTTTTATCTCAAGTAGATGTATTGCTGCTCACTGAAGTTTATCCGGCTGGCGAAGATCCCATCGTTGCAGCGGATAGTAAATCATTGGCACGCTCAATTCGCGTGCAGGGAAAAGTAGAACCTATTTATATTGAAGAAGTGGATGATTTGCCACCCGCCATACTGAATATTGTGCAAGATAGCGATGTTGTGCTGGTGATGGGAGCCGGTTCTGTGGCAAAAGTAGCGCCGTATATTGCCCAATTCCGGAACAAGTTGATTGTTGTTAATGGTTATGAATTCTGAGAATCAATGGGAAATGGTCAGTTTGTTACTAAATGCAAGGTTTGCCATGTCAGTAACCGATCTAGTGACCGGTGATACGCGCATGCCTGTTTTGCGTGGTGAAATACGTTCCGATGAACCCATGAGCAAGCATACTTCCTGGCGTGTTGGAGGACATGCGGATCATTATTACATCCCGGCGGATTTGGATGATTTTACAAATTTCCTGCAAGGATCACCACATGAATCCATTACTGTCATCGGATTGGGCAGCAATTTATTGGTTAGGGATGGCGGTTTGCGCGGTACGGTGGTAGCACTGCATGCACAATTAAATGATTTGCGATTGATTGAGCAGAATCAATCCGGCGGACTCATTTATGCAGGCGCCGGTGTGGCCTGTGCGAAAGTTGCACGATTTGCCGCCAGGCATAATCTGGCCGGTGCAGAGTTTCTGGCAGGGATACCTGGCACAGTGGGCGGAGCATTGGCAATGAATGCCGGGTGCTATGGATCAGAGATTTGGGAAATTGTTGCTCAGCCGCAGATCATCAATCGCAGCGGACATATATTTATTCGCCAAGCGGGTGAGTACACGATTGGCTATCGCAGCGTAGAACTGCAACACGAATTGACCAGCACGATTGAGCCAGAATGGTTTGCCGGCGGGTATCTCAGATTGCCGCATGGGGAACAGACAGAATCGCGGCAACGCATTAAGCAGCTGCTGACACAACGCGTGGACAGTCAACCGCTCAATCAGCCGAATGCAGGTTCAGTATTTCGCAACCCCCCGGAGGATTATGCAGCGCGTTTAATTGAAGCCTGTGGTTTGAAAGGATGTAGTATCGGCGGCGCCATGGTTTCACCCAAACATGCCAATTTCATTGTCAATACCGGCAATGCCACTGCAACAGACATTGAAGCCTTGATCCTGATGGTGCAAAGTAGAGTAATGAAAGCAACGGGTATCGAGTTGCGCCAGGAAGTCCGGATCATCGGCGATGCCAGGAGACTTACGTAGTGATAACGCATAACTTCGGCAAAGTAGCTGTTCTACTCGGCGGCCGTTCTGCAGAGCGTGAAATATCACTGCAAAGCGGGCAAGCTGTTCTGGATGCGCTGCGTAGAAGTAGCGTCGATGCGCATCCATTCGATCCGGCAGACCAAGCATTGGAAGAACTTTTACATCAAGGCTTCAATAGAGCGTTTATCGCGCTGCACGGACGCTTTGGTGAAGATGGCACAATCCAGGGTGTGCTGGAATGGCTGGGATTGCCTTATACCGGCAGTGGTGTCATGGCCAGTGCACTCGCCATGGATAAATGGCGCACCAAATTGATCTGGCAGGCAACGGGTATTCAATCGCCGCGCTATGAGTTGTTGCAAGCTGACAGTAACTTTAAACAAATCGCTGAAACCTTAGGATTACCGCTGATTGTTAAACCAGCGCGGGAAGGATCCACGATTGGTTTGAGTAAAGTGCATCGCCAGCAGGATTTGGCAGCAGCGTATCAATTGGCCGCACAGCATGATGGGCTGGTGCTCGCTGAAGAATTCATTGCGGGAACGGAATTGACAGTTGCTATTCTGGGAGAAACACCACTGCCAGTCGTGAAAATTGAAATCGCCGGTGAGCTTTATGATTATGAAGCTAAGTATTTCTCGAATGAAACGAAGTACTTCTGCCCAAGCGGTTTACCGGATGAATTGGAATCGATAATCCAGAGTCAAGCATTGCGGGCTTATCAGGTGTTGGGTTGTCAGGGCTGGGGAAGGGTTGATTTGATCTTAAGTCAAACCAATCAATTTTATTTTCTTGAGGCGAACACTTCGCCTGGAATGACTAGCCACAGTCTGGTACCGATGGCAGCCAGGACAGCCGGAATTTCGTTTGAGGATCTGGTTTTGAGAATATTGGATTTATCGCATGTGGAATAACCATCACGCTTTGGATTTGTTAGCAAAGATCCTATTTGTTTTAGTGACGATGGCGGTATTGTATGCAATCAGTTTGCAGCTTATCAAGCCGCCCTTATTCCCAATTAAAGAGATTAATGTGCAAGCTGTACAGGGTGCAGAGAAAGATGATACGAAATTACACCATATTACTCATGAACAGATCGAGCAACTTATTAGAAACGAAATTGAAGGAAACTTTATTTCGGTTAATCTAACTGCAGTGCGAGAAGCATTTGTAAAATTACCCTGGGTTCGTGATGCCAGAGTAAACAGAAAATGGCCCGATGGTCTGAATGTAATACTGGAAGAGCATCAGGCATTGGCGTACTGGGGAAGTCATGCGCTGGTCAATACTTACGGCGAGGTATTCCGGGTTACCGTAGAAATGGATCTGCCTGTTTTTACTGGACCCAATGAAGCCAGTGCGTACGAAGTCGCGCTGCAATATGCGCGTTTCAATAAAATACTGGTGCCATTACAGCAGCATATTGCGGAGATAAACCTGACTCCACGCTATGCTTGGCGTATTCAACTAAACACCGGAACAATACTGGAGTTAGGACGAAATGAGATAGAGGAAAGACTTACCCGCTATGTTTCAGTATATAACCACAGTATTGCTCGACTAAATCAACAAGAACCGCTGGCATATGTCGATTTGCGTTATCCAAATGGTTTTGCTATCCGCATGCCTGAAGTAATGCAGCATGTACCACGTAAATCCGGCACGAGGAGAGAAACGTGAGACCAGGGAGATGGAGCTAGATGAATAAAGCGAGAGAAAATAGAAATTTGGTTGTCGGCCTAGACATTGGCACATCAAAAATTGTGACCATCGTCGCGGAGATTATTCCAGAAGGCGGCTTTGAGGTGATTGGTTTAGGCAGCCATCCCTCACGCGGATTGAAAAAAGGTGTGGTGGCCAATATCGAAACAACGGTGAATGCCATTCAGCGCGCGTTAGAAGAAGCGGAATTGATGGCGGATTGTAAGATTCATGAAGTTTATACTGGAATAGCCGGCAGTCATATCAAAGGCTTTAATTCAGATGGCATGGTGCCCATTAAGGACAAAGAAGTCACCGAAAAAGACGTGGAACGGGTGATGGAAGCGGCAAAGGCTGTGAACATACCGGCTGATCAGCAAATCCTGCACATCCTGAATCAGGAATTCATTATTGACGGCCAGGAAGATGTACGTGAACCGGTGGGTATGAGCGGCATACGACTGGAAGTAAAAGTGCATATTGTGACCGGTGCAGTATCTGCCGCTCAGAATATCGTGAAATGTGTCCATCGATGCGGCCTGGAAGTTCGAGATTTAATTTTGCAACCATTGGCATCTGCGATGGCCGTTCTGTCCGACGATGAAAAAGATTTGGGTGTCTGCTTAGTGGATATCGGCGGCGGAACAACAGATATCGCGGTATTTACACATGGGGCGATCCGGCATACCGCAGTCATTCCAATCGCAGGCGATCAAATAACCAATGATATTGCGATGGCATTACGTACCCCGACAAAGAGTGCTGAAGATATCAAGTGCCGCTACGGGTGTGCATTAAGAAGTCTTGCCGATACGCAAGAGATGGTGGAAGTGCCCGATGTGGGTAATCGCGGTTCGCGCCAGTTGTCCAAACAAACCCTAGCTGAAGTGATTGAGCCCCGTGCGGAGGAACTCTACTGTCTGGTGCAAGCCGAGTTACGCCGCAGCGGGTTTGAAGAACTACTGTCATCAGGAATCGTAATAACGGGCGGATCGGCTTCATTACGCGGCATGGTGGAATTGGGCGAAGAAATCTTTCATATGCCCGTGCGATTAGGCCTACCCAATTATCATGGCAATTTAAAGGAAGTGATCCATACGCCTCGATACTCGACAGGTATTGGTTTAATTCTGGCCGGTATCGAGCAGATGCAGCATCAACAGGGTTCAAGAATGCAGGGAGGTTCTGCCAAGCAGATTTTTTCCAGAATGAAGGGGTGGTTTCAAAGAAATTTTTAATTAGAAATTTCAAGGGTTGTATTTGCAGTCAAGCGGCTTTAATTTCAATGTACTAAAGGAGAAACATTATGTTCGAAATCATGAATAACGATACTCAAGAGGCAGTCATCAAAGTTGTTGGTGTTGGTGGTTGCGGAAGCAATGCAGTGGACCATATGATCCAGAATGGTATGCAAGGCGTTGAGTTCATCAGTATGAATACTGATGCGCAAGCATTGAAAGGAAATAAAGCGCCAACAATACTGCAACTGGGTACAGGTATTACCAAAGGATTAGGTGCAGGGGCAAATCCTGAAATTGGACGTGAAGCCGCACTGGAAGATCGTGACCGGATTGCCGAGTTGATTCAGGGTGCGGATATGCTGTTTATCACCGCAGGTATGGGGGGTGGAACAGGGACAGGTGCAGCGCCCGTTGTCGCACAAGTTGCCAAAGAAATGGGTATTCTAACCGTCGCTGTTGTCAGTAAGCCATTTGCATTTGAAGGAAAACGCCTGGTAGCCGCTAAGGCAGGAATGGAAGCACTCTCACAGCACGTTGATTCATTGATCGTGATCCCTAACGATAAACTGATGATGGTGTTAGGTAATGATATCTCCATGCTGGATGCATTTAAAGCTGCCAACGATGTGCTGTATGGTGCAGTAGCCGGTATCGCGGAAGTCATTAATTGTCCGGGTTTGGTTAACGTCGACTTTGCTGACGTCAAAACCGTGATGTCAGAAATGGGTATGGCAATGATGGGATCCGCAATAGCGATGGGTGTTGATCGCGCGCGCGTTGCAGCAGAGCGTGCTGTTTCAAGTCCTCTGTTAGAAGATATTTCCCTGGCTGGCGCGCGTGGTATTTTGGTAAATATCACCGCCAGTCAATCACTGAAAATGCGCGAAGTTCATGAAGTGATGAATACGATTAAAGATCTCACCGCTGAAGATGCAACAATTATTGTGGGCACAGTGATTGATGAAAATATGGCCGATAATTTGCGCGTAACCATAGTCGCGACCGGGCTTGGCAGTCTAGTCAGCCAGAGCCAGAATACACCGTTGACTGTTATCCATAACCGCACTGGAACCGATGACAGGGATTCAATTTATTCAGCAGAAGAGCCAGCCGTCATGCGTACAGGTAGAAGAAGCAATGCCACCGTAGCAGCGATGCGTCAATCCGGTGTTGATCCCATGGATATTCCGGCTTTCTTGAGAAGGCAAGCGGATTAAATTGAAAGTAGTCTTACAACCCTGTTGGACTACCAACAGGGTTGTTCTTGCAAATTTATAGCAGTGAGAAGGCTGGAAAAGAATCTGCTAACCCAGACGTAGCGATGATCTAAGGGTGTGTAAACGAATATTTCGTCGTTATTTAATTCACTTCTGTGAAAAGGGATTGGAAGGACTGATTATTTTTTAATCAAGAAAATTAGTCTTTCTCGTTTACTTAATGATATGTCCGCGATCATCACCATCTCCTTTAGCAGGCCGTTGAAAAACGTTTTCGAAGCAGCCGATGCAAGGCAAAAACAGACGAAAAAGCGCAGTTTATGCTTAATAAATGAGCATTTTGAGTCTGTTTTTAACACCGCAGCGGCAACGCAGATAGTTTTTCAACGGCCTGTTAGGCGTGAGTGAGGTAAAACGTACGCCTTGCGTTTCATATCCTGGAATTGCTATAAACACTGCAATTGAAGTGTCTGCTGTAATTTTAAACGCACCGCCTGCTCTCATTATATTTCCATTCTCCGGCTTGAGTGGAACGGCTTTCCGCTCACCATCCTTGGCAGTTAACTCTAAATGAACGGGACCTGCTGCACGAAGTTGGCCGCCTGCAGTGCAACGGTAGCCAAATACACATCAGTATGCGCCCAAGCAAGCTGTGACAACACCACTATCGCGCTTAAAAACTGATGTAACGATTTGTTTTAGCATCAATTTCCCCACAGATTATTAGTTAAGACAAGAAGAATGGCCAAAGCGATAAGAAACTTACTGCATTAGTGCACATGGTCACTGGGTGGCGGAAGAATTTCCTTTTCACTATTCAGCTGAACGAGCTGTTTTGTTAGAACACTGATATCTGCCCAGCCGCTTTCGTCTATAGCGGGTATCCACCTGGCACGCAAATAGCCGAAGCGATCTATCAAAAATTCAAAGTGTTCTGGAATCACGCCTTCATTTAATATATCCGGATTCGTAAGCGTTCTTCGAAATAAAGCATAACTATTTTTAATCTCTAATGAGCCCTCTGTTACAACCGGAAAAGGAATATCCGTTGCAATATCCATGATTCCTTGTTTATCCAGATTATTCATCGGCACAGCCAAAATGATTGTATTGAGTTTTTGTAGCCGATCATAAGATGCTTTCAATTCTTGTAGTCGTTCCTGTGATTGCGGCCAAGTGAATAATACGATCATTACATTTTGCTTCTGACGAAAATCCTTCAGAACGCCACTGGAGCCGTCATTTGCAAAATATGAAAAAATAGGCGGCCCCATTGATGGTCTTCCAGGGACAATCTCTGGACTCTGCATGCGCGCCTTGTAGCCACGTGACATGGCGTGAATGTAATTGACGACATCCCAGCGATCCTCTTCTGACAATTTACTAGAAAAACCAGGCATACCCGTCGCAGCTATTCCGTGCGTTAACCAATGGAAGAAATCTCCAGCGGTATGTTTTGCCGTGTGCGCTTCTGTCAATAAATCAGTAGGCGGTGGATTAAAAGTTTTTGCGATAATTCCATTGCCTTTACCTTGTGGACCATGGCAAGTTGTACAATTCTGTGAGAATAATTTCGATCCATTAGAAATAGAGATCGCATCAAAGGGAACGGGCGTACTTTGGTAAGTTTCAGGATAAGCAACCACTGCTAATTTTGGTAAGGCTATTGCAAAGGATGCAATTATTAATACCAGCGGAACCCCAATCCGCTTTTTAATTTCCCATTTACTTTTAATACCTAACCCTATTGAACCCGCTGCCATTATGAAAAGTGCTACCCCTATCCAGAAAAAAATCTGAACATTGGGTTCTTCCCAGGTAGCATCGATTGAGAATCTAAAAGGATAGGGCCAATTTTCAACCATGGCATGCTTTGCTGGCTTGGTATTCGATATGATAGTCGCCAATAATACCAAGATCATGGCAAGAACAAATTCAACGCTTACCCAGCGCTTCATTTGTTGTCCGCTGCTTTGAGCTTCCTCGCCATTATTAACCTGAGTCAACAAAGGCAACCATCTAGAACGTGCTTGATAGGCGATGATTAGAATGATCGCTAATAATGTGAGTTTTATGTTTAGTAACCAACCATACGAACTAGCAACCAATGCATGGTAGTCTTCCTCAATCATACGGTCAGCAACGATAAGACCTGTGGCCATGATCATGACCATAACTGGCAAAGCCAGCGATGAAAACTTTTTCAAGCTATTAATACTCAGCAAATCCAATGATTGTCCCGAATATTTCTTACTAAATATTATTAATAAGAAAGCAGGCAAAGCGCCAAACCAGATACCCGCGAAAAGAATATGCAAAGCATACGGCAGTATTGAAACTACTGACATCTCATCGGCTGCAGAATGGCTTACCAGCGAACCGCTCATCAAAGGTAAAGACGCAACAACCGCGCATAGGATGTAATGCCACCTCACCCTGTCAGCATGCTGAAGATATAGCGCGACTCCTAACAAAACCAGGGCAAATATTGCGCGAGCCCCCCATATTTTGCCTACGCGGGTCTGCTGCACGACTTCCAGCCAAGCTTCAGGCCGCCACGTATTAGCAGCAATACCCGTTGCTTCGCCCGTTGTTGTCGCCAAAATAACGAGCAATCCCAGTAAAATGACACCACCCAACCATGGAAAAAATTTTTCCAGCCGGACTACCCAAGCGCTTTCAAATACAGCTTTTTGTTGCCCAGCAATAGCAAGAAAAATACAGCTACCGAACAATATCAGATTAGCAATAAGCTGTGACCCACGAGCAAATGTAGCAACGATCTCAATCATTTTTTACTTTTTTTCGCTTACAACTGTAAAATTGTATTCTGAATCAACCACGTGACCATCGATAGAAAGCACTCGGAATTTCACGGTATAGCGCCCCGGTTGCATCTCCGGTAATTCCAGCACAACAGATTTTGGGTCTTTTGAATCCACTTCTACTTTGTTATCCGTAATAGATTTTTTATCCTCATTTAGTACCGAAAGCGCCGCATATGCGGGTTCAATTTCTTCATTGAACCAGAGGTGAATCCGTGCGGGCGGTGTGGAAAGCACGGCACGACGAGCAGGTTCAGCTTTAACTAGAGAGGCATGCGCTAAAACTTGGCTTGCATGCATCAGTGTCATTGCCACCACTATTACAGATAACGCTAAAAATCGCTTAATAATGAGGACAGTCCATGTTATTTTCATTCGTCAAACTCCTTTCAGATTTATTATAGTATCTTGTGTATACGTAGCTCTAATTTAGTTACGAACAACTTTAAAACCAAGCAACTTCTGGTTTATTCTGATTTTTATTACGGTGTGTTTAGAAGACATGCGCCAGCGGCGATCAAATACAAACACCCTAAAATATTGGATAAATTCGACTTTTATCCTATTTATACTTGCAAAGATAAGTCATGATACATGATGATCTTTCTCAACTAATCTGTAAATAGTGGATAAACCCCCAAGTACCACGATATTCGCAAATTTAGTGTGTTTTAGTCGTATATTTACGCTATTTACAACGAGTACTTGCTCATTACTTAACCTGAAGCTGTTGATCTGGGTTTCTTGCCATTAGGAATAATCCTAGTGTCCGAGACTTACATTTGCTGCGAAGTCGCTATGATAGCGATCAGCGCTTCCTTAACGATTCGGTACTTCACATCTCCGACCAAGCAATGGTGCCCGTATACGCCGTTACCAGAATGATGATGCCGAATACAATGCGATACCAGGCAAATACTGTAAAATCATGATTACTGATGAAGCGAAGCAGGCCACGCACTGCCAACAGCGCACTGATGAAGGCAGCCACAAAACCCACCGCAAACATGCCCAAATCGTCCCATTCTAAAAACTCACGATGCTTGTAGACATCATAAAAAGTGGCTGCAAACATGATAGGAATGGCCAGGAAAAATGAAAATTCGGTGGCGGCTTTGCGCGATAAGCCAAAAAACAAGCCGCCGATAATCGTAGCGCCCGAGCGTGAAGTGCCAGGAATCAGCGCAAGGCATTGTGCCAGCCCGACTTTCAACGCGTGTTTCCAGTCCATATCATCGACTTGTTCCACTTCAATCACATGTTCCCTGCGCTCCGCCCACAAAATTAGGAAACCACCGATGATCAACGCCAGCGCGACCGGTACGGGGTGAAACAAATAGTACTTGATGGTTTTAATGAACAGTAAACCCATGATCGCAGCCGGCAGAAACGCAATCAGCAAGTTGATCACAAAACGATTGGCTGCCGGATTGGAACCGATACCACGGATCACTTCGATGATCTTACTGCGATATTCCCAGCACACTGCCAAGATCGCACCCAGCTGAATCGCGATGGTAAAAACCATGGCGCGTTCATCATTGAAATCAAGCAAATCACCGACCAGGATCAAATGACCGGTGGAAGAAACTGGCAGAAATTCAGTCAATCCCTCAACAACGCCCAGGATCAACGCTTTAAACAATAAAATTAAATCCATACGCGCTGTTGTTATGCTTTTATAAAATTGAAATTGACAATAGGAACGTGCGGTCGACTTTACAATTTACTGTAAATTTCTGCGCCCTTTTCCTTAAACTCTACTGATTTTTGCGCCATCCCCAGCTTCAAAGCTTCTTCTTCGGCAACTCCCTGATTGGCGGCATATTCCCGTACATCCTGGGTAATTTTCATAGAACAAAAATGCGGGCCGCACATCGAGCAGAAGTGCGCCACCTTTGCGCCATCCTGCGGCAAGGTTTCATCATGGAATTGTTGCGCTTTGTCCGGATCAAGGCTGAGATTAAACTGATCTTCCCAACGAAACTCAAAACGTGCTTTGGATAGCGCGTTATCCCGAATTTGCGCGCCAGGATGCCCTTTTGCCAGATCCGCTGCATGCGCGGCAATCTTGTAGGTAATAATACCATCCTTGACATCATCCTTATCCGGTAAACCCAGATGCTCTTTAGGCGTCACATAGCACAGCATCGCGGTACCATACCAGCCGATCATCGCAGCGCCAATTGCGGATGTAATATGATCATAACCGGGGGCGATGTCCGTCGTCAGTGGGCCCAAGGTATAAAAAGGCGCTTCATCGCAATACTTCAATTGCAATTCCATATTTTCCTTGATCAAGTGCATTGGCACATGGCCGGGCCCTTCGATCATGGTTTGCACATCATGCTTCCAGGCTATCTTGGTTAATTCACCCAGCGTTTTCAGTTCGGCAAATTGTGCTTCATCATTCGCATCATAAATAGAACCGGGGCGCAGTCCATCACCGAGCGAGAAGCTAACATCATAAGCCTTCATGATCTCGCAAATTTCTTCAAAATGCGTATATAGGAAGCTTTCCTGATGATGTGACAAGCACCATTTGGCCATAATCGAACCGCCGCGAGAGACGATACCCGTCATGCGTTTTGCCGTCATCGGCACATACGCAAGACGCACACCGGCATGGATGGTAAAGTAATCGACACCCTGCTCGGCCTGTTCGATCAGCGTATCACGGAAAATTTCCCAGGTTAATTCCTCGGCTTTGCCATCGACTTTTTCCAATGCCTGGTAAATAGGCACCGTGCCAATCGGTACCGGGCTGTTGCGGATAATCCACTCGCGCGTTTCGTGAATATTCTTGCCGGTAGAAAGATCCATCACCGTGTCACCGCCCCAACGGATCGCCCAGGTCATTTTTTCCACTTCTTCCTGAATGCTCGAACCCAATGCGGAATTACCGATATTCGCGTTGATTTTCACCAGAAAATTACGCCCGATAATCATTGGTTCGGATTCAGGATGATTGATATTGGCCGGAATGATGGCACGCCCCCGCGCCACCTCATCGCGCACAAATTCCGGCGTTATCCGTTTGGGCAGCGACGCGCCAAAATCCTGTCCCGGGTGCTGGCGTGTAAACAGTTCATGATTTTGCGCACAGAATGCCTCAACGCACTGATTCTCACGAATGGCGATATACTCCATTTCTGGTGTAATGATGCCGCGGCGTGCATAATGCATCTGCGTGACATTTAATCCGGCCTTGCTGCGGCGGGGTTGCCGCTGCAAGTTAAAGCGCATGTCTGCAAGCTTAGGGTCTTTTAAACGTTCCAGGCTGTATGCAGAGTTGAGGCCTGATAATATTTCGGTATCATTACGCCCATCAATCCACTTTTCGCGCAATGCTGGCAGTCCGGAACGGATATCTATCTTTATCGCCGGATCCGAATAGGGGCCGGAGGTATCGTAGACCCAGATCGGCGGATTTTTTTCCGCGCCTGTGCTGGTGGTAGTATCGCTCTGGCGGATTTCCCGCATTGGAACCTGAATATCGGCTCGCGAGCCTTGTACATAGATTTTGCGTGAATTCGGTAGCGGTTTTACGGCCGCCGCATCGACTTCAGCGGTTGTGTTGGAAAAACTTTTTGGGTTTAAAACTGTAATGCTCATAATAGTATTGCTCCTTAGAAATGCCATAAAGAGCGGGAGGATAAATCCCAGCTTCCCTACGGCGGCATTATCCGCGTCAGGTATTAAGGGACTATCTCACCAAATATCAGACAATTCTGAAAACGGACCCCTAGCTGATGCTGTGAAGCTAATGGAAATGTGAAATAATTGCAAGTCTTACATCAATTTGAGAATACGGATTAGAAATGAATCTTGAACAAACTCGATTTAATATGGTTGCGCAGCAAATCCGCACATGGAATGTATTGGATGACAACGTGCTGGATTTACTGTACAAAATAAAGCGTGAAGAATTTGTTCCAGCCGAAAATCGCGCAATGGCTTTTGTCGATATGGAGATTCCGCTGGGTTATGGTCAGGTGATGCTCACCCCTAAAATGGAAGCACGCATCGTGCAGGAACTTCACGTCAAAAAAACAGACAAAATTCTGGAAGTTGGCAGCGGCAGCGGATATCTGACGGCCCTACTGGCCGATCAAGGTGCGCACGTATACAGTGTGGAAATCATTCCTGAACTCAAAACATTCGCAGAAAATAATCTTAAAGCGCACGAAATCACAAATGTAACCATCGAACTGGGTGATGCTGCGCGGGGTTGGCCTAAAAATGAACCTTATGATGTGATTGTTTTAACAGCATCGACTCCCGGTTTACCCGACGCATTTCAGAAAAGCCTAAATCCGGGCGGACGGTTATTTGCTATTGTGGGAGAAGATCCGGTCATGGAAGCTTTGCTGATCACTTGCTTAGCGCCTGGCGAATTCACCACAACCAAGCTGTTTGAAACCAGCACAGTACCACTCATCAATGCACTGCAACCGACAAGGTTTACCTTTTGAGTATTAAAGAAATTACATGTGTTATCCGACGCAGAATGCAACTGATTGCTGAAACCTCATCAGCCCCGAATCCCTATCGGAAATACCCATGAAATTCTTGCAATTAGTTTTTGCTGTCTTTATCGGCATTATAGGGCATTGCCCTCTGCAAGCTGCCGATTTGATGGATATCTATCAGGAGGCTTTATCCCAGGATCCGCAATATCGATCGGCACGGGCTGCTTATCAAGCTGCAGAAGAAAAATTACCGCAAGGTAGAGCCGGGTTTTTACCGAATATTACTTTCTCCGCAACACGCCAGGTGCAAGAAGTGGAAACCAGTTTCGCCGGTACTAATATTATTCAAAATCGGGGTCTAGTTCTTTCCGCGACGCAGCCGCTCTTCCGGATGCAGAATATTGTCATCTATCAGCAGTCAAAAATAGAAGTCAGCAAAGCCGATGCACAATTTGTCGTTGCCGCACAGGATTTGATATTGCGGGTTGCGCAAGCGTATTTTGATGTTTTGGATGCTCAGATCGATGTCGAAGTCGCCGAAGCGCAGAAAAAAGCGATTCTGATACAACTGGAACAAGCCAAGCGCAATTTCGAAGTAGGCGTATCCACCATTGTGGATACCAATGAAGCGCAAGCACGTCATGATCTGATTATTTCGCAAGAAATCGCTGTACGTAATGCGCTTGAAATCAAGAAACGCACGTTACAAGGCATTATTGACCGCTTCCCTGAAAATCTCGTGGGCGCTAAAGAAATTGCCGCCGATTTGACTAATTTGCGATATAGCAGCATGGACGAATGGGTTCGTGTGGCTGAAGAAAAGAACTTTGCTCTGAAAATCCAGCAAGCTGCGTATGAAATAGCCCAACAGGATGTAAAAAAAGTCTGGGCGCAACATTACCCGACAGTGGATCTGGTCGCTCAGTATAGTGATCAGACCGGTGTTGGTGGTGCGATTACTGGCCGTGGAATTGATCTCACATCAAAATCAATCGGTGTTCAACTTAATTTTCCCATATTCCAGGGCTTTTCTGTGCAGTCCCAAGTGCGCGAAGCATTGGCGCTACAAAATAGAGCATTACACGATCTGGAGAACACCCGGCGTAACATCACGCTACAAATACGCCAGCAATATCTGAATGTCACGAATGGTATTGCGCAGGTAAAAGCGCTCAAACAAGCCTTGATATCCAGTCAAAGTCAGTTAGATTCAACTATTCTTGGACAAAAAGTCGGCGTTAGAACCGAAGTGGATGTGCTGAATGTCCAGCAACAACTTTACTCTGCCAAACGCGACTTGGCCAAAGCGTATCACAGCTATCTGATATCCAGATTACGTCTAAGCGCGGAAGCGGGTGAATTGGACGAAGATACCCTAACACAAATTAACGCGATGTTGATCAAGTAATGGACAATCTCCAGACTGTCACCCCTGCAAGTGATAAAATGATCGGCGAAGCTGGCTAGACAGTCGCCGCCTGTTATTCATTTTGAATACAGGGGGAGGAAAGTCCGGGCTCCACAGAGCAGGATGACGGTTAACGGCCGTCCACCGTGAGGTGAGGAATAGGGCCACAGAGACGAGCGTATTCAGTTACGGTGAAACGCGGTAACCTCCATCCGGAGCAAGACCAAATAGGCAGGCGATGATGTTGCTCGCAGAGCCTGCGGGTAGGTTGCTTGAATGTACAGGTAACTGTGCATCTAGAGGAATGACTGTCCACGACAGAACCCGGCTTACCGGCTGGCTTCAACTGAATTTTTAATCCGTTATATAATAAGAGCCGGGTGCTTTCAATCAATCGCAATGATCCGTAAATTTCTCCGCAAGGTATTCAGCCGCAGAGCGCCTGCTTCCAAATCGAACGCAAAGCTGAGCATTATTCCTTTTAAACACCACGGCATCCGGCGCAACCAAATCACTTCCTGTGCACTTAAAACTGCTACTACCCTTCAACAGGCCGGGTTTTCAGCTTATATCGTCGGAGGCGCCGTGCGGGATTTGCTGTTGGGATTGACCCCGAAAGATTTCGATGTCGCGACCAATGCAACACCCGAGCAGGTATATCATCTTTTTCGCCGGTCGCGCATTATCGGGCGGCGTTTTCGCTTGGTTCACGTGATGTGTGGCGCTGAAACCGTGGAAGTTTCAACTTTTCGCGGGCATTCTCCCGACGATGGTAATGATCATACATCGGTCCAACTGACCGACCAACACGGCCGTCTATTACATGATAATGTCTTTGGCAGTCAGGAAGAAGATGCTGTTCGTCGTGATTTCACAGTCAATGCGCTGTTCTATGACCCTGCCAAGGAAGAGATTCTTGATTACCTGAATGGCTATGAAGATATCAAAGCCAAAAAAATGCGTATTATCGGGGATCCGATACAACGTTTCCGGGAAGATCCGGTACGCATGTTACGCGCCGTCCGCCTGGCATCTAAACTGGATATGCAAATAGAAGCGGAAACCGCCAAGCCTATTGGCGATCTGGCACCTCTTCTACAAAACGTGCCGCCATCCCGTTTGTTTGATGAAATGTTGAAACTGCTATTGTCGGGGTATGCGTTAGCTTGTGTTGTTGAATTGCGGGCGCGCGGCTTGCATCACGGTCTTCTGCCGATGTTGGATGTCATACTCGAGCAACCTTTGGGTGAGCGCTTCATCACCATTGCCCTTAAGAACACCGACGAGCGGATCAGACAAGATAAACCCGTTTCTCCGGGATTTTTGTTCGCCATACTGTTATGGCATGAAGTGCTTTCCGCCTGGGATTCACTCCAGGTTGCCGGTGAAAAACCTTTACCGGCTCTATTTAAAGCAATGGATCAAATCCTTGCGATACAACATAAGAAACTTGCGATTCCACGCCGCTTTGATGCAATCATCCAAGAGATTTGGGTTATGCAGCCACGCTTTGAAGCTCGAAGCGGGCGCAAACCTTTCCGTTTAATTACTCATCCGCGTTTTCGCGCGGCTTATGATTTCATGCTGTTACGTTGTGAAAGCGGTGAATTGGACACGGAGCTCGGTGAATGGTGGAAATCGTTTCTATCCGCGGATAATGAACAACGAGAAAAAATGTTGCTTAATCAAACTTCGCCTAAAAAAGGCAAGAGAAGATGCAGCCGTAAAAAATCTTCACCCAATCTCGCTACCCCTCTAGCGGATTCGACCAAAAATGAAGACGGTTAATCTGTATTTGCCATGAGAAAAAAACCGAGCCAGGCCTTTATTGCTTTAGGCAGTAATCTGGAAAATCCGATTTCCCAGATACAGCAAGCATTTGATGAATTAAAACAACTTCGTGGAACTTGTTTAATAAGCCATTCTTCACTGTATAAAAGTGCGCCCGTTGGACGATTGGATCAGCCCGATTTTATCAACGCGGTGGCATTGATTGAGACACATCTTGCACCGCATGAGCTACTCAACGCATTGCTGGCTATTGAACTCCGGCATGGGCGCGTACGCGAATCTTTGAATGCGCCGCGTACTCTGGATCTCGATATTCTGATGTATGATAATCAGGAATATCGTGATGAAGCACTTACTTTACCGCATCCGCGCATGTCGCAGCGTGCATTTGTACTAAAGCCGCTGATGGAAATCGCTCCGGATTGTATTATTCCAGGTCATGGCCACATTACCCCATTGCTTGCAGCGTGCGATGAACAAAAGCTAGAACAGATCAAGGCTTGAAATAATCCATCACGCTACTTGGTTTTTCTCAATAAAATTTGCTATCCCTATAAAGTATGAGAATTACACAGACCACTCTACAAAAAATGGTTGAGAACCATGAGAAATTCACGGTTCTGACCTGTTATGACGCAATTTTTGCAACCATCCTGGAAAATTCGGGCATTGATGTCTTGCTGGTGGGTGATTCATTAGGCAATGTTTTACACGGAGAAAACACCACCTTATCCGTAACGCTGGATGACATGATTTATCATACCCATTGTGTTGCGCGCGGCGCCAGCAAAGCTTTCATCATCACCGATATGCCCTTCGGCAGCTACCAGGTTTCGCCCGCGCAAGCTTTTGAGAATGCTTCCAAGATTATGGCTGCGGGCGCGCATATGGTTAAAATTGAAGGGGGTCAAATCATGGCCGATACGATCCAATTTTTGACCCGGCGCGGTATCCCAGTTTGCGCCCACATTGGGCTGACGCCGCAATCAATACATCAACTCGGTGGTTATAAATTACAAGGCAATTCGGAGAAATCAGCGAAACAGTTGCTTGACGACGCAAAGCTACTGGAAAAATCGGGGGCAAGCCTGCTGGTGATGGAAGTTGTACCAGCAAAACTCGCCCAAAAGATCACTCAGACGCTTGCTATTCCAACGATAGGTATCGGTGCGGGTGCCAACTGCTCGGCTCAGGTTTTAGTGCTCCATGATATGCTGGGGTTAGTTCAAGGTAAAAAACCCCGTTTTGTAAAAGACTTTATGGCGGATGCAAAAAGCATCCAGGAAGCGATTGCAAACTATGTCACTGCTGTCAAAACCGGCCAGTTCCCAGGTAAAGAACATGAATTTTAATTACTGATCCTAGCGTGAACCTATTTAATGACATTACCGCGCTACGTAACAGTCTCAAAAGTGAACAACCGATTGCTTTTGTTCCGACCATGGGGAATTTACATGCCGGTCACCTCGCGCTGATCAGGCAGGCAAAACAGTTATCTGATTGTGTTGTCGTCAGTATCTTTGTCAACCGGCTGCAATTTTTACCGCATGAAGATTTCGACCGCTATCCACGCACTTTTGACAATGATTGCAGATTGCTTTCTGAGCTAAATGTCAAGACAGTTTTTGCACCCAATGAAGAAATTCTTTTCCCTACACCGCAAGAATTCTTGCTAGCATTACCCCCTGTAGCGGATACTTTGGAAGGTGCATTTCGTCCGGGATTTTTTCGTGGTGTTGCAACGATAGTACTGAAATTATTCAATATTATTCAACCGGATCTGACTGTGTTTGGTAAAAAGGATTATCAGCAGTTGCATATCGTTCGTGAAATGGTACGACAATTGAATTTACCCATTGAAATTATTGCAGGTGAAACTGTCCGGGAAACGGATGGACTGGCGCTGAGTTCACGCAATCAATATTTGAACACAGCACAGCGTGCGGAGGCTTGTCATCTTTTTCAAACGCTGCTCCAGATCAAACAAGAAATTATTTCCGGTTGCAAAGATTTTCTGACATTGCAAGAAAATACGACCAATAATCTTGTTCAACGTGGCTGGAAAGTTGATTACATCAGCATTCATAAACGCAGCTCATTGCTGCCTGCCCACGCTGATGATAAAGATTTGGTGATCTTGGGCGCAGCTTGGTTAGATAAAACACGATTGATCGATAATCTGGAAATATAAGATCAGATATTTTTACATTTAAATTGCATTGTTATTGCTTTCTAAAACCAGACAGATAAAGAACAAAAAAATATGCAATCACTGAACACTTTCTGGTTATCTTGTCTTGATCATTTTAAAAAAGAACTCAATGCGCAACAATTTAATACCTGGATCAAGCCATTACAGATTGATCCCGCATTAAATAGCGACAATGAAGTCGTACTGATTGCTCCCAATCGTTTTGTCTCGCAATGGGTAAAAGACAACTTTATTACGCACATAGAGGTAATGGCGCAGGCGTACTTTTCCAAAAAAATCCAATTCCATCTAAAACTTGCCGATCAAACCGAAGCAAAAACTAGCTTGCCCGATCCAGTACCCATGCAAATACAGCATGAAACCAAACCGGAACCTAAGCCTGCCTACCCGCCTGCCAAAAAAAATCCCAGCGGTTTGAATCCCAATTTTACGTTTGACAATTTCGTAACTGGAAAAGCCAATCAACTGGCACGAGCCGGTGCCATCCAAGTTGCGGAATCACCCGGTATTGCCTATAACCCGCTTTTTATCTATGGCGGTGTGGGTTTGGGAAAAACCCATTTGATTCAGGCAATTGGTAATTACGTGCATGAAAATGACAAAAGCGCCAAAATCCGTTATGTGCATGCTGAAAAATATGTATCCGACGTCGTCAGCGCCTATCAACATAAGGCTTTTGACAAATTTAAACTGTATTACCATTCGCTGGATCTCTTGCTGGTCGACGATGTGCAATTTTTTGGCGGGAAAAATCGTACTCAGGAAGAGTTTTTTTACGCATTCAATGCACTCATTGAAACGCATAAACAAGTCATCATCACCTGTGATTCCTATCCCAAAGAAATTTCCGGATTGGAAGAACGGCTGGTATCCCGTTTTGGATGGGGATTAACTGTTGCCGTTGAACCACCCGAACTGGAAATGCGTGTCGCGATTCTGTTAAAAAAAGCCCAGCTGGAAAAAATCCGGTTAGATGAAAATGTAGCCTTCTTTATTGCTAAACATATCCGCTCAAATGTACGGGAACTGGAAGGTGCATTAAAACGTGTGTTGGCTTTCTCGCGCTTTGTCGGTCAGGAAATAACGCTGGATCTGGCTAAAGAGGCACTAAAAGATTTACTGGCTGTGCAAAGCCGTCAAATATCCATTGAGAACATCCAGAAAACGGTCGCCGATTATTACAAAATCAAAGTATCAGAGATGTATTCAAAGAAACGCACACGTATCATCGCGCGCCCCCGACAAATGGCTATGGCAATCGCTAAGGAACTGACTTCGTTAAGTTTACCGGATATCGGCGAAGCATTTGGTGGAAGAGATCATACGACGGTATTACACGGCTACCGGAAAATTAATGAATTACGGGTTTCTGACCCAATTGTGAGCCGAGATTTTAACGCACTGATTCTTATTTTAAGAGGTTGATAACTGTCTAACAGTTTGTGCATAACTACTCATTTTAAAGATTTGCTATTTTTATCCACAAACCATCCAAGCTCTATACAGTTTTGATACAAACGAAAAAAATATGCTATCTTGTTGATATTCATTTGATGTTAGAAACGATACAGAAGTATCAAAGACATTATCTAATTACTATTATTCTTTTATATAAATGCTTTTAATAAAAACTAACAGAGACACATTACTAAAACCGTTGCAAACCGTCACTGGAATTGTGGAACGGCGTCAGACATTACCCATCCTATCAAATGTTCTGATTCAGCAAAACGAAGAAAAGACCTCTTTTTTGGCCACTGATCTGGAAATACAAATCAAAACGGTTACGACAAAGGATCTTATCGCCAAACAGAATTTTGCTTTAACAGTTTCTGCTAAAAAACTTCAGGACATCTTGCGTTCGCTTTCAGCCGATGCGGAAATTACATTAACCCGGAAAGACGACCACCTGCAGGTTAAATCTGGAAAAAGTGCATTTAACCTGCAAATACTTCCAGCAGAGGATTTTCCAGAAGTTGTTGAAGAATCAGAATCCGATACCACTATCACGCTGAAACAAAATGAATTAAAAAAGCTTTTACATCAAGTTCAGTTTGCAGTGGCACAACAAGATATCCGCTACTACCTGAATGGGCTTTTATTACTGACTGAAGATAATCAGTTAATCAGTGTCGGCACCGACGGACATCGTTTGGCCTATATCGCAGCCGGTTTAGATGAGACTCAGAAAAAGCAGGAGGTCATTTTGCCGCGCAAAGCGGTATTTGAACTGTCCAAACTGCTCGAAGATAATGAAGATCCGGTAAAAATAGAATATTTTACGAATAAAATCCGGTTCTCTTTCTCTGATATCATTCTGACATCGAAAATCATTGACGGTAAATTTCCAGATTACAACCGGGTCATTCCATTAAACAACACCAAGTTGTTTGAAATAAATCGCTTAACTTTTCTGCAAGCACTGCAACGGGTATCGATTCTGTCCAACCAAAGCGAGAAATTTCGTGGAGTGCGCTTGATTGTCAGTAAAGATAATCTACGTATTATCTGTAAAAACAACGAACAGGAAGAAGCTGAAGAAGAACTTGAAATTAATTACAACGAAGAATTGGTGGATATTAGCCTTAATATCACTTATCTGTTGGATTTATTGAACAATGTGAATAGCGAAACGGTACAATGTGCCTTTGAAAATTCCAATAGCAGCGTTCTGATAACAATCCCTGGAAATAAAGAGTTCAAATACATCGTCATGCCGATGAGAATTTAACAACATTTCTCAGCAGGAATGATCCAAATCCTCAAAAGTTGAAACATTCTTTTTAAACTTCATAACCATAAAGCGCTGAACTGATGAGTGATCAAAACACCAATGTACCCAATGGAAATCAGAATGACTATGATTCCGAAAGCATAAAAATACTAAAAGGCCTGGATGCAGTACGCAAACGGCCGGGCATGTACATCGGCGATACCAGCGATGGCACCGGTTTACACCACATGGTTTTTGAAGTAGTCGATAATGCAATTGATGAAGCATTGGCCGGACATTGCGATGATATTACCGTAACGCTTCACCCGGATAACTCGGTCAGTGTATTGGATAATGGGCGGGGTATCCCGACCGGTATCAAACAAGATGATGATCTGAAACGTTCTGCCGCAGAAATTGTGATGACCGAACTACATGCCGGCGGGAAATTCGACGACAACTCGTATAAAGTTTCCGGTGGTTTGCACGGTGTCGGTGTTTCGGTGGTCAATGCCTTATCTGAATGGCTGAAGCTGACCATTCGGCGTGATGGAAAAATTAACCAAATGGAGTTTCGCCTCGGTGTTCCGGTTAAACCGCTGGAAATTACCGGTGAAAGCGAGCGCCATGGGACCGAAGTACATTTCCTAGCAAGCAAGGAAATTTTTGGCAATATCGAATACCACTACGATATTTTTGCCAAACGCTTGCGCGAACTTTCTTTTCTCAATAACGGCGTAAAAATCCACTTAATCGATCAACGTACCGGCAAGGATGAGAAATTCGCTTTTACCGGCGGAATCAAAAACTTTGTTGAATACATCAATCGCAGCAAATCGGTATTGCACCCTAATATTTTTTATGCGACTGGTACGAAAGACAACATTGCGGTGGAAGTTTCGATGCAGTGGAATGACAGTTACAGCGAACAGGTATTGTGTTTCACCAACAACATTCCGCAAAAAGATGGCGGTTCCCATCTGACAGGCCTGCGTGCCGGCATGACACGTACGCTTAACAACTACATGGAAAAAAATGAGCTGACTAAGAAGGCCAAGATTGAAACGGCGGGTGATGACATGCGCGAAGGCCTTTCGTGTGTCCTGTCGGTAAAACTGTTTGAACCCAAGTTCTCCTCGCAAACCAAAGAAAAGCTGGTGTCATCGGAAGTGCGACCAGTGGTGGAAGAAATTGTGTCACAAAAGCTGTCCGAGTTTTTACTGGAAAATCCGGCTGACGCAAAAACCATTTGCAATAAAGTAATCGAAGCGGCCAGAGCGCGAGAAGCGGCGCGTAAAGCCCGCGAACTAACGCGTAGAAAAGGCGTGCTCGACGGCATGGGATTACCCGGAAAACTGGCTGATTGTCAGGAAAAAGACCCGGCGTTATGCGAACTTTACCTGGTCGAGGGTGATTCTGCAGGCGGTTCTGCCAAACAAGGGCGCGACCGGAAATTTCAAGCCATCATGCCGCTGAAAGGAAAAATACTGAACGTAGAAAAAGCCCGCTTTGATAAGTTGATCTCCTCCCAGGAAATTATTTCCCTGATTACAGCGCTGGGAACAGGCATAGGCAAGGATGAATACAACCCGGACAAGCTGCGCTATCACCGCATCATTATCATGACCGACGCGGACGTAGACGGCTCGCATATCCGTACCCTGTTATTGACCTTCTTTTACCGGCAAATGCCCGAGCTGATCGAGCGCGGTCACATTTATATTGCACAACCGCCGTTGTATAAAATCAAACATGGCAAAAAAGAACGCTACGTCAAAGATGACCATGAATTAAAACAACACATGCTGAGTCTGGCTTTAGCCGACGCTGAGCTGTATACCGGTGAAGAAAAACCGCCTTTGACTGGCGACACACTGGAAAAAATCGCCAATGAATATATTCTGTCAGAATCGGTGATCGAGCGCATGAGTCGAATGATCGACAGCAACGTGATGCATGCACTGCTGCGCCTGCCGGATGTTAACTTGAGCAGCGAGCAAGCGGCAATAGACAGCGCAGCCCGGCTGGCATCACGGGTAAAAGACATAGAAATCGTCGCGGAATATGATGAAATGCATGAACGTTATCGCCTGAAAATCATGCGCATGTCGCACGGCAATGTGCTGACCAGTTACCTGGATAATGATTTCGTCGAAAGCGGCGATTATGCGCAGATTCAGAAAACCGCCCAGGTATTTGAAGGCTTATTGGGCCAGGGTGCCTACATACAGCGCGGCGAACGCAAGCAAAGCGTCAGTGAATTTAAACAAGCCCTTGAGTGGATGCTGGAAGAAGCGAAAAAAGGCGTGAATGTGCAACGCTACAAAGGCCTGGGTGAAATGAATCCCATCCAATTGTGGGAAACCACCATGGACCCACAAAATCGCCGCCTGCTACGCGCGCAGATTGAAGACAGCATATTGACCGACGAAATCTTTACGACACTGATGGGCGATGTGGTCGAACCACGACGGGCGTTTATTGAGAAGAATGCGCTGCGGGCGACGAATATTGATATTTAGGTGTTGTCTTAAACACGTCCAGCAATGAATGATATCGAGAAGATTGTTTGGGGTGCTTTGCTTGGTATTTTGGTATATGTTATAGGACAGATTATATCAAAATTTTTTATTGAATCCCTTTATGAGCTTAGAAAAACAATTGGGGAGATACGTTTTAATTTATTGTTTCATGGACCAACTATACTTACACCAGAAGCACGTTCAAAGGAGACATCAGGCGCAGCAAGGGATGCTTTACTGAAAAATTCTTCGGATCTTTTTGCGAAACTTCACGCTATTCCTCTCTATGTAGTGGTGCCCTACATTTCTTTTGGCACACTTCCTTCAAACAAAGATATCAAGGATGTCGCTGTTCAATTGCGAGCACTCTCGACTTATATGCACGAAAAGGATGATAAAGCGTATAAATCTCTTGATGAAATAAGGGGGCGTATAGCGAAGATTGAGCGGTTACTGCGATATGAGTCGCTGGATTCCTAAATGACAATCAATCAAGATGGGCGCAATATTTGTTTTGACTATATCGCGCCCTGTTAATACTAAGCCGCTACCCGTGAAGCACGCTTACGTTCGTGTTCCAGCAAGAAACGTTTGCGGATACGGATCGTTTTCGGGGTAATTTCTACCAGTTCGTCGTCCGCAATAAATTCAATCGCTGATTCCAGCGTGAGTTGAATTGGTGGAACTAAAGTCACCGCTTCGTCGGTTCCGGATGCGCGGATATTGGTTAATTGCTTGCCTTTGATTGGGTTGACTACCAGATCATTATCACGGGTGTGCACGCCAATCACCATGCCTTCGTACAAGCGATCTCCGGGGCTAACGAACATGCGGCCGCGATCTTGCAGTTTCCATAAGGCATAGGCAACAGCTTCACCTTTTTCGGCAGAAATGAGCACGCCATTTCTGCGTGGTGGAATTTCCTGGCGCATTGGGGCGAATTCATCAAATACGTGACTCATCAAACCGGTACCGCGTGTCATGGTCATGAATTCGGATTGGAAACCGATCAAGCCGCGTGCCGGGATGCGATAATCCAGGCGGACACGTCCTTTGGCATCCGATACCATATCCAGCAAATCGCCGCGGCGTGCACCTAAGGCTTCCATCACCGCGCCTTGATTGGCTTCTTCCACGTCGACCGTGAGCATTTCGAACGGTTCACATTTGACCCCATCGATTTCACGGATCACGACATGCGGGCGGGAGACAGCCAGTTCGTAGCCTTCGCGGCGCATATTTTCCAGCAAAATGGTGAGATGCAGTTCACCGCGTCCGGAGATTAGGAATGAATCGGTTTCGTTGGTTTCTTCCAGACGCATCGCAACATTGATGAGTAATTCTTTTTCCAGGCGTTCGCGTAACTGACGGCTGGTGACGAATTTGCCTTCCTGCCCGGCAAAAGGCGAAGTATTGACCTGAAACGTCATGGTGAGTGTTGGCTCATCCACGGCGTGAATGGGCAATGCTTCGGGATTGTCGATATCGGCGAGCGTGGTACCGATGCTCAGCTCGTCTACGCCATTGATCAGGACAATATCGCCGGCTAAGGCTTCTTTCATTTGTATCCGTTCCAAACCCTGGAAACCGAGAACCTGATTGACTTTTGCTTTCTTAGGCGGTTTATCGCCCAGTAATATCATCACTTCCTGGCCGGGTCTTAGCTTGCCGCGACGAATACGTCCGATGCCAATGCGGCCGACAAAACTGGAGTAATCCAAGGCGCTGATTTGCAGTTGCAAGGGTTCTTCCGGATTGCCTTCAGGGGCGGGGACGTGTTTGATGATGGTTTCAAACAACGGGCGCATGTCCGTGCTGGGTTTATTCAGTTCCAATGTGGCAAAGCCATTTAATGCGGAAGCATAGACGACGGGAAAATCAAGTTGTTCATCACTGGCGCCGAGTTTGTCGAACAAATCAAACGTTTGATCGACGACCCATTCCGCACGTGCACCAGGACGGTCAATTTTATTAATCACGACAATCGGGCGCAGACCCAACGCGAGTGCTTTTTTGGTGACAAAGCGAGTTTGCGGCATCGGGCCTTCGACTGCGTCAACCAACAGCAATACACCATCCACCATCGACAATACACGCTCTACCTCGCCACCAAAATCAGCATGGCCGGGGGTATCGACGATATTAATATGAATGCCTTCAAAATCTATGGCACAATTCTTGGCCAAAATGGTAATGCCGCGTTCACGCTCAATATCGTTGGAATCCATTACGCGCTCGGAAATCTGTTGGTGTGCGGCAAAGGTGCCGGCTTGATGTAAAAGTTTGTCGACCATTGTCGTTTTGCCATGGTCAACGTGCGCGATGATGGCGATATTGCGGATAGGGCGAGACATAAATAATTCCTCAAAAATAAGCTGTTAGTTGTTGCGGTGGGGGCAGCATTATAGCATTGACTGTCAATATGACCAACTTTCAATTGATCTGGCAGAGACAACGAAAAACACAGTAAAGTTCTAAATTATGAGTGATAGCAAAAAAACTGTAGCTCAAATGCCGCCCTGTATTCGTTATTTATCCCGGGATTTACTGCAATCTCTGCAACTGACTGTTCAGGAGATTGTTGCCAGCATTGAACACCTGATTCTTGGACAAAATCTGCAACACACCTGGAATGCGCCAAAAACGGTGATCACTCCGCCGGATGGCCGGTATATGATGGCGACACTGGCGGCTGCCGATGATCCGCCGTTTCTTGTAGTCAAAGCCCTGGTGCTGAATCCGGATAACCCGAAGCATGGGTTCGAAAGTATCAATGCGTTGGTGACTTTACTTGATAGCCGTAGTGGATTGCCGCTCGCGATAATCGACGGCAATTGGGTTACTGCGGTACGGACTGCCGGATTAAGTGCGGTGGCTGCCAAACGGCTTGCTCGGCCTGATGCATCCATCGCTGCGTTTATCGGTTGTGGCGTGCAAGCCCACAGTCATTTGCAGGCGTTGGCTGCAATGTTTCCGTTAAAACAGATTCAAGCGTTTGGTCGTGGAACCGCCAGCCGCGATGCATTCTGTCGCAGCGCGGAAAAATTGGGGTTGATGGTTATTGCCAGCCAAACTGCTCAGGAAGCGGTTAGCAATGCGGACTTGATCGTTACTTCCGTAACACTGGCGCCACAATTGATTCCATTTCTGGATGCGCGTTGGTTAAAACCCGGTGCTTTTGTCACGATGACCGATCTGGCTACTCCGTGGCTGGTGGAAAGCATGTCTGCGTTTGATCGGATTATTGTCGATGACCTGAAGCAGGAAGCCAGCATGCCTAAACCGCTGATTGATCCGGCGCTGGTTTGCGGCGATCTGACAAGCTTGGTAACCGGTGATACGGCTGGCCGTCGCACCAATGATGAACGGACAGCTTTTGTTTTCCGGGGTCTGGCAATAGGGGATTTGGCGGTGGCAGGATTGGCTTATCAGCGTGCTTGTGAAAGTTCACAGGGTACGCTGATTGATTAAACTTGCGATTTCCTGTGGTCTTGCCACGGGCTTGTTTATTTTTCCGCTCATTATTTATTCTTTGTCCTTTTCTGCGCCAGTCATCAAAAATTTAACCAGCAGCGCGAAAATAAGCGGAATTGTGCTCAACCCCGTTACCATATAGTGCTCGGCAGTAAATTGGTCGCCTTCATCCATGATGATGTAGCCAAAAAATATTGTGACCGGAGTAATAATAGCTAGCGTTATTACCAAATTAAATAATCCTTTCATCTGTTCATATCCTTTCGATAATTTGTTTTTTGAAGTATATGCTTGTTGACAAGGTATGCCCAGTATGTCAAAGTGCGGTGTATCATCGGTGAATTTATACGATAAGCAGGGTAGTGTCTCAGTTTGAATTTATAGCATCTTGAACTTGCTTGCATCAATGCTATCATATCAACATGAGTAAACGACCTAAAAATTTAGACTTAAATCAGCTAGCCAAGCGCATTGTAGATGAAGCTATTGGAGAAGAACCTATTACAC
>CAMCBD010000011.1 GCA_945872825.1 Nitrosomonas ureae
CACCAGCTTCTTCGTTACCAAACCAATCGACTTCCCCATCTTCACTTGCTTGACCGCTTGTGCCTTGAACTCGATCGTGTATTCCTGCTTCGGTATCTTCTTCATCGTCTTCCATTGTACGTCACCCTTGGAAGACTATTTCTCGGGGGGAAACTCACCTCAATATTTGAGGTAATATAACTTAACCAATCCACCCTCAGTATCAGTTTTTTTCGAGGCGAGTATTAATTCTTTTTTATAAGGTCTGGTGGTTTGCAATAAAAACTTGATGGAAACTCCACATTACGTTGCTTGTTTCTAATGACATCACCCCCCTCATTCACGCAAACCATAATAGCTTTATCCAAAATTGGAAAATACTCATTAGATCCCGGTTGTGCCGAAGTTGGTGGCACTTTCTCTTTTATCCTCGCACATAGATCGTGTTCACCTGATTTTGACGAATTATCTTGCATGGCAGGCAATGGGCAGAGGCTACATGGATCTCCCGGACACAAACATCCCTTACAACTTGCAAGTACTGATGTTGCGATCATAACCAGCGACAAAGTACAAATAAAAATCACACTTACTTTCAGCAATAGTGCCCCTGGCGACATATACATTCTAGTTCCTTATATTAGTAGTCAAATAATGTTTACAGATAGCAATGAACAAGCACTCACGCTTTTTGGTATACTGATTTTACAATATCTTAAGATACAATAGAGCAGTAGGGAAAAACATTGTGTAGGTTGCTTACATCGACTGTTTGATAGGTGAGCTATGAACTTATCTATTCTTTCGCCAGTGATCAGGTTTTATTGAAAAAATCTTAATGTAGAACTTAATCGCTCCACATTGCAAAGATACATCGGTTCGCTGAATCATATGTTTCAAAGAATTTCGAATTCGCTCTTTCCTTACCACATGAATACACCATAGAAACTTATGAATTAATGACTTAAAGGGTAATTATGAAGACTAACTCCAATTTTAGAGAATACAATCTCGCCATTTTATTTACTAGAACTTGTTTCATTCTTTCTCTGAACGTCTTGGTTTTGCCTTTTGTGTATGCAGAAAATATTGCGGATCTTCAAAAAAATGCCAGTATTGCCTATGACAAAATGATGCAAGCCAAACAATCAGCGGATACTTTAAATAAGGATGCTGTTTTTGCCGAAAAGACATTGGCTGCAATTAAACAGAAATTAGCTGCAGCCGAGCGAGAAGCTGAAACTGCCAGGAAAAAATCAGAACAGGCTAGGATTTCAATGGAGCAGGCAATCAATCAATGGAAACAAGCTTCTGATGCGCTAGCTAATGAATGGGGAAAAACTGAAAGAAAATAACCTGGGCTAATTCCACTTCAAGAAAAGTATCATTTTGACATGCAGAATACCAGCCTCCACAAATTCTTCTCCAGAAACCTTGAATCCAAATTTTTCGTAGAATTTAACAGCGCTCGCTTGCGCATTGAGCATTGCTTTTTTTTGTTTATTCCGGATTCTTAATTCTTCCAGAATCTTTTGCAGCATGGCACTGCCATATCCTTTACCCCGCCATTCTTTTAATACCGCCATACGTCCAATATGACCATCCGGCAATAATCTTGCAGTCCCAACGGGTTGTCCATCAAAATTGCGTGCTAACACATGCATACTAATTGCATCAAATTCATCCCATTCCAGAGATTCCGGAACTTGCTGTTCATGTATAAAAACTTCGGTTCGGATAGCACGTAAAGTGAGTGCCTCATCTTCCCAGCTCACGATATGTACCGAACGAGGGTCGCACATGATTTACTGCTTGCAGTTGGTTAGTTGTTACTACATTGAGAAACCAATGCCCATTATTTGAATGGATGACGCAAAAGGATAGTATCTTCTCTGTCAGGTCCTGTAGAAATCATATCGATGGGTATTTCACAAACCTCTTCCAAACGTTTCAGATAATCCTGTGCGGCTTTTGGCAGTTGGTCAAACTCTTTAATTCCGGCTGTATTTTCTGACCACCCGGGTATTTCCTCGTAGATCGGCTCACAACAATCCAGATCATCAGCACCAATCGGCAGTATATTGCTATTATTACCATCGCTCAGTTTATATCCTACCCCGAGATTAAGAACTTCCACACCATCTAATACATCTAGTTTAGTAATACATAATCCTGTTACGCCGTTTATTTGAATCGAGCGCTTTAACGCAACCGCATCAAACCAACCACAGCGGCGAGGACGCCCCGTTGTCGAACCGAATTCATGTCCACGCGTGGCGAGATGCTTACCTACTTCGTCGTCCAGTTCAGTCGGGAATGGGCCAGAACCAACGCGTGTTGTGTATGCTTTGGTAATACCCAGCACATAGTGCAACATTTGCGGTCCAACTCCACTGCCAGGACCTGCCGCACCAGCCACACAATTACTAGAGGTGACAAATGGGTATGTCCCATGATCAATATCCAATAACGCACCCTGTGCACCTTCAAATAACAGATTATCCCCCGCTTTGTGCGCATTAAATAAAAGCTGGGGAACATCAGCAACCATCGGTTTAATCCGCTCAGCTTGCACCAGCGCATCATCCATGGTTTTTTGAAAATCTACGACAGGCATATGAAAATAATTTTTCAACACAAAATTGTGATAATCCAACATCTCACCTAACTTCGCAGCAAAGCGATCACGATGGAATAAATCTTGCAAACGAATTGCGCGTCGCGCGACTTTATCTTCGTAAGCTGGACCGATACCACGTCCTGTGGTGCCAATCTTCCCTACGCCTCTAGCAGTCTCACGCGCATTATCTAATGCGACGTGACAGGGCAAAATTAACGGACAAGCTGCACTAATCCGCAAGCGCCCACTGACATTGACACCATTATGCTCAAGCATATCAATTTCATTGAGCAGCGCCTCCGGAGAAATTACCACTCCATTTCCAATATAACAAACAACACTGTCGCGCAGTATGCCGGATGGGATCAGATGTAATACGGTTTTTTTATTTCCTATGACCAAGGTATGACCCGCATTATGGCCGCCTTGAAAGCGTACCACGCCTTGCGCATGATCTGTTAGCCAGTCAACTACCTTACCTTTTCCTTCATCACCCCATTGCGTACCAATGACTACTACATTTTTAGTCATATCACTAATCTCTAAAAGACTTTGCTGCCAAAATATTAAATTTTTTCAACGATCCATTGCCCATTATGAAATACTAATTGCCTATCGCAATCCAAGGACTCGTTCTCTTGCCCCGGCAAATCCATCACAACGATTTGCCCTGAGCTGCGCAGTTGCTCGATCATATTTTCCAGTTCTTTATTTTTTTTCTGGAAAGGCGCGCGTATTCCACTGGGATATGTTTGAGGTTTCATCAATCTGGACAGCTCTCTGAGATCCATGCTAAAACCAGTAGCTGGCCGTGCTCGCCCGAAGGCTTTCCCTATTTCGTCATAACGTCCGCCTAAAGCAATAGCGTTTGAGCAGCCATTCGCATACGCAGCAAAGACCATTCCAGTATGATAGTGATATCCACGCAAATCCGCCAAATCAAACGCAATTTCATCGACAATTGGTTTCAATTCTTCTTCCACTATACTCAATTCATTCAATGCAGTTCTAATCTCAGGATAATCCGGCAATCGTTTAATAGCATCTACCAAAATATTCTTATCACCATAAAGCTGAGGCAATAACATCAATGCGTCACGCGTATTTTTTTGTAACTTTATACACAATTCCTTTAAAGTCGAAACATCTTTTGCTTGCAGAACCGCAAACAATTCGGCTTCGAGTTCTCGCGATATATCCGCACCCTTAATTAGACCCCGGAAAACTGCCACATGACCGAGATCCAGATGAATTTTACTTACACCTGCGACAGACAAGCATTGCAACATGACCCGTTGGACCTCCAGATCACTTTCCAACCCTGAGTGACCATAAAGTTCCGCACCTACTTGCAATGGCTCTCGAGTTTGGGTTACCCCAGATGGCACGGTATGCAATACGCTATTGGCATAACATAGACGTGTTATACCTACAGAGTTCAACAAATGTGCATCAATTCTTGCAACTTGCGGAGTCATGTCGGCACGTAGGCCCATCATGCGTCCACTAAGTTGATCTATCACTTTGAATATCTGCAAATCCATGTCGCTACCACTGCCGGACAGCAACGATTCCACATACTCTAACAATGGCGGAATTACTTGCTGGTATCCGTGTACCAGCAACAAGTTAATGATCTGACGCCGCATTACTTCGATATGCAATGCTTCTACAGGTAATATATCCTCGACATATTCTGGAAGTAGCCAATTTTGCATATTTATGATCGACAAATTGTCAGCGAGAAGAATAGAAAATAATGTTAACTTACGATAAGTAACAACATTAATCCAATCAGCATTGAAGTCAGACCAATAAAACGTATCTGATGATCATTAATTTCAATCATTTTTCTAAATGCTTCTCTCCAAGTCTGGGGAGATAAAAATGGCAGCATCCCTTCTAGAATTAACATCAAGGCAATCGCAATCAGAAAATTTTCCCACATATTAATACAGCTCCTGCTATATCAGGCATTCATTATGTTTTCTAAAATAGAAGAAAAAATTAAGAGGTTCTGTGTAATCGAGTATAAAAATATCCACGATCTTCAGAACCTCTTTATAAATCAATATATGACAAAATTACATATATTCACTACGTGAGAAGACCATAGACTGAAACTTACTCTTTAATAAGAAAATCTTAGTGGAATATTTGGACCTAACACCTATCATCATTCAATCACAATCCCTGATTTTATTTACTAACAGCAGGATTTTTCAAGTATTTGAAAAAATCAGAGGTAGGTTCAAGAACCAACATATCTCCTTTATTCTTGAAAGATTGTTTATAGGCATCAACACTACGCCAGAAAGCATAGAATTCGGCGTCTTTCTGAAAAGCGTTTGAATAGGTTGCGGCTGCTTGGCTATCACCATCACCCATCGTTTTCTGAGCTTCTCGATATGCTTCTGCCATTATGACTTCACGTTGTCTATCGGCATCGGCACGAATTTTTTCCGATTCAGCCGCACCGGTAGAACGTAATTCATTGGCAACCCTTTTACGTTCTGCTTCCATACGTCTATATACCGATTCACTGACTTCCTGGGGCAGATCCACTCGTTTCAAGCGTACGTCAACAACTTCTACTCCAATCGAACGAGCATCACTATCAGCTTTCTGACGCATAATTTCCATAATAACATCACGCTCACCCGAGACTACATCATGAACTGTACGGTTACCAAATTCATCACGTATACTTGCATTAATAGTTTGCGCTAAACGTGTTTGCGCTAAATTTTCATCACCCCGAACGCTGATATAGTATTGTTTAACGTCTACAATACGCCATTTCACAAACAAATCTACCAAAACGTTCTTTTTCTCTGAAGTAATAAAGCGCTCAGGTTCTTCAGTGTTCATCGTCAAAATGCGTTTCTCAAAAAAACGTACATTTTGTGCGATAGGAATCTTGAAATAAAGACCAGGTTCCGTTTTAACATCAATCACTTCCCCTAGTTGAAACAAAATAGCTTGTTGCCGCTGATCTACAATATAGATAGCGGAACTTCCCAGAAAAAACACTGCAATGATGATCCCTGAAAATACTGATGTAAAATTTTTCATCTATCTTATCTCCCGTTCGCGACTACGAAAAGACTCTCGTGCTCGCATTCCACTATCTGGGGCTGCCTCCTGCACCATTGGCTGCGCGGTTACTGATGAAACTGACGTTGATCCACTCATATTTATTAGCTTATCTATAGGTAAGTACATGATATTATTACCATTCTTCTGATCAACGAGAATCTTACTGGTATTAGAGAGTACCTGTTGCATCATGTCCAGATACAAACGTTCGCGTGTCACCTTGGGAGCTTTACTATATTCCACAAGAATTTGTTCAAAACGACTGGCGTCACCCTCGGCACTTACAATCACTCGTTGTTTATATCCTTCAGATTCTTGAATCAATCGGGCAGCATTACCAACAGCTCTTGGAATCACATCGTTGGCATAAGCTTGTCCCTCATTCTTTTGCCGCTCTCTATCTTGTCCTGCTTTTACTGCATCATCAAATGCAGCTTGAACCTGCTCTGGCGGTTGCGCATTCTGCATAGTCACTTTGCTGATAGAGATACCTATCTCATAACGATCTAGAATTTTCTGCATCAGTTGGGTCGCATTGGCTGCAACTTGCTCACGCCCTTCATAAAGAACATAGTCCATTTTACTCTTACCAATCACTTGCCTTATCGCAGTCTCAGCTGCTTGTAGAACTGCTTCTTCAGGATTTCTATTTTTAAACAGAAAGCTCTCTGGATTATTCAATATATATTGCACCGCAAACTGAATATCTATGATGTTCTCATCATCAGTCAACATCAATGACTCCCGGAGTACCTTGCTTCTTACATTATTACGATAACCAATTTCAACTGTACGAACCTGACTGACATTCACTATTTCTACTTTCTCAATAGGATAAGGTAAATGCCAACGCAAGCCTGCCGGAGTAGTATCAGTATATTGACCAAAACGTAATACAACACCTCTATGGCCTTCATCCACAATATAAAAACCGCTTGCCAGCCACACCACCACGAGCAAGCCGAGAATCAGTGCGATACTACCGCCACTCTGCTGTTTAGGGCCTTGAGTATTTGAGCCCTCATCACCTCCACCACCTTTTTTTTGTCCGAAAATATTATTGATCTTTTTATTAACATTGCGCAGCACATCATCCAAATCTGGTGGACCGGAATCGCCTTTATTTTTTCCCCATTGTGGATCATTTAATCCCATATTAATTCCTGTTTTGTTCGTTTAAAAAAGTTCTTGTACCGTAGCACAACCTCCAATTACTCTCTTAATATCTGTAGATTGCTCATGCATTCTCTTGGAGTTTTCCACAAGTGCTTCTGTCAATGCTAATCTTACAAACTCTATCCCCTCGCCTGTTTTTGCACTTAAACGAATACGTGATATTCTACCATATTCATCGCGCGTGCAACCTTTGCCGTCTACAGCCAAATCAGTTAGATCAATCTTGTTTAAGATTAAAACTTGAGGAATTGTATCAGCACCAATTTCTTTTAATATCTTATTAACTTCTTCGATCTGTTCATCACGATTCGAACCATTGGCATCTATTACGTGAAGCAGTATATCGGCCTGAATAGTTTCCTCAAGCGTTGCACGAAAGGCTGCCACTAACGTATGCGGTAATTCGCGGATAAATCCTACTGTATCCGAAATTACTACCGAACCGCCTTCAGAGAGGAATAGTTTTCGTGTTGTCGTGTCCAATGTGGCAAACAGCTGATCAGCAGCGAATGATTGCGCACGCGCTAATTTATTAAATAAAGTCGATTTTCCTGTATTGGTGTAACCAACTATAGATACCGAAAGTACATTTGTACGCTGTCTTAATCGTCTTTGGACGTTACGTTGACGCTGCAAGGCTGAAAGTTTTTCTTTAAGTAACTTAACTCGCTTTTTAATTAATCGTCGATCTGTTTCCAGTTGAGTCTCACCAGGACCACGCAAACCAATACCACCTTTTTGTCTTTCAAGATGAGTCCATCCACGTATCAGTCGTGTTGCAAGATGTTCTAACTGAGCTAGTTCCACTTGTAACTTTCCTTCATGACTCTTAGCGCGCTGAGAAAAAATATAGAGAATCAAGCTAGTACGATCGATGACATTACAATTTAAGCGTAAGGACAAGTTACGTTGCTGAGCTGGGGACAAGTCATGATTAAATATTACCAGCGAAACTTCATGCTGCGATAATAATTGTGCTATTTCATCAACCTTTCCGCTTCCAATATAGGTTGTTGAATCAGGGCGAGAACGCTTTCCTTCTACAACAGCCAGAACCTGTAGCTTAGCGCTAATAGCCAACTGCTCTAACTCTTTCAGGCTATCTTTATGTGCAGCACTACCAAAGTCGAGACCAACAAGTATTGCTGGATTAATAGCTTTTATTCTAGCCATGCCTGATTCAGGCATCAGGTATCACGAGCTTCCATTGTTTCAATAGGAATAGTAACAGCTCTTGCAGGCACTACTGTAGAGATTGCGTGCTTGTATACCATTTGCGTAACTGAGTTTTTCAACAGTACTACATATTGATCAAATGAATCAATTTGTCCTTGCAATTTAATACCATTCACTAAATATATCGATACCGGAATATGTTCTTTCCGCAATATGTTTAGAAATGGATCTTGCAGTAACTGTCCCTTGTTACCCATAGGTAACTCCCTATTCTAATTATTGGTTATTGGAATAAATAGTGACTCTACTTTATTTTTATTTGTAAATCTATAACAGATTGTACTAATACGGTAGAACCATCAAATTAAATCAATTGTTTCTTGTCAGAATTATCGTTACATTGCAAGCATCCAGGTTATGTTCATAACACCTGGATGCTTGCATTTGACTTCCACTTCAAGAAAATTCAACAAAATTGCTTCTGATTTTTAAATTCTAAAAAATTAAAACGGTACTGGTCTTGGCGTACTATTGTTGGAAGGCGGAAGGATCGGCAGTTTGATATCAGGTTGCTCACCGGTTAATGTTTTTAGGAAAGCAACAATACTATCAATTTCCTTCTTGTTAAAATCACGATCTAATTGCACTTTACCCATGGTCTTTACAGCATCTTCTAATGTTGCTACAGCCCCATCATGAAAGTAGGGGTAAGTGAGTTCAATATTACGCAAAGTTGGTACTTTAAACACATTTAAATCAGTATCTTTACCAGTAACTGCTTTTCGTCCTTCCGCTTTACTTTCGGTTTTATAAGGGTGATGCACACCAAACTTCTGATATAGTGTCCCGCCTACAGCCGGTCCATTATGGCAACCGGAGCAACCGCTACTCTTAAATAACTCATACCCTTCCAGCTCCTGCTGATTCAGAGCTTTCTTGTCACCTTCCAGCCATTTATCAAAACGTGATCCAGGCGTAACTAATGTTTCTTCAAAAGCTGCAATTGCGCTGGTTACTCGATCAATATCAACCTGATCAGAACCGAATGCTTTTTGAAAATAACCACGGTATTGAGGAATAGATTGTATTACATCAACAGCTAGTTTATGTGTAGAACCCATTTCTCCTGGATTTGCAATTGGACCACCCGCTTGTTCTTTTAGATCCTTAGCGCGCCCATCCCAAAATTGAGCTAAAATCATACTGGCATTTAATACAGTAGGTGCATTAATAGGCCCTTGATGCCATTTATGACCGATAGAGCTCGGAATATTATCTGTTCCACCCATACTCAAATTATGGCAAGAATTACAGGAAATAAATCCGGATTTCGATAAGCGTGGATCAAAAAATAACATTTTACCCAGTTCAACCATATCAGCATTTGTTACTTTAGCAGCTTTAATGGGCTGGATAGGTTCATTGGCTGAAGCATTAATCGAAGTGACAAGAACGCCTATCGATAACAGTGACGCAACCAGTGTACGTATCTTCATCGGTATTCTCCCTAAGTATATATAATAAAACAGCTGTAATGGCGCAGCCGATTACGCCTGATGAAACACCCACAGATGGGAATCTTTTAAAAACAAAGTGAGGCAATTCTACCCCGTTTCTTAAAATTTACTGGGTAATAACTTAAATAACCCTTAAAAATACTTTATATCAAGCGGATTATTCATTCACTTCCAGATGATTAATTAAAATTTCTCTTGTTTCACTGGCTAAATTATTTTTATCATGACCCATACTTTGACATGGATCCGTTTTTAACAATCGTGATAATTCTGTCAGTGCTTGTTTGTAAACTTTACGCTTAAACTCTACAACTGAATCTAATTCGACCCAATATTGATTCCAGCGCCAAGCGTCAAATTCTGGATGCGCACTTCCACGTAACGAAACATCGCTATCGCGCCCTATCAAACGCAACAAATACCAAATTTGCTTTTGGCCTTTGTAATTTCCACGCCACTCACGCCTAATCCAGCGATCAGGGACTTCATATCGCAGCCAGTCGCGCGTTCGTCCAACAATCTCAACGTGATTTGGATACAAACCTATTTCTTCGGTTAATTCCCGATACATGGCTTGTTCAGGACCTTCTCCCGACTTAATACCACCTTGTGGAAATTGCCAAGAATTTTGTCTTATGCGCTTACCCCAAAATACTTCATTCTTTGAATTCAGCAGGATAATACCAACATTGGGGCGATATCCGTTACGGTCAATCATGTGAATTACTCATTTGACCCATCAAATGGGTAGATTTTTTCATACTTTACTATAGATTGAAAGTGCCTATAAAACAAAAACCCCATACCTTGGAGAGATTCTATCTATTTAAGTTGATTATCTATCCATAACGATAGACTAATCCGCACTTCACCAAGTATTTCAAGGTAAAATTACTATAATTTTATTATCATAATGGAATCACTCATGCGCGTCTCGCAATTTTTTATTTCAACGCTTAAGGAAGCACCTGCCGAAGCAGAGCTAGTCAGTCACAAACTTATGCTACGCGCCGGGCTAATCAAACGCTTAGGTAGTGGACTATATACTTGGATGCCGTTGGGTTTAAGAACACTACGAAAAATAGAAAACATTGTTCGTGATGAAATGAATAAAAGTGGCGCTATAGAAGTTCTGATGCCTGCGATACAACCTGCTGAATTATGGCAAGAAACTGGCAGATGGGATATATTCGGTCCACAAATGCTAAAAATCAAAGATCGGCATGCACATGATTTCTGTTTTGGCCCAACGCATGAGGAAATCATAACTGACATAGCACGCAGAGAAATCAAAAGCTATCGTCAATTACCACTCAATTTCTATCAAATACAAACAAAATTTCGTGATGAAATTCGACCACGTTTTGGAGTAATGCGTGCACGAGAATTCTTAATGAAGGACGCTTATTCTTTCCATACTGATGAAAACAGTCTGATGCAAACATATCAACTCATGTATGAAACCTATAGCCGTATTTTTACACGTCTTGGCCTAGAATTTCGTGCCGTTGCAGCTGATACTGGTGCTATAGGAGGCAGTGGTTCACATGAATTTCATGTCTTAGCTGAATCTGGTGAGGATGCGATCGCATTTTGTCCAGAATCAGATTATGCCGCCAATATTGAGTTGGCTAGTGCATTATCAGCGCAACAAGAACGGGCTAAACCCGAAGGTGTTATGCTGAAAATCCCAACACCCAATAAAAAAACCTGTATTGAAGTTGCGGAATTCTTAGAAATACCATTACAAAAAACAATCAAAACCCTTGCAGTAAAGGCAAATAATAAAATATTTTTACTATTACTACGGGGTGATCATCAACTCAACGAATTAAAAGTGAGGAGAATACCCTTTTTATCCGAGTTCCAGATGGCAAGCGAATCAGATATTCTACTTGAGACTGGAACAATACCTGGATACATTGGTCCGGTTGGGTTAGATACTTGTGTGATTGCTGATCAAACTGTTATGAGTATGAGTAACTTTGTTTGTGGGGCAAACAAAGAAGGGGTCCATCTGACTCAGGTGAATTTTGATCGTGACCTCAAAATACCCGATCATGTTTTCGATATCCGAAATGTTGTTGCAGGTGATGATTCTCCGGACGGTAAAGGAAGACTAGAAATTTGCCGCGGAATTGAGGTAGGCCATATTTTCCAGTTGCGTACAAAATATTCTGAAATTATGAAAGCCAGCTATCTCGACGAGTCGGGTCAAACCCAATACATGGAAATGGGTTGCTATGGTATCGGTATTTCACGCATTGTTGCTGCCACCATTGAACAAAATAACGATGATCATGGCATCATTTTTCCAGCCACGATGGCGCCCTTTCAGCTCGCAATCATACCGATTGGTCTGCAGAAAAGTAGTTTGGTAAAAGATGTCGTGGAAAAACTGTATCAACAGTTTTCAGATGCTCAAATCGAAGTGCTTTTAGATGATCGTGACGAACGCCCTGGTGTCATGTTCGCCGATATGGAGTTAATAGGTATTCCGCATCGGATTGTGATTGGCGAACGAGGTCTCAAGCAATCCATCATTGAATATCAAGGAAGAAAAGATCAAGCATCACAAGCGATACCCATGGACGTAATTTTTTCATTTATAGCAAATAAAATATGCGCAAACTAATCTGCACGATACTACTTTCGCTCTTTACAGACATCATACATGCCAATAATCTGCATTATGAAACGCTTGCTGCCAATACCCAAACAGTCATTCTCCACGAAAGGAGTGATCAGGCCGCTTCATACACTGAATATGCCGCCGTAGCTGACAGCATCACTTGGCTTATCAGCATGAGTAGCCGCTTAGAGAAATTCATACCCGATCCGATCGAACGGGAAGAATTTCTGAGAACTGTTTTTTATGAAGCAACACGTGCCGGATTGGATCCGCAACTTGTGTTAAGTGTGATTCAAGTCGAAAGTGGTTTCAAGAAATACGCCCTTTCGCATGCAGGCGCGCGCGGCTATATGCAAGTAATGCCATTCTGGATTGAAGCCATTGGGCACCGAGATCACAATCTTTTTCATTTGCGCGTTAATTTACGCTATGGCTGCACCATTCTGCGCCATTATCTGAATAAAGAAAAAGGCGATTATTTCCGCGCCCTTGGACGATATAATGGCAGCTTGGGTGAAATTACCTATCCACAACTCGTGTTTAATAAATGGCAGACCACATGGCGTTATACCGCATCATAGCAAAATAATAGTTAGGCATTCCTATTGATATCAATCAAGAAACCGAATCAATTTACTAGCGTGTTTGCCCCACACTTTTCTCAATTGACTTTGACTCAATAAACCTTTCTATACTTTCTCTCGAAATGATCCCAAGCTGTCGCGCAGCTGGTTTCCCATCCGGATCAAAGAAATACGTACTGGGCAGCAGTGAAATATCATCGAGTTGAGAAGCAATCTGCCGATTACCCAAAACAGTGGGATATGTAATTGACATCGATTGAACAAAATCCATAACCACTTGTGGATCACTAAAATCCATTGCCACACCGATCACCATAATATCTTTTCGGCTCTCATATAACGCAATCAAATCAGGAATTTCTTTCAAGCAGGGCGGGCACCAGGTTACCCAGAAATTAACCAGAACCCACCGTCCTTTATAGTCTGCCAGCTTATGAATCTTCCCTGTTGCGTCTTGAAACTGAAATGCTTGTGCCTGAGCACTCAATATCAGTGTTACCAAACAAAACAATACTGCCAGTTTGTGTTTCATCACTTTGTGGTAAAGCTTCCATTGAATTCTTATCGACATTCTCAATTCAGACCTGCGGATGAGCTCGCTCCAGCTTGCTATGCAGCTTATTGAGCGCACTGAGATAGGCTTTTGCTGACGCTACAACAATATCGGTATCTGCGCCATGTCCATTGACGATACGGTCAGACTTCTGTAGCCGTACGGTTACTTCTCCTTGTGCATCAGTTCCACTGGTAATATTGTTAACCGAAAATAATTGCAGCTTAACCCCACTGGATAGTAGCGTTTCAATCGCACGGAAAGTCGCATCCACCGGACCGCTTCCTTGAGATGCAGCGTTCATTTCACTTCCATCGTCTGAAATCACAATACGCGCATAAGGAACTTCGCCTGTTTCGCAGTGAATGGTAAGTGATATTAATCGGTAGCGTTCTTGTAGTACCAGTACTTCATCTGAAACCAATGCATGGAGGTCTTCATCAAATATCTCGTGCTTCTTATCCGCCAATTCCTTGAAACGCATAAAAATATTATTGAGCATTTCTTCGGATTCCAGTTCAATACCTAACTCCATAAGGCGATTGCGGAATGCATTACGCCCGGAATGTTTTCCCAGTAATAACTTATTTGCACCCCAACCCACATCTTCTGCGCGCATGATTTCATAAGTCTCTCGGTGTTTCAGCACGCCATCCTGATGAATACCGGATTCATGTGCAAAAGCATTGGCTCCCACGATCGCTTTATTGGGCTGCACCGGAAAACCAGTAATGCCGGAAACCAGCTTACTTGCCGATACAATATGTGTAGCATCGATTTTCGTATCACAAGGAAAATAATCCCGTCGCGTTCGCACAGCCATAACAATTTCTTCCAGTGCGGCATTGCCCGCTCTCTCTCCTAAGCCATTGATGGTGCATTCCACTTGCCGCGCGCCATTCATCACGGCAGCCAGTGAATTGGCTACTGCTAATCCTAAATCATTATGACAATGCACCGAGAAAATCGCTTTATCCGAATTCGGAATGCGTTCACGCAAACTACGAATCAGCTTACCGAACTGATCCGGCATGGTATAACCCACCGTATCCGGAATATTCAATGTCGTCGCACCTGCGTCAATAACAGCTTCAAGTATCTGACACAAGAAGTCTATTTCTGAGCGGCCGGCATCCTCTGGAGAGAACTCAACATTATCAGTATACTGACGTGCCCATCTCACAGCTTTCACGGCTTGTGTAATCACCTGATCCGGTGACATCCTTAGTTTATTCTTCATATGGATCGGTGATGTCGCAATAAACGTATGGATACGCGCCGATTGCGCACCTTTTAACGCTTCACCTGCACGCTGAATATCAGCCTCGATCGCACGTGCCAATCCGCATACCACACTGGCCTTTACCGAGTCAGCCACCGCTTTAACTGCCTCAAAATCTCCATTAGAAGCAGCCGGGAATCCGGCTTCAATAACATCCACACCCATACGTTCCAACTGCCAGGCGATACGCACCTTTTCTTCTTTAGTCATGGATGCGCCAGGACTTTGTTCACCGTCACGCAACGTCGTATCAAAAATAATCAAATGCTCTTGCATTATGCTCTCCACTTCAGGAAGAAAACTTAAAGTAAGATAAAACTCGTTTTTCGAATTTTATAGGTAAGAAAGGGAAATAGGGGTAGAAAATTTTAGCGCGCAAGGCGCAATAACGATCCCGATAGAGCTATCGGACCTGAAAGAAAATACAGCGAGTGGTTATAATTTTTTGCAAACATAATGGCGGTGAATATAAATAGTTTTTTCTTTCTGTGCAATAGATAAACGTCAGGAACTGGGTGTTTCATTATTCTTTTTACTTCTACTAAACCGCCATAATTTAACAAAATAACCCGAAAATGCATACGCCGCAAACAGAAAAAATAATACGAGCGGCGGGTGACTGGGAATTAAAACAAAAAAGAACAGTACTAATAACAAGACCGTAAAGAATGGAACCCGGCGACGTAAATTAATTTCTTTACCACTATAATAAGGAATATTACTGACCATGGTCAAAGCAGCAAATAAGGTAACGATACTAGCAAGCCATTTTATATCGCTCCCTTGCACCTGAAAATTAAGCATTACCCAAACAAGTCCTGCGATTAATGCAGCTGCGGCAGGACTGGGCAAGCCTTGAAAAAAACGCTTATCAACCACCTCTATATTGGTATTGAATCGTGCAAGCCGCAAGGCTGCACACGCACAGTAAATAAATGCGATGATCCAGCCCCATTGATCCATATCTTTCAAAGCCCACTCATACACAATCAGTGCAGGTGCGACACCAAAAGAAACCATATCCGACATACTATCGTATTCGGCCCCAAACTCGCTCTGCGTACCTGTCAGCCGTGCCACCCGGCCATCCAATCCATCCAACACCATAGCTATAAAAACGGCTACTGCTGAAGATTCGAAATTTCCATTCATCGCCTGCACAATGGCATAAAAACCTGCAAACAAAGCAGCTGTGGTAAATAAGTTAGGCAATAAATAAATACCACGACGCCGCAATCGAGATTTGAGCACAAGACGTTCTGGTAAAGAATCAGGCATTATTGGTTTTTTGCAAAAAGAATGCTAATAGTAAAAATATTCCAGTTGATAATTAATCTCAGGCATCTCGTAAAAAGGATTTTCAGTACAGCGCCATTCGTTGGTACCAAAACTCTGATACTGATACGGAGAATTTTGAAATTGTATTCTCTTTTTAACTAATCGCTTTTGCTTCGTCACGAAATTCTGCCAATATCGTCAGTGTTGCTGACACTTTATCACCGATATTGACATTAATTTTAGTATCCAGCGGCAAATAAATATCTACTCTCGAACCAAATCGTATAAAGCCAAAGCGTTGGCCACGCGTCAGATGATCGCCAGGAGAAACATGGCAAAGAATACGTTTCGCAATCAATCCAGCCACTTGAACACAAGTTACATCGGAGCCATTAACAGCCCTAATCCATAGTGCATTCCGCTCATTTTCCAGCGAAGCTTTAGGTAAATCCGCATTAATGAATTTCCCTGGGAAATACCATTTATCCCGCACCTCGCCATCAACTGGGCTACGATTGGAATGTACATTAAATACATTCATAAAAACGCTGATCTTAACGGCTTCGCGCTCCAGATAAGGGTCATGAGTCTTTTCAACGGCAACAATTCTGCCATCAGCAGGTGCTAAAATGGCATTCGGATCCAGTGGAATTTCTCGAGGTGGATCACGGAAAAACTGCAAAACGAAAAAAGCAATCACCCAAAATGGTATTGCCCAAAGCCAGCCAACTAAAAACGTTGAACCCAAAGCGGCAGAAAATGCAATTACAATATGAAGCCAACCTTCGCGAGCAATGATAGGATGAGGATAATGAGCCATAGATAAATTACAACAAGAGTTTGAATGGTAAAGAAACCAAAGTTCAAATCATAGAAAAAACCATAATTCTCTAGTTTTTCACTTGATCCACGAGTTTGTTTTTCTTGATCCACGGCATCATATCGCGCAACTTTGCACCCACTTGTTCAATCTGATGTTCGGATGCTATACGGCGACTTGATTTAAGTACGGGCGCCCCGGATTGATTTTCCAGAATAAATTCCCGGGCATATTCACCCGTTTGAATCTGGCGTAAAATTTTACGCATTTCTGCACGTGTTTCGTCGGTAATAATACGCGGCCCACGTGACACATCACCATATTCTGCATTATTCGAAATGGAATAGCGCATATTTGCGATACCACCTTCATAAATCAGATCTACAATTAGTTTGACCTCATGCAGGCATTCAAAATAGGCCATTTCCGGCGCATAGCCAGCCTCTACTAGAGTTTCAAAGCCGGCTTGAATCAATGCAGTCAAACCGCCACATAATACAACCTGCTCGCCAAACAAGTCTGTTTCAGTCTCCGCACGGAAACTGGTTTCGATCACGCCGCCTCGCGTACCGCCATTCGCAGCTGCATAAGATAGCGCCAAATCGCGTGCTTTACCCGATTTATCCTGATGCACTGCAATCAGTGAAGGTACACCACCGCCCTGCAGATACGTGGAACGAACCAAATGACCAGGTCCCTTAGGGGCAATCATGATCACATCAAGATCTTCACGCGGGCTTACCTGTCCATAGTGAACACTGAAACCATGAGCAAACGCTACAGTAGCATTTCTTTTCAGCCCTGGTTCGATCTCCGCTTTATAGACTGATCCAATCTGTTCGTCGGGCAATAAAACCATGACAACATCTGCATCCTTAACGGCTTCAGCAACTTCCTTGACCGCTAATCCAGCGTTCTCGGCTTTATTCCAGGATGCTCCGCCCTTACGCAGACCAACCGTAACTTTTACTCCCGATTCACTCAAATTATTAGCATGTGCATGCCCCTGTGAACCATAACCCAAGATAGTTACTTTTTTTCCTTTAATAAGAGACAGATCTGCATCTTTATCGTAATAAACTTTCATTATTTTCCTTTTAAACAAAATTAGGATAGAAACAGGCGCGCAACAGAGAAAATACTTTATTCAAAGTATAAATTGCTCTGGATTGCTAACCTCAAGATTCGGATTAATCAGCAAATAGGGATTATACCTTTAAAATCCATTCTCCGCGCCCTATGCCGGAAGCACCTGTACGTACTGTTTCCAGAACCGCGCTTCGCTCAACTGCTTCAAGAAATGCATCCAGTTTCGAGCTGGTGCCCGTTAACTCGATGGTATAGGATTTGTCTGTTACATCAATAATACAACCACGAAAAATTTCAACCAGTCGTTTGACTTCTTCTCGATCTGAACCAATCGCACGTACTTTGACCAGCATTAACTCGCGCTCTATATGATTACCTTCATTCAAGTCGATGATTTTCACTACTTCAATCAACTTGTTTAATTGTTTGGTCACTTGCTCCACCACTTCATCAGAACCAATAGTTACCACTGTCATTCGTGACAAAGTTGGATCTTCAGTAGGTGCTACTGAAAGTGACTCAATATTGTAACCACGCGCTGAAAACAGGCCTGCTACACGAGACAAAGCACCTGCTTCATTTTCCATCAATAAAGAAATAATATGTCGCATTTGTTTTCTACACCAGAATCATTTCAGAAAGCCCTTTACCACCCGGCACCATGGGAAAAACGTTTTCAGTTTGATCGGTGATAAAGTCCATGAATACCAGTTGATCCTTCAGTTTAAATGCTTCCTTCAAGGCACCTTCTACATCTTCTGGCCGTTCAATTTTCATCCCGATATGTCCGTAGCTTTCAGCCAGCTTCACAAAATCCGGGAGTGCATTCATATAAGACTCCGCATAGCGATTACCGTGAAAAAATTCCTGCCATTGTCTTACCATACCCATGTAACGATTATTCAAGTTAACAATTTTTAACGGTAATTTATATTGCTTGCAGGTCGACAGTTCCTGAATACACATCTGAATACTCGCCTCACCCGTAATGCAAGCCACTTTACCTTTCGGATTAGCCAGTTGCACCCCCATTGCGGCAGGCATACCGAAGCCCATCGTGCCCAATCCACCGGAATTAATCCAGCGTCGCGGTTTATCAAATTTATAAAATTGTGCAGCCCACATCTGATGTTGCCCAACATCCGAGGTAATAAATGCATCCCCTTTGGTGATATTGAACAATTTCTCAATCACCATTTGCGGTTTAATAATCTTGCTTTCACGATCATATTTAAGGCAATCCCGTTCACGCCATAGTTCGATCTGTTTCCACCACTCTTTCAATGCAGCTTGATCGGGCCTTTCCTTTCCGGCTTTAAGCAGCTTAATGAGTTCTTTCAGCACATCCAGAACATCGCCCACAATCGGCACATCAACCTTAACGCGTTTGGAAATGGATGACGGATCAATATCAATATGAATTATTTTTCTATTTTCATTAGAGAAATGTTTGGGGTTACCAATCACACGGTCATCAAAGCGCGCACCCACAGCCACCAGAACATCACAATACTGCATTGCCATGTTAGCTTCATACGTACCGTGCATACCCAACATCCCCAAGGATTGCTTATCCGTCGCAGGATATCCGCCCAATCCCATCAGCGTATTAGTACAAGGAAAATTCAGCATTTGCACCAATTCGGTTAACTGCGGCGCAGCATCACTTAATATCACTCCACCGCCCGCATAGATCACGGGGCGCTTGGCGCTGAGGATCAATTCAGCAGCTTTCTTGATTTGTCTGGAATGCCCCTTGACCACCGGATTATAGGACCGCATGGTTATCTTGTCCGGGTAAACAAACTTGGTTTTTTGTTGCGAAACATCTTTGGGTATATCCACCAGCACAGGACCGGGACGACCTGTCGAGGCAATATAAAAAGCCTTTTTAATAGTTTGTGCCAGTTCAGTTACATCCTTCACCAGAAAATTATGCTTGACACAAGGGCGTGTTATACCCACCGTATCAACTTCCTGAAATGCATCCAAACCAATAGCACTTGTTGGCACTTGCCCACTGATTATCACCATAGGGATTGAATCCATATAAGCTGTTGCAATACCTGTCACTGCATTAGTTACGCCCGGCCCCGAAGTAACCAGTGCCACACCCACATTATTGCTGGAGCGGGCATAACCATCTGCAGCATGTACTGCAGCCTGTTCATGACGCACCAATATATGCCGGACTTTATCCTGCTTGAACAATTCATCATAAATAAACAATACCGCCCCGCCAGGATAACCGAAAATACAACGCACGCCTTCTTCCTGCAAACAACGTATTGTAATTTCAGCGCCGGTCAATTCCACACTCATGCTTTCTGCATCCCAATATCAATTTCAACAAGTTATAAAATATTCTAACAGTAAAAGTTCCATCATCGTACCGTCAAATTCCTGTACCACCTACAGTCAATCCATCAATGCGTAATGTCGGCTGCCCAACGCCAACCGGCACACTTTGTCCTTCTTTACCACAGGTTCCGACCCCCGGATCCAACAACATATCGTTTCCGATCATGGAAACCCGTGTCAACACATCGGGACCGTTACCAATCAACGTAGCGCCCTTAACCGGATAGGTGATTTTTCCATCTTCAATCATGTAAGCTTCAGCTGCCGAGAAAACAAATTTCCCGCTGGTAATATCGACCTGCCCGCCACCAAAGTTTGCTGCGTACAAACCATGCTTTACTGAAGCGATAATTTCCGCTGGATCCTTATCACCATTCAGCATATACGTATTGGTCATGCGCGGCATCGGTATATGCGCGAAAGATTCACGCCGACCATTCCCGGTAACGGGTAAATCCATCAACCGGGCATTCAGGCTGTCCTGCAAATAGCCTCTCAGTATGCCATCTTCTATCAATACAGTACATTGTGTCGGGTTACCTTCGTCATCAATATTTAACGATCCACGTCTTTGCGGAATTGTTCCATCGTCGACAACCGTAACGCCAGGAGCTGCAACGCGTTCACCCACACGCCCCGAGAAAGCCGAACTGCCTTTCCGGTTGAAATCCCCTTCCAATCCATGACCAATTGCTTCATGCAGCAATATCCCGGGCCAGCCACTCCCCAGAACAACCGTCATGGTGCCAGCCGGTGCAGGACGCGCATCCAGATTAACCACCGCCTGATGGACAGCTTTTTTTGCATAATCCTGCAAAATCTCATCGGTAAAATAAGCATAGCTGAATCGCCCGCCACCACCGGCAACACCTTGCTCACGGCGGCCATTTTCTTCAGCAATCACCTGCAATGACAATCGAACCAGCGGCCTGACATCAGCCGCAAGCAATCCATCGCTACGTGTTACCAATACAACTTCATATTCACCGGCGAGTGAGGCGACCACCTGAGTAACCCGTCGGTCAAGCTGCCGGGTATAGCGTTCTAACCTCTCCAATAGTGCTACTTTATCTGCATCCCTAAGACTTGCTATCGGATCTTCCGGTAAATAAAGCTGTGTCTGCCGCCCCATTTGATTACGTTTCACAATTTGTGCTGAGTGCATTCCGCCTTGATTGGCAATTGCCCGTGTTGCTTGAGCAGCCGATACAAGCGCTGGCATACTGATGTCATCAGAATAAGCAAACCCGGTCTTTTCCCCACTGATAGCGCGAACACCAACGCCTTGCTCGATATTGAAACTGCCCGATTTAACAATGCCTTCTTCCAGCATCCAACCTTCTGAGCGACTGTACTGAAAATAGAGATCAGCGTAATCAATATGATGCGTTAGTATTTGACCCAGCACTTGTTGCAATCGGGCAGCATCGATATCATATGGCGACAACAAACAACGGTCGGCAATTGCATAAAAATCTTTTGTTTCTGTCATACATTCAGTCGTTATCATATCTGATTTATTTTATTCACTGCCTATCCAAAAAACTGCACCCAACCCAACGGTTATTTCAGGAGTCACTCACTCGAAAAACACTCTCCGATACAGCACAATACTGCAATCGATAATTACACTCACCCAATTTAGTTATACAATCCGACGGGGCGTTCAATAAACCATGCAATAGATTACACAGCAGCTTGGAGAATCTGTTAATTACAAATTTTGAGAAGCTTAACAGTACTGCAAGATTCGATGATCTAATGCCGGCAAATTCGCCCGTAAACTGGTCTGATACTCTGGATCAATTGCCGCCACCACGGCTCCGGAACCACGTGGCAAACGCTCCATCACAACACCCCAGGGATCGACAATCATACTGTCCCCATTCGTCTCGCGTCCATTCACATGATAACCGCCTTGCCCGGCTGCTATCACATAAGCCATATTCTCAACCGCACGTGCACGAACCAATACCTCCCAATGCGCTTTTCCGGTAATCGCAGTAAACGCCGCGGGTGCCAAGATAATATCAACATTATTCATCATGCGGAACAGCTCCGGAAACCGCAGATCGTAACATATCGACAACCCAATACGGCCAAATGGAGAATCTACAGTCACTACTTTACTCCCTGCTTTAATGGTTTTTTCCTCGGCATAATATTCATTGCCCAGTTGCAAGCCAAACAAATGAATTTTGTCATAGCGCGCAACCTGCTCCCCATTATCCGCATACACTAAACAACTATTATAAACCTTATCCGTCTCAGGTGACGCTAATGGCACCGATCCACCCACCAACCATACACCCAAACGTTTCGCCGTATCACTGAGAAATCTCTGTATTTGCCCGTCGCCAGGTTGCTCCCGGACAGCCAATTTATCCGTATCCTTCATCCCCATGATACAGAAATATTCAGGTAGTACAATCAGTTTGGCTTTTTGAGAAGCCGCTTCTTCTATTAAGCGCGCCGCTTCTTCCAGATTTGCAGACACACTCGGACCCGAGGCCATCTGAATGGCAGCTACGCGAAAACCTTTACGTTTCTCGTTTTCAATCATTGGCTGCTGTTGTTTAGTGGTATTGTTTAACATTCTTCATTTGCTCTGATCATCAGGATTTCAAGAATAAAATTGATTATTGACTGAAACCTTCATGAATTCTCGTTATTATCAAGCGCTTTTCCTAATTATTCCATATAAAATCAAGGATTCGCGCTTTGCTAAACTGGATTCTAGCATTTACTCTGACAACGTTCTAATTTGATTTATGCTTTATCTGATATAAGCAAACATAGGCTTTGTTATTCTATAAAATTTATTGCTTAATATTATGCACACTATCAAGCACTCACCGGATGCAACGCTCGCCGCCGCGCTGCCTTTTAGTCGTTATGCACAGCGCATAATAGACAGCGAGCCCGCACGAAAAATTGCGTTGCTAACAACGCTTCAATCTCCTTTCAAAAGAGAGGAAATGCTGGCGTTCCTAGAATTTCATTCCGCACTGATCACCAACGAAGAGATTTTATATCGCGTACTGCGCGATTTACGCAAGCAAGTTATGCTTCGATTGGCCATTCGTGATATCAGCGGCCAAGCTGATTTATCCGAAGTAATGTCCAGTATGACTGAGCTCGCCGAAGTCACCATCAATTTTGCGCTTAAGTACCATGAAAACTGGCTAACGCAACCCAATCGCTTCGGATTACCCATAGGAGAACACAGCAATGCGCTGCAGCATATGCTGGTTGTAGCCATGGGTAAGCTGGGTGGTGGTGAACTCAACGTATCATCCGATGTTGATTTGATCTTCGTTTACCCGGAAGATGGCGAAACAAATGGTGCCAAATCCATTTCAAACCATGAATTTTTTGCCCGCCTCGGCCGCAAACTGATTGCCAGTCTCAATGACTATACAGTAGATGGTTATGTATTCCGCGTCGATATGCGTTTGCGTCCACATGGAGAAAACAGTCCTTTGGCGATCAGCTTTCCTATGCTGGAAGAGTATTTCATCAAACAAGGGCGGGAATGGGAACGGTATGCTTGGATCAAAGGTCGGGTAATTGCAGGTCAGGCGGATACCGAAGCTGAATCGGCCCTCATGGAAAAAATTGTAAGGTCGTTTGTATTTCGCAAGTATCTGGACTTCGGCGCTTACGAATCAATGCGCCGTTTGCATGCGCAATTGCGCAAGGAAGTCGAGCGCCGTGAAATGCACGACAACATCAAACTGGGTCCCGGGGGCATTCGTGAAATAGAATTTATTACACAGGTTTTTCAATTGATCCGGGGGGGCCGCGATGTTGATTTGTGTATTCGACCCACATTAAGTGTTTTACATCGCTTGCAGAACAAACAACAACTTCCGGAACAATCTGTCGCAGAACTCACGAATGCCTATCACTTTCTGCGTAAACTGGAACATCGCCTCCAATATCTGGATGATCAACAGACACAGACGCTCCCCCTAAATCCAACCGATGAGAATCTTATAGCAACCACTATGGGATTTCCCGATTATGTCAGTTTTATGCAACAGTTGGATATTCATCGCAAGAATGTGACTCGTCATTTTGAGCTGATTTTTGCAACCCCCAGAAAATCATCCACTCATGACATGCTGGCGTATCTGTGGCAAGCTGAGACACAGGATATCTCGCAAACGGAAGCCGCCGCCACACAACTCAGCACCATGGGATTCACTGAGCCTGCAAAAATTTCGGAACGATTACGACTATTCTATCAAGGCACTTTCTATCATCAACTATCCGAATCCAGCCAACACCAAATCAACACGCTGGTTCCGATGCTAATTGAAGCGGTAGCTGAACGCCCACCGGTTGAAACCACACTGGAGCGCATGCTGCAACTACTGGAAAAGATTAGCCCGCACACATCCTATCTGGCGCTTTTACTGGAGCATCCCCATACACTGCAACGCGTGGCAGAACTCGTCAGTATCAGCCAATGGGCCAGCGACTATCTGGCACGTCACCCTATTTTGTTGGATGAATTATTACGCCATGATGCACCGCACCCTGTCCCTGACTGGAATGCACTGCACAACGAACTCATTTATCAGTTGAATCATGTCAACAATCCAAAGAATGACGTTATCGAATGGCAGATGGATGTTCTGCGGCACTTCCAGCACGCTCAGGTATTCCGGTTATTGGTTACCGATCTGGAAGGCACATTGGTGCTCGAGACACTGAGCGATCACTTGACCGCATTGGCCGACTTGATTCTAGACACAGTACTCGACCTGGCTTGGTCCGGTTTAAAAAAGCGCCATCTCGAAAAACCTGCATTTGCCATTATCGGCTATGGCAAGCTGGGAGGAAAAGAACTCGGATACGCTTCTGATCTCGACTTGATTTTTCTTTATGAAGATGATCATCCCGATGCTGCGGAAATCTATACCAAGCTTGGGCAAAGTATCAACGCCTGGCTCACCCGCCACACCTCAGCAGGTTTACTGTATGAGACAGATTTGCGCCTGCGTCCCAACGGCGCCACCGGTTTATTGGTCAGTTCGATGGAAGCTTTCGCGCAATACCAGCGGGAACAGGCCTGGGTATGGGAACACCAGGCATTAACCCGAGCGCGCTTTGTAGCCGGTGATCTGCAGGTCGCAGAAGCTTTCGAAAACACGCGCAAAGAAATTCTGTGCAAACCGCGCAATTTAATCGAACTCAAGCAAGATATTTTAAAAATGCGCGAAAAGATGCTGGACGTTCATCCCAATCCAACCACATTATTTGACATCAAACACGACCGTGGCGGCATTATCGATGTCGAATTCATTGTGCAATACCTAGTACTGGGATATTCCAGCCAATATCCTCAATTAACCGGCAATATTGGCAATATCGCTCTCTTGAAACTGGCTGGCGAACTGGGACTTATTCCTATAAATACGGCTGATAAAGTACGTTCGGCTTACCGGGAACTCCGGCGCATCCAACACCGCCAAAGATTAAATGGCGATGCTGATATGACAGGCGGTGCACCCATCGATGGGCAAACACAGAAATTTACCCGCGTGGAAGGCAGCCATTTAAAAAACGACCGTATGGCCGTACTGGCGTTATGGGAGCAAGTATTTGGGGATTGATGCGAACTGTGTCGGGGCACTGTACAATGAAACTTAAGTGCGACTTAATACTCGAATCGTGATTAAAAATCGCAATTTGTTTGATAAGTAAACACGTCATTACCTTACAATTTTCTTGCGGCAAAAATATGGCACGATTTCTGCTTACCCTAAACCACACACACCCGGTGTGCCCTTACTCAACCTAAAGGAGAACAACAAATGCAACAAGTACAAAAAGGTTTTACACTCATCGAATTAATGATTGTTGTCGCAATTATTGGTATCCTGGCCGCTGTGGCTGTGCCTGCTTATCAAACTTATACTTTGAAAGCCAGGTTTAGTGAAGTTGTATCAGCAGCAGCGCCGCTTAAACTTGGCCTAGAAATTTGTTTCCAAGAACAAAATTCTTTAGCAGCTTGCACTAACGGTGCAAATGGTGTGCCTGGCGCCATTACCGCTTCAGGGAATGTGCTATCAGGTGCTGTTGGTGCTAATGGCCCCCTCACTGCTCAAATAACCATGACGGCAGCTAACGTGAATGGCTTTGCAGGTACGGAAACATACATACTCACGGGAACTGCTGCAGCTATTGGAAGGCCTATACAGTGGGCAAAAACCGGCAGTTGTGTAGGTCTTGGCTACTGCTAATACCAAAGATTAATTAACTCGTAAGGCGCAATATCCAAAGGGTATTGCGCCTTTTCAATATCCGGCTCAGAATATCGAGCGGCTCTCAAAATCCAACAAGCCAAACATTCCTTATTAGCAATCTCTGGTTATTCTTCATCTCAAGTACAGCAAGAAATCGATACTGCTGATTAACAAAGATTGCTCATTCTTATTGGAATAACTAATTCATATTATTCCAAGATTTTTTAATTGGAAGTGACACATGATTGGGAAAGGATACGGGATACATCAGGAAGATCTCGACGAAGACTTCATGTTCTGCGCATATGGCAATTACGTCAGAAAGTGACAATTTCTGTCACTTTCCACACACCACAACGAAACATATGGAAGTTATATGCCAATAAAACCAATTACTTGATACAAACCACCCGAACCTGATGCATATCGGTAACCCCTTGTAACACTTTCTCGATCCCATCTTGCTTTAGAGTTCGCATTCCATCATCCAATGCCGTCACCAGCATTTCCGCCACGCGGGCATGTTCTTGGATATTCTTTTTCAATGCATCGCTGACAATCATCAGTTCATGCAGACCTACCCGGCCGGAAAAACCAGTACCTGCACAGTCATCACAACCGACTGGTTTACACAATGCAATCTGACCCTCGTCATCACCGTATTGTTTGATCCACTGATCATAAATTTCTTGATAGGCGGCTTCCGGGTTCGCTTTAAACCGGTCAATATGATTCAATTCATCACAATATTCTGTTAATAAAGACTTGATTTCATGTTCGCTGGCCACATGCGATTGTTTACATTTACACAAACGCTTTGCCAGCCGTTGCGCTAAAACTCCCAGCAACGCATCGGCAAAGTTAAAGGGATCCATCCCCATATCCAGCAAGCGGGTCACAGATTCCGGCGCGCTATTGGTATGCAATGTAGCCAAAACCAGATGCCCCGTTAGTGATGCTTCAATACCGATACTGGTGGTTTCCTTGTCGCGCATCTCACCGACCATAATGATATCCGGATCGGCACGTAGAAAAGACCGCATGATGACCGGAAAGGTCAAACCTGCCTTAACATTGATCTGTACCTGCCGCAGTCCCTTTTGCGTGATTTCAACTGGATCTTCCGCCGTCCAGATTTTGGTTTCTATGCGGTTGAGATACTTCAACACCGAATGCAACGTGGTTGTTTTACCGGAACCAGTTGGGCCACATACAAAAAATAATCCATACGGTTTACTGATTATTTTTTTCAGCGCATCCAGATTGTGCGCAGTAAACCCCATCTTATCCAGCGGAATCGGTTCACCCGTTGCCAGAATACGCATGACAACATCTTCCAGCCCGCCCGATGAAGGAATAGTCGCAACGCGCAATTCAATATCCAATGGCGCAAATTTCCTGAATTTAATCTTGCCATCCTGAGGCCTGCGCTTCTCAGAAATATCCATATCACACATGATCTTAATGCGCGTTACCAGTGGATTACGATAACTGGCCGGAACCTCGATATAAGGCATTAATGAACCATCCTTACGAAAGCGTATTTTGGTTTTCTCTTTTCCTGTGTAAGGTTCGACATGAATATCCGATACCCCCATCTTATAGGCATCGATAATGATTTTATTGACAAGTTTGACCAGCTCATTGTCAGAAGCCGCTGAAGATTCCTCTATTTCATTGAGCCCTTCCTCAACATTCTCATCCCCAAGATTAAACAGCATTTCATTAATATCACCCGTACCAATTTCATCCTGGTTGCCGCCATAGAATTGTTCAACCGTTGCATTAAACTCACGCTTGGTGGTAACCGCATAGATAATCTTATGTTTGGGAAAAATAGTGTTGGCAATTCGCTGCGATTTAACTCGTTCAGGATCCAATGTTAGAACTACCAATCCCTCTTTAATTTCATCAATCGGCAGCAAGGAGTTACTTTCAACATAATCCTTTTTTAAATTCTTAAGCAGATCCATTGGTCGGATCCGGTCCGTTCTAAAAGGCTCGTACCGGACTGCAAAAAATGAAGAAAGTGCTTTGCCGATTAGCGGCAAAGCAATCTGGAATTCGTCGAGCAATACATCTTCCAGATCGCACCCTTTTTTTCGTGCCGAACGCGTCGCCAGCTCAAACTCGGCAGCAGAAATCACTGCATCGAAAATCAGGTAGTCATATTTTGATTTAAGTAACTGAACGGGCTTTTGGCGTTGTTTAAATACAACCGCAAGTGTCTTACAAATTTCAACCATACCCTCAACAGCGGTAGCTACCGGGAATGGCTGATTATTCTTGTTATTAATAGCCTGAACGACACCCAGCAATTCTTGATTATCTGCATTCAGGATCGGCGCCACCACCATCTGTTTGGTTCGATAACCGGTACGTTTATCAACTTCATGCGAAAAGACAAGCATTGGATTGATTTTTTTAACTCACTTTTATTGTAAACATCCTCAATATTTATGACTTGCTTCTGCAAGCCCGAAAAACCAACAAGGCTGTTTTCTGTTACCGGCAATCTCAGATCTTGGAAAGAATCAAATCCTGTTTTAACCCGGGAAGTAAAAAATGACTTATCGTCGCTCAACGCATAGATAGTCAATCGATCCACGTTGAACAATGTACAGATATCCTTGCTAACTTCCAGCATGATTTCGTCAATATCATTGGCAGCGTTTATTTTGTTGATAACCGTCTGCAAATTTTTAGGGAAATTCAACTCGTTACTGATATCAGTAGCATTCGTTCGTTTTAGCTGTGTCGTTACCGTTGTATTCATGGTCTCGGTTCTCCAAAACTTCCTAGAATTCGAATAATTGATCGTTCTCAAGCCGGTGCAGACTATATCTTCCTATGCATTGCTGTATTTCGCGCATGGTGACATCCGCCTCACTGGGTTTCAGGTGCGTAATAAATATTTCTGCAGCCTGTTCAAGTTTTTCCAGCTCTTCCGCCAACAGACTGGGACACAGGTGTTTAGACCTGATCGCAATATCCCTTTTCTGATTGCAGAAGGCTGATTCAATGATTAAATACTTGAGATTCTCAATCTTATTAACGGCTGTCCATAGCGCATCATTAGTCGTTGTATCACCGGTAAATACAAGACTTGACCGGCCAGAATCCAATTGATAACCAACAGCCGGAACCACATGATTCGCAGGCAGCGGTGTGATCTTTCGTCCATTCAACTCACTGGTATGATCGAGTGATAAAGCTTCGTAACGCATGTAAGGCAAGTTAATATCTGGAATTTTGGTGAAATCAGGCCAAATCTGCCAATTAAACAAATGCGCCTGCAATATATCCAGTGTAGCTTGTATCGCATGAACGGTTATGGGTCTGGTACGTATGGAACCTACGGTATCAACCAAGAAAGGAATAAAGGCCACATGATCCAAGTGAGCATGCGTGACAAAGATATGATCGATTTTGACCAGCTCCGCGAAACTCAGTTTTCCCACACCCGTTCCTGCATCAATCAAAACATCATCATCCAGCAGCATAGCGGTGGTCTGTGCGCCGTCTCCAATCCCTCCGCTACACCCCAAGATTCTGAGTTTCAATAGATTTGCCTCAGCAATTCATTATTTGACCAATAATACGGGAATATTTGATAATTGCATCACTTTGTTGGTTACTGATCCCAGCAACAAGCCTTTTATGCTCCCTTTTCCACGCGGCCCCATGATGATTTGATCGTATTGTTTTTCAGTAGCGAAGCGAACGATCATTTCAGCGGGATCACCGACAAGAATATGGTACTGGTAAGAAATCCCAGCCTGATCAAGTAAATCACGGGTATTTTGCAGACTTTTTAAGGCTTCTTCCTGATGATACTGCTTAATGTCCGTCTGATTAATAAACAATGAAACATTTCCATCCAGTGGATATTGCACATTCAACAAGTGGAATTCCGGTCTTTCCTTGTACCAATCCAGTAATTGAATGAAATCAGCCACTGTTTTACTGGAATTCTCAGAGCCATCTACGGGTAGTAGGATTTTTAACATGATCAGTCTCTCAATTTTTTATACAGAAGCTAATGTTTGGAAATTTTTTCATCGGCCAAATCTTCCAATGGTTTGGGTTTAGCGGGTTTCCGGGCAGCCAGCACTTTTCCCGTCACAATTATCAATACAGCAGCAGCAGCCGGTGCGATCCACTGTAAATACTTCGCCTGCGTACTGACCCACTCCTTCGTGACTACATCAGTAACAACCATGTCACCAGCAATCCATCCCAACAGTCCAGCGCCAATAGCAATCGTTACCGGATAACGATCCATAACTTTCATCACCAATTGACTGCCCCACACAATGATAGGCACACTAATCACCAAACCGAAAATCACCAGCCCAATATCGTCCTTAGCCGCCCCAGCGATAGCAATCACATTATCAAGACTCATCACAGCATCCGCCACGATAATCGTCTTGATTGCGCCTACTAAAGTCGTACTGGCATCGATTTCATGCGCTCCTTCCGGTTCAGGTTGCAGTAATTTGACACCGATCCATATCAATAAAGCCGCGCCGACAATCTTTAAGTAAGGGATAGCCAGCAGACTCAACGCAAAAAAGATCAGTACCACACGTAAAATAATGGCACCAAAAACACCCCAGAAAATGCCAAGCTTGCGTTGTTTCTCAGGTAGCCGCCGGCAAGCAAGCGCAATCACCACGGCATTATCGCCACCCAACACAATATCAATCGCAATGATCTGCATGACTGCAATCCAGAATTGCGGACTATCAAAATCCATTTATTTTCCTTAAGAGAATCTCAATCCAAAAAAGTGACAATAGTATTTTCTATACCTTGTTTTGCACGCCTATGAACTTCAAAAGTTCATCTTTCTGTTGCAAGGTATCTTTATACCCCAATTCAATCAACTCTCGGCAAAAGGGGGCTTCAAATAACACGTAACTTAATAAAGTTGAGCCATTGGGTCCCATCGCACCAATCGCACGATACAGATACCGCATGATCCACGGTAAGGTATGCGTATATTTTTGCGCAATTTCGTTGATGCCCTCGCTGGGCGATATCATCATCGCTTCGACAGGACGCAACGATATATTTTTTGCTTTAAATACCTCGGGGGGAATCAGTTTAAGTGTTTCATTAATACGCAACAAACGTTCCAGATCTACATCCAGGCTATCCACAAATATACTATTTAGCGCATGCCCTGCAATTTGCGCAAAGGGTGGGTAACTCGAAGCGCTCACGCGTTTAGGCTCATCGGTAACAGCTTTGCGTACGCCAATAATCAGCACTTTATCTGCCCCTAAATGCAACGCCGGGCTGATTGGCGCCATCTGACGCATTGAACCGTCGCCGAAGTATTCGCGATTCAGTTTCACGGAGGGAAAGATAAATGGTATCGACGAAGAAGCCATCAAATGCTCGACTCCAATGTCAACGGGAACACCCAATCTTTGCGCTCTTTTCCACGGCACTACTTCTCTGGCAGCCTGATAAAATGTAACTGATTGCCCCGATGTATAGCCCCATGCAGTAAGTCCCAGCGCATGCAATGCACCCGAACGGATAGAATACTGAATAGAGCGAAACGGAAAGCGATTTTTCAATAGTGCTTCTAAGGGTGCATTGTCCAGAAGGGAAATTGCATTATGTTGACTATACTCATTCGATACTAAAGAAAGCAGACAGCGTAAAGTGTTATGCATTACGCCCATAAAATCTGAGCGATAAATCTGGTTGACATGAAAATTAGACCAAACAGCTTCAAGCTGTTCAACACCTTCAGCAAAATTGTTAGCTGAAACTGCAATACTGGCTGCATTGATGGCACCCGCGGAAGTTCCACAAATGACAGGGAAAGGATTTCGAGTCTTATCGGGCAATAGCTCAGCAATGGCACGCAATACGCCCACCTGATATGCAGCGCGCGCACCCCCACCCGTTAGAACAAGTCCAACCTTAGGCGCGACTAAATCTGTTTTCTGCTCATGCACGAACTGCAAACTCTGATTTCACTTTCTCCAGCGCATCCCGTAAGGTCTCTTCAGGTAAATTATTTAAAGAGTTTGATAAAACCTTAGCTGCTTGGCAGGCAGAATCAGGCAATAAAGTACTATCCAGATTGGCCACAAATATGGCTGCAGCCCCTGTGGTATCCAACAGACATTGACGTTCATTCATTAATATCTCCATCTCTCCACGTAACATGAAAACTTCTTGTTCTCTCAGTATAGTATTAGGCATATGATTAATCCTTTTAACATTGACACAGTATGTGGCCTGTCAATCAATATATCAGAACTATAATTCATCTAAGTTTTGAAATCTGTGATGTTTGCCACTCTTTTCTATCATTTTTACAACCAATTAACCAGCGATTCTAATAGCTATATCATGAATAATCATCACCCTATTGCACTCTATCCTGAGATTGAACCTTATCGGCAAGGAACGTTATCCCTGGATAAAATACATACGATGTACTGGGAAGAATCAGGCAATCCTTCCGGTGTACCGGTTGTATTTCTTCATGGCGGTCCCGGAGCCGGAGCAACAGCAGCGCATCGGCGTTTCTTTGATCCGGCATATTATCGTATTGTCATCTATGATCAAAGAGGCGCAGGACGTTCAACACCACTCGGTGAAATTCAAGATAATACAACACCTCACCTGATTAATGATCTGGAATTACTCAGGCAGCACCTGAGAATCGATAAATGGCACATATTCGGAGGTTCCTGGGGCAGCACACTGGCTCTCGCGTATGGTGAAGCGCATCCCGAACGCTGCTTGAGTTTCATGCTGCGCGGGATTTTTCTTTGCCGCAAAGAAGAAATTGACTGGTTTCTCTATGGATTGCGTAATTTATTCCCCGAAGCCTGGCGTGATTTTGTTGCGCCATTGTCTGCCGCAGAACGAAATAACATTCTTTCCGCTTACTACCAGCGCCTAATGAATCCTGATCCAGCCATACACGTGCCCGCCGCACGTACTTGGAGCACCTATGAAGGTTCCTGCTCTACGTTACTGCCGAATCCGGCAACGGTCAGTTACTTTGCCAGTGATACCGTCGCATTAGGACTGGCGCGCATGGAGGCACACTACTTCAGTCACAATATCTTCTTACCGGAAAATTCACTACTGGATAATATCCATAAACTCCATACTATTCCCGCCACCATCGTGCAAGGCCGCTACGATGCAGTCTGCCCGATTATCAGTGCCGATGACTTGCATCACGCATGGCCGCAGGCTGAATACATCATCATTGATGATGCGGGCCATTCGGTATGGGAACCCGGCATACAAACGGCACTAATCAGAACCACGGAACGGCTTAAAACGATCATGCCTTAATCGTAGGCGATGCCACAACGATCTCCCCGCCGCAAGTCAGCTGAAAACTCACCCGAAGCAATTAAAGATGCAAACCGCACTCAGTTTTAGGTTTTCCCGACCAACGACCGCAACGGCCTTCACCTTTTACGGTGCAGTGTGTGCAACCAATCGAAGAGTAGCCATCCGCCACTAGCGGATGGAATGGCAACTTGTGTTCAAGAATATAGGCATCGCGCTCTTCACGCGACACATCGATCATTGGATTAAACTTAATAATTCCGCGACGTTCCTCAAAAATATCCAAACCGGCACGATGGCCCGTCTGCCAGCTCATCAGACTAGACACCCAGATATCATAATTGGGTTTGATCGCTTCCAGCGGGTTAATCTTGTTAATCGTGCAGCAAAAATCCGGATCGGTTTCATACAGTTTTTCTTTCTCGCTGTATCGATGTTGATAGTCATCCGCTTTCACATCCTCGACTTTCAAATGATAAAGCCCTACCAGATAATCCCGGTATAACAAAGTTTCTGGAAAATGAAATCCCGTATCAATGAAAAAAATAACCTGCTGCGGCCGCATGCAGGAAATGATATGCAGAAAATATGCAGAGGTTGCTGCAAAGGAAGATGTCACCATGATTCTTTCGGGCTGGAAATCGGTGTAAAGCCTACGTAATCGTTCTTCAAAATTGAGCGGGCGGTAACGCTGATTTAATTCACTGATGGCTTGCGCACTTAAGCCTGCGCTGTTGCTGGAACTTTGAATTACAGGTGCTATTTTAGACATATTAATTACTCATTCTTTAATTGCATTTAAAAATTATTTCATCACTATATTTCCAACATAACTACCAATCTCCATCATCCAAGCGATACTCAAATGTACAGCCAAGCCATCCACGATGGATTGTGTTTTATGAGCGACCATACCCAGTATCAATCCGCCAAAAAAAGAAGAAATGCACTCAAGCAGGGGCTTGCCGAAATGAATGCTGCAATAAAATGTGGCCATTGGCAAAATAGCTGACGGCCCAGCATAACGGACAAACGCAAACACCAGAAATCCCCGGAAGAATAATTCTATCGTAATAAAGTCAATTCCATAACTTATTTCATAAAGGAATTGATACCACAGCAGATTTTCTGTGTACGGAACAATAAAAGCCACTTGCCTGACTCTGGGATAAGCACTTAAAAAATCCGCTTGGGTACTAGCAAAGATGATCAGGGGCAACATCAAAACCAACATCAGACAATAAGGCCGCCATTGGACATTCTTCAATGTCATGCCCCAAAAATTTTGCTCCACAGGAAGAATCTTATATAAAACGACTAATGGAACAAGCACGACTAAAAACTTAAATGGAAGCGTAGTGATGCTCGTTACATAACTACCCCATTCCCGTCCATGCTATTTTCCAACGGATTAGCAACACTCACTTTGAGCGCAAACAAAGCTGGTGCGATCAACAGTAGCAACCAAAACATTGGCGTAGCAGTGATCAGATGTTTCCGGCATATCATGGCAAATAGATATGGAATCACAAAAGCACTGCAATAAACCAGAAAAAGCCCTAATAATTGATCAAAACGGGAATCGAGCCCTTTAATCAATTCACTCTCAATACCCAATGTATAGTTTAGGGTAATTAAAATGCCCGCCCAGATCAAACAAAAAAGCAATAGCGCTTCATCAATCGTCGAAGCATATTTTCGCAGATACGAAAGAATAGTCGTCATATAGAGAGAGGTAAAGCGAAAAATAGTTATTGAGGAGTTAGAGAGCTTTTTATTATTTCCAGGGGGCAGACTCAATCATTTTTGCAGCAAATGCGGTCCTACTCAAAATTGAGATAGCCGGATGTCTGCGGCAACAATACACATTGCTTTCGTTAAAGTAGAATATACATAAAGCTGGATATTTGATCAAATTGGCTATTAAGGCCTCAAAAACCCGCTTTCTTACTTTAAAGCCATTGTTCGCTTTGTTGTATGCTCCTCCAAGTAAAGAGAATTCCTCACCTTCATTCTTATTAATTCGAACAATCGTTAAGAAATACTTCATGTAGCTAGTGAGGATGAGGACGGGCATTTTATGTGAGCAAATTGATAAATGCGAGGAGGTGCACATGGGTGGTTTTTGTCTTGGTCGGCAACCAATTCTAGATCGTAATCACAATCTAGTCGCATTTGAGTTACTTTTCAGACAAGAAGAAACTGAGGAAACTGCAAATGTCACAAGCGATTTATCTGCATCAGCGAATGTTATCGTTAATGCTTACGGTAAATTCGGCATCCACAATGTCCTGGGGCACCAGCGGGGCTTTATCAACGCCGACCCTGATCTCATTATGAGTGACATTATTAGTTTGCTACCCAGTAAACACATTGTGCTAGAAGTTAAAGAATCAGCATCAATTACACCAGAATTTTTACAGCGTTGTAGCGAATTAAAACAAAAGGGATACCAATTTGCACTGGATAATATCATTGCTATCAACAGCAAAGTCGAACGCTTGTTGCCTCTGGTCAGCGTAGTAAAAGTGGATATTCTTGCATTGAATCAAGATGAACTTACAAGGCTGGTCAACGAACTCAATCGTTGGCCGGTACTGCTTTTAGCCCTAAAAGTTGAAAATCGAGAACAAGAAGCACATTGCAGGTCGCTGGGCTTTCAAATGTTTCAAGGCTATTATTTTGCAAAACCTGAAGTCATGTCAGTCAAGCGTGCTGATCCTGGAAAGTTATCTTTATTGAAGCTATTAGCATTGGTTATGCGTGATCACGATGGTACCGATGAAAATGATAGCGATAACAGCATGGGTGAAATTGAAAACGAATTTAAACGTCAACCCGGCTTAAGTTATAACTTGCTACGCATGGTAAATTCAGGTGCAGACGGCTTACCCCAGAAAATAAATTCCATCAAGCACGCCATCAAGTTAATGGGGCGCAAGCAACTGCAAAGATGGATACAGCTTTTGCTTTATACCTCCAGTCAATCGGAAGACAGCACATCCAATGCTTTGACACAAACTGCTGTAGCTCGTGGCAAATTGATGGAGTTAATTGCAACCATTGAACGTCCGCATGATAAGAATCATCAAGAAAGAGCATTTATGGTTGGGATTTTATCGTTACTGGACGAATTGTTAGGTATTAAAATGCAACAAATAGTCGAAAAATTGGGAATCTCCAACGACATAAGCCAAGCATTAATGACTCGTCATGGACGTTTGGGTCAAGCTTTAAAATTAATTGAGGCTAAAGAAAAAGGCGAGATCACTTCCATTCATTCCATATTATCCGAACTGGATTTTCTGAGTTTGAATGAATTATCAAATATAGAAACACAAGCGATAGGATGGGCTAATCGCCTAGAAGAAACAGTGAATTAACTGGAACTAGCAGGTCCTCTCAAAAACGTAATCGCGGCAGCCGATACAAGTCAAGAACAGGTGGAGAAGCGCAGTTTATGTATGATCAACGAGCACTCCGAAATTCGTTTTTCCCCATCTCCCCTGACTACTATTGAAGTGGCACCATACAAGGCTAGCGCACATACCTCCATTTTAGATTCGCAGAAAAGCGACCATTTCATCTCGCTTATAGCGTTCTTCATAACTCAGTCAATACGATACACTGCGATCTCCTATTTAACGACAGCGGGAGGAGAACTCCATGAACACAGCATTACACGAGATTGACGAACGCACTAATCTAACATCCAACAACAAGTTTGAATTATTACTGTTCCGTTTAGGTGAAGCACCTGGTACCGATCACCGCGAGTTATATGGCATTAACGTTTTCAAAGTACGTGAAATCCTGGTCATGCCAGCCATCACCGCCGTAGCCAATGCTCCGGACAATGTGATGGGTGTCGCCAATATTCGTGGCCAAATCATTACGGTCATTAACTTGCCAAAAGTTGTAGGTTGTACACCGAAAAGGGGAACTCCTATTCTCTTGGTCACCGAGTATGCACGTTCGACCCAAGCTTTCGCAGTCGAGGAAGTCAGTGAGATTGCGCGCTTGGACTGGAATCAGGTGATTGCTGCAGAAAATAATGGCGGTAATCTGGTCACCAGCATTGCACGGCTCGACGGCAATACTGAAGAATCCAGGCTGGCTCAGGTGCTTGATGTTGAGCAAATACTGCGTGATGTACTACCCAGCTCGACTGGAGATCTAGGACCGGAAAATGTTGGCCCTCAAATAAAAATTCCCGCTGGAACGGTCATCTTGGCTGCCGATGATTCACCGCTCGCGCGTAGCTTGATCGAAAATGGGCTTAAAGCGCTAAATGTTCCTTTTGTGATGACGAAGACTGGGCTTGAAGCTTGGACCCGTATCCAGGCCATGTCGGATGCAGCCGTATCCGAGGGTAAAACAATTCAGGATAAAGTGGCCCTGGTATTGACCGACCTGGAAATGCCCGAAATGGATGGATTTACACTCACCCGTAACATCAAGAACGACCAGCGATTTAAATCAATTCCAGTAGTGATTCATTCCTCGCTGACGGGTGAAGCTAACGAGAATCACGTTAAGTCGGTAGGCGCGGATGCCTACGTCGCCAAATTTGGGGCTGAGGAGTTGGCCGGGGCTATCCGCAAGGTATTGGGATAGTTAGATCAAAGAGATCAGACTATATGGTCTCTTTGCCTTGAACCTGAGATAGCAGGCAGCTTAACTCATTCAGCCTAAGTTCGATAACGCTAGCTTACGGCTTTAAACGTCCTTCCGTACGTACTATTCGCTGAAATGCACTATGAACTCCAACTCTCAGCAGCAACCAATCATAGGAGTACTTGCGTAGAATTTGCACATTAATTGTAATGGTGCACTTCCGACGATAATTTCAATAAATTTGCTCCGCGCGTCCTGCACCTATCCCCACGGCAAGACCACGGGAAATCGCAAGTTGAGTTAATGGATATGAATTTTTCAGAATTTGATGTTACCCGGTGGACTCGTACAGGAAACTTTCTCAATCAAATGATCAAATGATCGATTGGGCGGATTTTTCCATTGAAAATTTTACCTTGATGCGTTCTATTACGATTGGGATAATAGAGTCAGCTATCTAGGGAAGCGGTGAATTATTCAGCGCTTCCCTAAATCTTTGTATGACAAGAATCAGCTCAGATGAAGCTTGATTTTATCACTCAATATTCTGCACCTGCTCCCGCATCTGCTCGATAATCACCTTCAATTCCATCGAAATCCGGGATATTTCCAGATCCACCGATTTCGAGCCGATGGTGTTGGCTTCGCGGTGCAGTTCCTGCATCATGAAATCCAGCCGTTTGCCGACGGAGCCGCCTTTGTTGAGGATACGTTCCACTTCGTCCAGGTGCGCTTTCAGGCGGGAGAGTTCTTCGTCCACGTCAATTTTTCCGGCAAACAGAGAGATTTCCTGGTGGATGCGGTCATCTTCCTGATTGCCTAGAATCTCCTCCAAGCGGGTGCGCAGTTTTTCCTCAAACGCGGCAATCAATGCAGGAATGCGTGGGGATGCTGCGATCAGGAGCTGGCGGATTTGGTTGAGGCGTTCCAGCAAAATAGCTTTAAGTTTGTCGCCTTCGCGTATCCGGGCGGCTTTTAAGTCTTCTAGCGCAGTTTGCAGTAGCAGCATGCCCATTTCACCGGATTCCTCCACGGGGGAATGGTCGTTTCCCAGCATACCCGGCCATTTCAAGATCTCCGCTACAGTTAACGATGGCGCGGCCGGATGGTGTGTTTTGATCGTTTGCTGCAATAGCAAAAGCTTTTCTAATAATGCACTATCCAGTTGCTGATCATTTTCAGCTTGCGTGGAAGGGGAGAAATTCAAGCGGCATTCGATTTTGCCGCGGCTGAGTTGGGTGGCCAGCAGTTCCCGCATCGCGGGTTCCTGTTTGCGAAAATCATCCGGCAAACGGAACTGGACATCCAGATACCGGTTATTGACAGAACGAATTTCCAGGCTAAAAGAACCATGGGGTGTTTCCTGAGTTGCAATGGCGTAGCCAGTCATGCTAAAAATCATGATAGAAAAACTTCCTACTTCAAGAATGGTAATGGAATGGATAAGTCGAAAAAACTATCGTTACAAACTGCCGGAGCCGGTTTCCGGTCAAGTAAGCCGGTTACCGTAAAAGGCATTGCTTGGTTTTTCGGATCAAACAGGATCTGGCTGGCATCGACATATTTGATATCCCCGGGTGCGTTGAGCCGCCAAAGATTGGGAATTTCGGTGTACGGTTGATTCAAGCAATAAGCCAATGTATCGCCGTGAATTACCAAAACCGGTTTCTTAAATTGCAACGCTTTAGTTTTAATCAACTCACGTATCATTCGGTATCCATCGCATTCAGTGCGATTTTCTGCTGAGCAAACAGGTTTGTCATGATCGGAGTCAAACATGTCCGTATGGAAGGCAATCACTATCGCTTGCGCGGATTCTGCCGCTGCAAATAATTGCTGCAGCCATTTTCCATTGGATTGGTCGCGATAATCCGCTTCATCCAATGCAGCTTGGATGTCACTGCGAAGAATTTCCTTTCTGCCATTATTGTTGCCGGGAATATGCAGTGTCGCGAAAACGACCGGACCAATTTCCCATAGGGCATTTTCAATAAAACCTTCCTGCCGGATAAGGTCCGGAATGTCTTTCGTTAATTGATGCGCATCTTGGTGAAAGAAAAGCTGGCGCAAATAATTGAGCCGCTCCAACTCGTCATATCGCGCGGAGATATTGAATCGATCACAGTCTGCCCAATCATTATCGCCGGGGGTATACACTATTTTATGCGGAATGAGTTGTGCGATCTGCTGGTAATTGTCTTTATATAATTCATCGGTGCAGCTTAACCGGCCTCTCTTGAAATCTCCCAGGTGGATCAGTACCGTGGGATTGAGTGCTTTAATGGCTTTGGCGATGGCGCCATCGGGATGTTCCAGCAGCGCAGATTCCGTGTCGGTGTAGGGCATGTCACCGATGACAACAAACCGGGTTGATTTTTCAGCAGTGGGATGAGTTACATCACTGGCCAGTGCCGAGGAAGTTAGAAGGATCAGTAATATAAAAAACTGTGTCCATTTCACCATGTTTTGTCATTATCCATTCATATGACTCTGAAAAACCAAACCGGCATGTTCGCGTAATTTATGAAAGCGAATGGCAGGCCAGTTATCTTGCGCAACGCTTAATTCCGCACCGAAGGAGGCCAGAAAGGTCGGCGCATCCACCGCATCGTAGGCGATACGATGTGCATTCGCTTCAATAAACCGCTGTAATTCGCGCGAGTCGTCACAGGTAACCCAGCGGGCTAACTGATATTTGGCTGGTGCAATACGCGCTGCGACGGCATACTCATGCTGCAGACGATGCGTTACCACTTCAAACTGCAATGTGCCGACAGCACCGAGCAACAATGCATTGCCCAAATGCGGCCGGAATACTTGAATAGCGCCTTCTTCACCCAATTGCGTCAAGCCTAATTTGAGCTGCTTGCTGCGCAATGGATCAGCGATCTCCACGGTGCGAAAAATCTCCGGTGCGAAAAAAGGCAATCCGGTAAATTGTAAAACCTCGCCCTCGGTTAAGGTATCACCCAATTGCAGCGTGCCGTGATTGGGTATGCCGATGATGTCACCGGGATAGGCTTCTTCAAGAATGTCGCGGCGTTGGGATAAAAAGGATACTACCGTACTGGTGCGGATATCTTTACCGCTACGTGCTACTTTTAAGTTCATGCCGCGCTTGAAGTGACCAGAACAAACTCGGACGAATGCAATGCGGTCGCGGTGCGCCAAATTCATATTGGCTTGAATCTTAAATACCATACCGGAAAATTTCTTTTCATCCGGTAACACTTCACGCTGGATGGCATTACGTGATTCGGGTGAGGGTGCCAGATCAACCAGGGCATCGAGGATTTCCCGGACACCGAAGTTATTGATCGCGGAACCGAAGAAAACCGGTGTTTGTTTGCCAGAAAGGAATTCTTTGTGATCGAAAGCCGGTGAAGCGCCTTTGATTAAATCGATAGCCTGCAATGCGGTAGACAGATCGGTACCGAAGCGCTCATGCATTTTGGGGTCATCAAAATTCGTGATGACTTCTTCTTCATTACCGATGCGATCCGATCCAGCTTGGAATAAGCGCATACAATTATTTTGCAGGTCGCATACCCCGCGGAAGTTGCGCCCCATGCCGACAGGCCAAGTAAAGGGTATCGTAGACATTCCGAGTGTGCGCTCAATCTCATCAAGCAGATCCAACGGTTCGCGGACTTCCCGGTCCATTTTATTCACAAAAGTAACTATCGGCGTGTTGCGCGCGCGGCAAACTTCTAGCAGGCGCAAGGTTTGTGCTTCCACACCATTGGCGGCATCGATCACCATCAGCGCGGCATCGACGGCGGTGAGTACGCGATAGGTGTCTTCCGAGAAATCCTGGTGACCGGGAGTATCGAGCAAATTAATCACGCAATTGCGGTACTCCATTTGCATGACCGAACTGGCGACCGAAATTCCGCGCTGCTTCTCAATTTCCATCCAGTCCGAAGTCGCATGACGGCTGGCTTTGCGTGCTTTAACGCTCCCGGCAATATGAATGGCGCCGGCGTACATCAGCAGTTTCTCGGTCAGTGTTGTTTTACCCGCATCCGGATGCGAAATAATGGCGAAAGTGCGGCGACGCGCCACTTCGTTATTAATGCTCATAATTCTCAGAACCTTGTTCCTGTGGATAAAGAAAACAATGGGCAGTATGCGTTGCACTGAATGCACTGACTGGCGGATAGGTTTCTCGGCAAATGGCCATCGCTTTAGGGCAGCGTGGATGAAAATGACAACCGGTAGGCGGCGCGGCTGGCGACGGCAAATCTCCTTTTAAATGGATAATTTGCCGGTCAGGATCGGATTGGATCTGCGGAACAGACGACAACAGTGCCTGAGTGTAAGGGTGCTTGGGGCAGCCGATCACTTCATCAATGTGTCCATGTTCAACGATCCTTCCCAGATACATCACTGCAACCTCATCAGCCAAATATTCTACAACAGCGATATTGTGGGTAATAAACAAAAATGCAAGTCCTAAGTTATTCTGCAGCGATTTGAGTAGATTCAAAATTTGCGCCTGAACGGATACATCCAGAGCGCTGGTCGGCTCATCACAAATCAACAGTTTGGGGTTAACAGCCAGAGCGCGGGCAATCGCGATGCGTTGCCGCTGACCACCGGAAAATTCATGTGGAAACCGCCATTTTACATCAGCGGGCAATCCAACGCGCTGCAATAACGCATCAATTTCTTTTTCTCTGGAAGGAGCGGGTGATTGGTTATTGACGTCCGTGTGATTAATTTTTTCGACATGCAATGCATTCATACCTTCTTGCAGTATTTCAGTAATTCGCATGCGCGGATTCAGCGAAGAATAGGGGTCTTGAAAAATGATCTGAAACTGCGAACGGATTTGCCGCAATTGGCTTCTGCCTAGCGCGACCAATTCTTGATCTTTAAAGCGCACGCTACCGGCAGTGGGTTGAATCAATTGCAAAATGCTTTTACCGATTGTTGTTTTGCCGCAGCCGGATTCACCGACGAGCGCCAGGGTTTTACCGGCAGCAATTTTCAGCGAGACCCCGTCGACTGCTTTGACATGACCGACTACGCGTTTGAATAATCCTTTCCGGATCGGGAAATGTACTTTGAGATCGGTGACCTGTAATAAGAGAGATGCTGTTGAAGCGAGTGTTGTTTGTATGATGTTTGCAGCATTCCGGGTCGAGCTGTCAATCATCGGGTTGCTGGAAACATGCACGGAATCTTTGTGATATAAATGACAGCGAACCTGATGTTCACCGGAGACCGAATGCCACTCTGGGATGGTGTCATGACACAGTGCCAGCGCTTGATTGCAGCGGTCGACGAAACGACAACCTGAAAATTGTTGCGATAAGGGCGGCACATTGCCATTGATGACGGCTAATGCTTGATCGCGTTTTTGTTTTCCGGGCAAGGACGCAAATAACTGCTGTGAATACGGGTGAGCAGGCTGATTAAAGAAATCATTCCTGGTCGCCAGTTCGACAATTTCTCCCGCATACATCACCGCGACGCGCTGCGCCATTTCGGCCACTACCCCCAAGTCATGGGTAATCAGCAAAATCGCCATGTTTTTGCGTTGCTGGATCTGCCGCATCAAATCCAGCACCTGTGCTTGTATGGTGACATCCAGCGCAGTCGTCGGTTCATCCGCAATGAGCAATTCAGGTTCACCGGCAAGTGCCATGGCAATCATGGCGCGTTGTTTCATCCCGCCGGAAAACTGAAACGGGTATTCATGCATGCGGCGCGGCGCATCCGGTATGCCGACTTGTTCCAGCAATTCTTGGATACGCAGTTGCGCGGCTTGTTGGGGCAGATTGAGATGCTGCTTCAATACTTCATCAATTTGCTCGGCGATGGTCAGAACCGGGTTCAGACTCAGCATCGGTTCCTGAAAAATCATGCTGATGCGCTTTCCACGGATTTTGCGCATTTCGGTTTCAGGTAATTGCAGTACATCTGTGCCATCAATTTTGATCTGACCGGCAACAATTTCACCGGCATCGGGCAGTAAACGCATAATCGACAGTGCTGTCATCGATTTGCCGCATCCGGATTCACCCAATAAGGCAAACGTTTCACCTTGTGAAATTTTCAGGGTCAGCCCATCGACTGCCCGTACGGGCGCCTTGCCGGTGTGTAGCAGCGTCTGAAGATTTTCTATGTCCAGCAGGATTTTCATGGATGTTGAGACGGTCCTGGCGGCGAGATTGCTTCCGAGGATTTATTGAACGGAATGGCATTTTTCTTTTCTGGGCGATGAAAGAAACTGTTGCTTTGTTTCAATATCCGGGTGCGCGGATCGAGTGCGTTTTGTACCGCATCGGCAAAGAGATTGGCGCTCAGTACCAATGTGAACATAAAACCAAAGGCTGCCATCAATGCCCACCAAACCATCGGTTCACGCGCCATTTCCAGGCGAGCGGCGTTGATCATCGTGCCGAAGCTGATTGTGGAAGGATCCACACCGACCCCGACATACGATAAAACAGCTTCGGCTAAAACCAGACCGCTGAAATCCATTACGGTTGCGATCAAAACGATGTGCATGACATTCGGCAAAATATGACGGCTGATGATGCGCCAATGCGAGACGCCAAATGCGTGGGCAGCTTGAATATATTCCAATTCACGCAATTTCATCGTTTCCCCGCGCAGTAGGCGACATAGCCCGGTCCAACTGGTAATCCCAAGAATGATGCACAGGAATAATAAGCGCAGATCCGCCCTTGAGGCGATGGTCTCGAATATTTCCGGGTGTGTTTCGATATACACCTGCATCATCAATACGGCGGCTGCGATCAGCAGAACACTCGGAATTGAATTTAGCGTGGTGTAGATATATTGAATAACATCATCGATCCAGCCGCTGAAATAACCCGCCATAATGCCCAGCAGCAACGCGAACGGCAGCATGATCAGCGTGGTTAAGGTGCCAATAACCAATGCGACGCGGATGCTTTTGAGTGATTGATACAAAATATCCTGCCCGACTTTGTCGGTGCCCAAAACATGATAGTGCGATGCCAGTGTGGATACACAGCCGATTAGCATCAGCAGGATTAATAGTGTGATTAAAATAGCGTACCAGGGAATCTCGGTAGTGCGGCGCCAAATGGCGGACAAGTTATGCTGAAAGCTTTGCTGGTTGTGACGCGCTAGAAGCATACATAAACAAACAACCAGGATACCCCAAACCAATAAGCCATATCCCAAGCCTGCTGCGCTACGCCATATAATATCGCCGAGGTGTTCTGTTTCCGGGTTTTGCAAGTGCGCACCGCCATATTCAAGCCGTGCAAAGGCGCGCACTTGCTTGCCATCCGGAAGTTCAATGGTTTCTTTTGCGTAGAGATGCGATGCTAGCGGCGCGGAATAAGTTTTCTCGACGTGGGTGCGCAGCGGCGTCACCACAATATCCAGCAGACTCAATACCTCAACACTGTAGATTTTTTCCCCGTCATTGGTTTTATGGTCAAGGATAGGGCGGAAATGCACGGTATCCAGCAAACCAATCGCCAGGAAAAAAATCAAAATGGTGAGGGAAGACATCCCGCTCGCGCTATGCCCGACGCGTTTCCAGGGCGTCAGCAGATACTCGTGATGACGGACATACCCAATAAAAAAAAGTACGATAACGACAAATAAATAGATGAGCGCATCTGTCCACAGAATGATCGGGCTAAAGGGCATGGTCGGAAAAATAGGTGCTGTGGCAGTGGAGTCGCATTAAATACAATTGATTACTTATATCATAAATGAATGCTGTAACTTTTTGAAAGTTTATCGTTATGGGTAAATAAGTGATGGTACAAACAACTGAGCTGACGGATATTCAATTAATTCGGTAACTGTACGATCTGATCTGAGATAGATCAGTTAAGGAAACTCTGAATAACTGTCATTTCGAGCATAGCGAGAAATCTATGGTATTGATTATCAAAGATTCCTCACTTTGTTCGGAATGACAAATGACAGTTATTCAGAGTCTCCTTAATATCATTGATTCTTGGTTCATATCATTCAAATGGAGCAATATCCAGCCGCACACCATATTTGCTGTCTACCTTGGCGTTTTTCGTAATAATCGCAATACAAGCAGTAATCTGATTCGAAAGTCCCTTTTCATCCAATCTATGCCGGAAACTCAAAGCTTGTTCGCGATTTAAGTAACCGACTGTCCGGCTATTAATGTCCACCCGGACGGCGCTGCTGTCGTGGGGACTGTCGTTATCCGGTATCAAATGCGCTGTCAGAATGTGTATTTTGAGAGTTGAATCTTCATCAAGGGTTATTGCATTTTCCTGCAGCAATTGTTTGATCGCGTCCTGAAAGGATTCTCCGTCAACTGCGAAAGCAAATTGTCCCAGTTCCGGCCAGGCGTAATAGCCGCTTACTGTGTTGGTGCTTTGTTGTGCGTCGACATGCGAAAGTGCTGCTGGTTCTCTAGCGGCGATTTTGTCTCTCGATATATAGAGAATTATCGCTGAAATCAGGGCTACCGGAAGGATATGCGATTTGTCGACACTGGCGCCAGCCATAAGTCCGAAAATCAACGAGAATGCTAGGATTGATAATAGGCTCATTTCTTGTATTACCTCCTTTTATAACCGGAACGACCAAGATAACTTGCTTTGATTGCAGGAATTATCTTTCTCATCAATAGGTAATTTATTATTTTATTTTTGCAAAGCTTGTTCGATGGCTGACACAACCGCTGGGTCAGACGGTTTCGTGTGCGGACTGAATTGCGCGATCAGCTTGCCGTCGCGGCCAATCAGGTATTTTTGGAAATTCCATGTCGGGTAGGTCCCTGATAATTCGGCCAATTGCACATAGAAAGGGTGCGCATTCCCTTTGATCACAGTTGTTTTTTCAAACATCGGGAAGTTGACGCCATAGGTCAGGTGACAAAATTCCTGAATCTCCGCTTCAGTTCCCGGCTCCTGGCCCATAAAATCATTCGACGGGAAACCCAACACAACAAGACCTTGTTTTTCATACTGGGTATGCAGCTTTTCCAATCCTTCATACTGCGGCGTGTAACCGCATTTACTCGCGGTATTGACGATCAGCAGCACTTTACCGGAATAGGTTTCGCATAAATTCACTGTTTCCGGTGCCGCCAGTTTGCGAAAATTATGATCCAGCAGGGTACTGTTGCAGGCCAAAACCGGACTAATCAGGAAGGTCATGATCAAAGCGAGAAAAATACGCATAAGTTGTTTCCTCTATCGATGGGTTGGTGCGTCAAAGAAGAATGTGTTTGTGAGTATTTTATCCCACTTATCTTTGTTATGTATTAAGAAGCTTTTTAAAGGCCGTCATTTCGAGTGGAGCGATAAATCTATATTGTTGATTACCAAGG
>CAMCBD010000012.1 GCA_945872825.1 Nitrosomonas ureae
TGGTTTCATCGCCCCGTATCGCAGCCAGCGCTATTTTTGCTTTGAATTCACTGGAATATTGTGTGCGTTTCTTGCTCATGATTATGATCCTCTATAGTGTCCATAACAGAGCTTAACAACCTGTCCAGTTTTGCGGTACCACTTCAGTGGTACCCCGGCCCTCCTGAGTGATACTCAGTTAAGCCACATTATGAAAGAAATCCGGCAAAATTTTAATTTGGTAAAAGAGGGAGAATATTGCATAGAGATCGATTCACGGCAAATCGCTCATCTTTCAATGCAGGCATTGAAACAAATGGGATTTAATTGCGCAATTATTGGCGTTCAGGATTTTGATCAACTGGTACAGCAAACTATACAACGCTTGCAAACAGAAGATACTACGTTGCGCGCTATTCAGAATGCACAACAAGCCGGTTTTAAAACGATTAGAGTTGAATTGATTTTCGGATTACCAAAACAGACTGTAGAGAAGTTTGAATACACCTTGGGAAGAATCATTGCTGCTAATCCAAATCAAATAAATTTATTGAATTATCTTCACTTGCCAGAAAAATTCAAATCGCAACGGAACATTAATTTAGAAGATTTACCCGATACAGAAACCCGGCTTGAGATGTTGTTGCTCGCAATTGCTCGATTAACTGATGCCGGTTATAGCCATATTGGCATGAATCTTTTTGCCACGCGCGACGATCAATTGGTCATAGCGCAGCGGCAAGGCAGGCTTCATTATAGTTTGCAAGGTTATTCGGTTTATCCTGATTGTGATCGAATTGCATTAGGTATATCTGGAGTTGGGCGCATTGGCCCAACTTTAAATCAGAATCATTGTGATCTTTTGCAATACTACGACAAGCTGGAACAGAATATTCTTCCCACTTTGCGTGGCATTGAATTAAGTGCTGATGATTTGATACGGCGTTCTGTCATGCAAGCACTGATTTGTCATTCAGTACTCTCGTTTGAATCAGTAGAAACTTATTTTCCAATTGAATTCAAACACTACTTTGCAACAGAGTTAACAGAGCTTTTGATGTACGAGCAAGCTGGTTTGGTAACGCTAGATGATGACGAGATTATTGTGACCCCTATAGGGCAGCTACTACTGAGCGGTATTTGCAGAGTTTTTGATAAATATTTACGCGCTAATCAGCAACGCAAAAATAACTCGATGCATCTATAAGCTTTTCTTGCCTGAGAATCCGTTTCGGCTCTCAGGCAAGAAAAATTATTTGACTTCGCTATTGGTTAAAACATATTCGGCTAAACGATCTGCAGCTTCGCCCTGAATATTCTTGAACGCGGGCATTCTCATACTTCCCGATTGAAACTTCTTGATAACAGCATCCTTATTGGCGACTTTCTCACTGAGTATCATTGCAACGTTAGCACTTAAAGGTTTATGGCATTCGGTGCAAGCCGTGCTGAAGATTTGTTCACCTGATGCGCCTGCTGGCGGGGTATAGTCTTTACTTGCGCCACAACCGGCTAATATAAGCAGCGCCGATATTGTTAATGCAAAATTTAATTTTTTCATTCTCTAACTCCAGTTCGTTTAGTTCAAATAAAATCGAGAATGATCTCGATCCCAGTTCAATATATAAATTGTTATTTAAGGAAGCTTTGGCAATCAATACCATAGATTTCTCGCCACGCTCGAGATGACAGTTATTCAGAGATTCCTTAAGAAATTTCACCCAGGTTTCACAATTTAGCTGGCCTAACATACCTAGTAATACGACAGCTTGTCAAACAAATGTTTTATAAAATCTATTGATCAATACGGATCGGTTTCTCATTATCCCTCAACTTATAAGGGACGCTTAGTATTGTTCCTAAATGCAACAAAATCACAACCAGTGTAAAAAATGAATAGTCTTCAATAATCAAGGGATTTTTAGCTAAAAAAACAACACTGGCTGCTATTTCTTTGACGCCATTCTTTTTCTTGACACTTTCTTAACATTTGGCATGCTAATGTGTGCGCTGGCACAATAAAAATATGATCAAAATTTTTAGATTCTTAATTTAGGTTCTTCAATCTTAATTAGAATTAGCTGTAATAACACCATTCATGATAGTTGTTCTTCTTGACACTTTCTTGACACTTTCTTGACATTTATTATGTTATTGTCGCTCGCTGAAAATAATGGTCGGTTTTATCCACAGTTTATATAAACTGTGGATTATGTGAGAAATGGGACGGTAGATTTTATATCCAATGAACGTGGTTTGGGATGACAGATCTATAACTTTAACTGATTTTTTAAAGATAAGATTGTTTCAAAGGGGAGATTGTATGTTGAGAAAAATAAATAGTTTAATTGTAGGAGCTGCACTCGGTTTAGCGCTTAGTAGCTCAGCTATTGCTGACACTTTCGTAGAGGATTTTCAATCGTGGGGAAATGTTACTGCACAAGGTAGCTTTGCACCAATTAATCCCGACTTAAAGAAGTTCAGATACTGGCTTGAAGGGCAAGGCCGTTTTGGTAATGATTCCTCAGTGGTTTCGCAAGGGATTATTCGTCCCGGTTTAGGTTACTCGGTTAACGATAAAACATCCGTTTGGTTGGGTTATGCTTGGGTTCCAACGGGCCATCCGTTTGCACTTGCAAGTCCTTATAACGAAAATCGTATCTGGCAACAACTGCTATGGGCTGACAATTTTTCCTTTGGTAGACTCACCAGCCGTTCACGATTTGAGCAGCGTTTCTATGATCATAATGCGCCGATTGCCGGCTCAAATGATGTGAATCATCGCTTTCGCCAGTTGATTAAACTAGCTGTACCCATGCCTTTTATATCGCCTAACGTTAGTTTCATCATTCAAGATGAATTATTCATTAATATGACTAACGCTAATAATCCTGGCTTTATTAGTCAAGGATTCGATCAGAACCGGTTTTTTACAGGGCTGGCTTATAAATGGAATTCCGTTGCAACGACTGAGATCGGCTATATGAATCTGTACTTCAATAGACCGCATAGCCCTCGTGCGGATCAGATGTTGCATATTCTGGGAGTTAACTTGTTTCTGAATTTCTGATGAAATAACCGTGTGACAGTGTTTATGTGACACATCGTTTCAGCTTTTTTATAGCCGGTTAATCTTCTTCAATATAAGAAGATTAACCGGCTAAAGTTTTTCTGCTGGTCTTCTAACGGATTAATGGTTCGTTATAATCTAATTGCTGATTTTCTGGGTTCGTTGCCTATCTTTGCATAAACAAATTCAAAAAATAGTATAGATTTTTATCTATTTTCATTACTATACTGCCCCTTTCCAATTACAAATTATTACATGCACGATTTTAAGCCCGGTCAGCGTTGGATTTGTGATGCTGATTTGCAATTGGGTCTTGGTACTGTTCAAGCTGTTGAGCACAGAATTGTCAGTATCCTCTTTAAGGCAGCGGGTGAAACCCGATCCTACGCCAAACTTTCCGCACCGCTGACGCGTGTTATTTTCAAAGCAGGCGATATCATCAGCAGCCATGATGGTATCGCATTGAAGGTTATTCATGCCAATGAACGTGATGGTTTAATTGTTTACGTGGGTGAAAGCGAAGGGGGAGACCGGATTGAACTGGCCGAAGAACAATTAGCGCATCATCTGCAACTGAATCGCCCCGTGGAACGTTTATTTGCGGGTCAATTTGATCGAGATAAATGGTTCCGGATTCGCTATCAATCTTTGCTGATACGCAACCAACTGGCAAACAAACCGCTGTATGGGTTGGTAGGTACCCGCACCAGCCTGATCCCGCACCAGCTCTATATTGCACAGGAAGTTGCGCGCCGTTATGCGCCGCGTGTTCTGCTGGCTGACGAAGTGGGTCTGGGGAAAACGATTGAGGCAGGATTAATACTCCATCAGCAATTGTTGACAGGGCGCGCCGGACGCGTCCTCATTGTGGTTCCCGAAACCTTGATTCATCAATGGCTGGTGGAAATGTTGCGGCGCTTCAATCTGCAATTCAGTATCTTCGATGAAGCGCGATGCCTGTCGTTGGAAGAAAGCGATGAACTGGAAAATCCATTTCAGAGCGAGCAACTGATCCTGTGCAGTCTGAATTTTCTATGCCAATACCCGAAACGCTTTCAAGCCGCGCTCCAGGGTAACTGGGATTTATTGGTGGTTGATGAAGCGCATCATCTGCATTGGTCTGAACAAGCCGTCAGTCCGGAATATGCCATGATTGAACAATTGGCGGCCTGCACTAAAGGTGTGCTGCTACTAACCGCCACCCCGGAACAACTGGGGAAAGCCAGTCACTTTGCCCGTCTGCGCTTGCTGGATTCACACCGCTTCAGCAGTTTTTCCGCGTTTGTTGCCGAAGAGCAATCATATGAACCGATTGCTCAAGCCGTGGAAGCGCTGCTCGAAGATCAGGATTTGAATGAAGAAATCAAGCAAATCATCCTGTCCACAACCGACCCCGCGCAATCCCAGGCACTGCTAGCGCAATTGCAGGATAAAAAAGCGGATTCGGAAAAAATCCAGCAAGCCAGAAAAATGCTGGCGGAATTGTTGCTGGACCGGCATGGCACTGGACGTATCCTGTTTCGTAACACGCGTGCAGCGATTAAAGGGTTTCCCGAGCGTAAACTCATTGCCAATCCGTTGGCGTTACCCGGCGAATATCAGCAATGCCTGACGACTTTTGAAACAACGCCTCTGTCAAAACCGCAATTGTTGCTGTGCCCGGAACTGCTCTATCAGGTGCGATCCGAAGAGGACCAACCGTACTGGACCGAAATCGATCCGCGCATTGGCTGGTTAAGCGCCACGCTCAAGCGGCTGAAGCCGGAAAAAGTACTGGTTATCACCGCCAATGCGCAAACTGCGCGGGATATCGCGCAGGCGCTCAAAGTCCTCACGGGGCAGCATATTCCGGTATTCCACGAGCGCATGAGTTTGATTGAACGCGATCGCGCCGCCGCATTCTTTGCCGATAAAGAAAACGGCAGCCCAATACTGGTATGCTCGGAAATCGGCAGTGAAGGCCGCAATTTCCAGTTCTCCCATCATCTGGTGCTATTCGATTTGCCGTTGAATCCCGATCTGCTGGAACAACGCATCGGCCGGCTGGATCGTATCGGCCAGACGGAAACCATCCAGATCCATGTGCCCTATCTGGAAAATAGCGCACTGGCGGTGATGTTCCATTGGTATCACGAGGGCTTGAATGCATTTGAAAAAACCTGCCCGGCGGGTCAAACCGTCTTTTCGCAAGCGCAAGACGCGCTCATCGCCGCGCTTCACCAGCGCCAAACTCACGGCGACACGCTGTCAAGCCTGATCGCTGTCACGCAATCGGCCAATCAGGTGTTGAACGAAGCATTGGATCGCGGGCGCGACAAGCTGCTGGAATATAATTCTTTCCGTCCCGCCGTTGCGGAAAGACTCTATCAAGAAGCGCGCGCTCAAGATGCCGATGCCGCACTGCCGCAGTATATGGAAACAGTGTTTGACTGCTGCGGCGTGCATATCGAAGACCACCGCGCCGGTAGTTTCCTGATCGAACCGAGCGAGCACATGAGCATGCCATTTCCCGGTTTAATGGACGAAGGTTCGGTGATTACGTATGCCAGAAACGTTGCGCTCGCCAATGAAGATATGTATTTCCTGACATGGGAACATCCGATGGTCATCCACGCGATGGAACGAATCCTGAATCAGGAAACCGGTAACGCAGTGGTTTCTGCCATGAAACATAAAAAGGTACAACCGGGCACCTTATTCCTGGAAAGCCTGTTCGTGCTGGAGGCGAGCGGGCAACATGTGCAGCAAGGCAACCGCTACCTGCCGCCCGCAGTGATTCGTATTTTTCTGGATGAGCAAGGCAGCGGCGACTATCCCTATCTCGACCACGACTCGGTCAATCAACATCTGCAACCGGTCACATCGGGCATCGCCAAGCAAGTGATCCAACTCAAAGAAGACGCGATCCGCGAACTACTGACCCTAAGCGAACAACAAGCGAACGCGCAAGCCCCGCAACTCATCGCCCAGGCCGAGGCGCGAATCCAACAAACCTTCATCCCAGAAATCGAACGCCTCAAAGCCTTGCAACAAGTGAATCCGAATGTGCGCGACGAAGAAATTCAATTCTTCGAGCAGCAACTGCAGCAACTGACTAGCGCACTGAAATCAAGCAACCTGCGGCTTGATGCCGTGCGGGTGATTGTGGCGATTTAACAGGCCGTTGAGAAACTTCTGCGTTGCCGCTGCGGTGTTAAAAACAGACTCAAAATGCTCATTGATTAAGCATAAACTGCGCTTTTTCGCCTGTTTTCGCCTTGCATCGGCTGCCTCGAAAACGTTTTTCAGCAGCCTGTTAAGGAGACTCTGAATCACTGTCATTTCGAGCGTGGCGAGAAATCTATAATATTGATTATCAAAGATTCCTCACTTTGTTCGGAATGACAAATGCGAGTTATTCCGAGCTTTCTAAGCGATTTCCAATGCCGGTAGGCCGTTCACGATGTAGTCTGAGTTTTCAGATTGGTTCATGAATCAGTAAAATCTTTCCTGCTTGGGTAGCCAGAAGAAGTTTCAACTTCGATTCCCGGAACGCGGAGAGTCTTTGCCCTTCAATCCTTTGCCACAACGGTGTCGTAAAGCCCATAGTGTGACAAGCCTTGGTGGCTCTCAATACCCGTATAGCGTAGCGACGCATCTTCATAGCGACGGAAGGCAAAGACGGCCTGGTTCATCTGCTCGGTGTTGAACACCTTGAGACGGACGAGCAGGTAGAAGTCCTTCACAGTCAAACCAGTCACGGCCAAGAACAAGTCAGGTTCGAGTTTGGTAATGACATCCTGCAACGTGTTCTCGCGGAAATCGGTGAGGTACATAAACGCAGGAATGCGGGTGGCAAACTTGATCAGCTTTTCCTGAACCAGCTTGCGCTTGGACTTGTATTCCTTCTCTTCGTCGGAGAGTTCCTTCTTCTCTTTTGCTGACAAGTCCTTACTCTTCGCCTTGTTCTTGAGTTCCTTGACCTTCTCGCTCTTGTTGATGATGGTCTCGATGATGTTGTCACCCAGCGTGCGCCAGCCTTCGATGCGCTCGACGGCAGCCATCGCCTCGGGGTTGCCCATGATGCGCCGGAGCGTGTCGTTATCCACGTTCACCAGCAGTGCGCTCTCCCACTTGCGTGCCAGCAGCGTGGCCGAGGTGCCTGCCATGGCGATGTCGAGAATGCCACCTGCGTCAATCTGCGTCATGTTCGCGCCGTCATAGGCCAGCACAGGCAGGAACGATACGAGCTCCTTGACCGCGTTCTCCGGGTTTGGCTCATTGGGAGACAGGCCGATGCCATATTCCGAAAGTTGTCGCAAGGCCCGGGTGGGCGCGAAGTCGAACACGAAGCAGACGGGTTTGAGAATCTCCTCCTCGTTCGGGTTGTCGCCGTTGGGATTCTTGATGGACCATGGTGATTGCACGCGAAATGCCGCCTGAAAATAGGTCTCGGGCGACTTGAGATTGCGCAGCATTAGGATGGACGACCACTGCGCTACGGTGACGCCAGTGGTGAGTTTGCCGCACGAGAGCGTGATGGTCTTGGTGTCGAATCCGCTGCCGATGGCTTTTCGCACTGGCGGCAACGCCTCCAATCCGATTCCCGCCGAGGTGCCTGCGGCGACAGCTAACGTGTAGTCATGCCAGAAGACATTGTGCTTCTCGGCTAGCAGGTTCGCCATCGCATGGCAGGCCGCGACATTGGGCAAGAACCAGAACGAGTGCTGCAGGTAGGGCAGCAGGCGCACGTCGGAATACGGAAATGGCGGCCGCGTACCGGTCTTCAGGTGCTCGACCGATTTTTGTGCGTAATCCCCACGGATGATGTCTAGCCACTTTTGCACATCGTTCTTGTGCTTGAACTGTGCCGTTCTGCCCGTGCCCGATGCCTCGAAGAACGTGTTGAGATCGAATTCGTCAAACTCGCCGCCGCTCGCAATGGTTAGTAGTTCATCCGGCATCTGATAAGTCAGCAACCGCATCTGTGGCAGCGCAGCGTAGGGGTTCCGCTGTCCCGGGTGCTGGGCGGCAAACGCCTCCTTGGCACGCTGCTCGTCGGTGTAGGTCCAGTTGAAAATCTGTTCCTCGATGAACTCGCCGGTCGCCAGCGCCTTGAACGGCGTGCCGGAGAGGTACAGATAAGCCTTGGTGGTGATGGGCAGGAACTCGGTTTCCTTCTCCGAGAGCACGGTGAAGTCTTCGTTCATGTCCTCCAGACCGGCGGTATATTCGAGCCTGGCCTCCTTCTTTGCGACGGCCTCCTCCTCACCCTCGAATAGTTCCTTCGCGGTGTCGCGCCACGCCCCGAAGTGGTATTCGTCGAACACCACAAGGTCCCAATTTACCGTATGGAGCCACTCGTTCTTGGGCTTGATGTTCCCTACCATGTCGCGTCCCAGCAGATCCTGGAAAGAGCCGAAATAGACAACTGGCTTCTTGCGGTCAATCTGAGTTGGGTCGCTACCGGATGAGCGCGAGAGGTACTGCCACCCGTCGAAGTCCACATGGTTTTCCAGGTCGGTCTGCCAGGCATCTTCCACCGCCGGCTTGAAGGTGAGCACCAGCACGCGCTTCGCGCCGAGTTTCTTGGCCAACTGGTAGGCGGTGAAGGTCTTGCCGAAGCGCATCTTCGCGTTCCACAGAAAGCGAGGAGCGGCGCTCTTGTTTTCGCCCCAGATTGAGTTGTAGTAGTCAAAGGTTTTGTCCACAGCCTCGGCCTGCTCCCGGCGCATCGGGAAGGTTTCGTGATGCGTTCCCGTGAAGCGCTGGCCAGTGCGCAACTCGGTGAGTGCATTTTTTACGTCTTTGATCGTACAGCACATCCACTCCAGCTCGACCTTTTCGAAGCCTTTTTTGACGAGTGCGGCGCGCACTTCGTGGTCGCTAAAAATACTACCGTCGTCGCTCTCGGCGGACTCATCAAGTTCGATCCTGTAATTCTTGATGGCAGCGGTCTTGAGCTGTTCAGCGACGCGCTGCTTCACGTTGCGCGTGGTCTGCCCCACCTTGAGCAGACTCATGTGTGCCTTGTCGTCAATGGAGTAGGCGTAGATGCGCGGCCGGGCTTCCGGCTTGGGCGCAAGAATTTCCTCGATGGTGTGTTTACTCATCAGCCTCACCCATTGAACGGATCATGCTTTCGATGAATGCGATTTCGTTTCTCGTGATGCCGTACTTCGTGTAAAGCAGGTCGTCAGTCCAAGTCCTATCCCACGACTGCTGTGGTACCCATGTGTAAGTCGATCGCAGGGCGTGTTGAGTGATTTTCCTAAGCGATACGAGAAAGCGGAACAGGCGAGTCCGATAATAGCCGGCAAAACTTTGAGCTGCCCTCTCCGACTGAAAAGGCGTCACAACAAGATACGATTGAGTGCAAGCTGACGGGGGCGCGGCCACGATCTCCCTGCCAAGGATTTGGTGTGGAAAAGTCTCACCAGCTCCATAGGCTTCAGGCACCAGAACCTTCCACTTATCAATGGCGTCTGCATTCTTGCGAATGTCTCTGCGCTTCATGAAGCCGATGGTTCGTTTTCCCTTGTTGATAAGGTGGAGGGTAATCTTCCCGCTCCCTCCTTTCTCGGCCCAGTCCTCGAAGTTCGTCGCGACACCAAACGGCGTGTCACCAGACACGAGTGCAAATATCGACGACTCCTTCTTAGAAAGAACCTTCCTAAGGATTCCAAGTGCACGCTCGTCGCGCACGAAGACATCGTACTCACCCAGTTGCCGATTGAGCTGTAGATGCTCCTCGCCTCCGGCCACGCGGGTGACATTGCAGGTTCCGCTGTACGTGCCATCCCAGAGAAAGTAGCAAGCCCCCCCTTTAATCTGAACGCCGGGGAATGCATCACCAGAATCGGCGAAGTCCGTGAGACTGCGGAGATGACCTCCGTTAAGCATCTGCGCCCTGAATTCATCCAACCCTCTTCCACCAGCCATCCAGCGCGATGGGATGACCATACTGAGATAGCGCGGCTCAAGCCGCATCGCCTGCTCTACGAAAAGGTGATAAATAGAGGAATCGCTACTTCCACCTGCCCCGCCAGTCATCTGATACGGGGGATTCCCGATAATCACGTCGAACTGCATATTGCCTCCAAACAACTCGGCGACCCGAGTTTTGATGTCATAGGTGTGAATAAACGCGTAGGCATGGGTTTCAAGCCCCGCCTCACGATCAAAGATTGTTTGCGGCGCGCCACAGAACCTGCACTTTGTACCCACCCACGTGTGCTCCAGCCGCTCGAACCAGATGTTGCCTGCGTCGTTAGCGAAGCCCCTGGCAATGGAGTGCTGTCCATTGGCGTGCTTCGAGCAATACACGCTGCGCCGCGCCAGCAGGCTGGTGAGATTCGTGATGCCAATGCCAAATACCTGCCTCGTCAAAATGTGATTGACGCGCTCGTTGAGGTTCGGCATTTCGTCTACGAGGCCTTTGGTCAGTCGGCTGGTGATTTCCCGCAGGAACACGCCCGACTTGGTGCACGGATCGAGGAACTTCACCGTCTTATCCGCCCAGAGGTTCGCTCCGTTGTGGCTGGCCGCCCACGCCTCGGCAAGAGTATCCAGCATCCTGTTGGCGAACTCTGGTGGGGTGAATACCTCGTCGTTAGAAAGATTCGCAATGCAGGTCAGTACATCAGGATTGCGACCTCGCAGGGTGAAGCTCACCTGTTCAGTCATAGGAACCCTTCGGTGCGCCATTAACCAAAACTGACGCGAGTTCTTTCACGGTCATTGGCGAATAGGTCTTGGTCGGGGTGAATATCTCGTGCTTGCCGAGGTGAGCGAAGAGCGATCCTTCTTGGCTGTAGGCCGATGAATGGGTCAGTGTATCGAAGCGGAAGTCGCGGCGCTGAAACTTGCCCTTGCCCAGGTAGCCCCATTCAGCAAATGTAATCGGCTCGTTGCGGCTGGTGCACATCGTCAAGGCGTCACCATGGACTAGATTCTGCGATAACACGTAGGAAGCGGCACGGTAGATGTCATCTGACTCCTGCACGTTCAGGTAGTCGGCAAAGATTTCCAGCATGTTTTCCCTGCATTCGGTGATGTTGTCTGCCAGAAGCTCGATCCCGTAGATGCACATCAGTGCCAGCAGCGCATAGTGCTGTTTTTCGAAGTCAGATTTCCCGAACTTGCACTCGACGGCCGCGAGCTTGCGCTGCAAGACCTTGACAATAAAATTGCCGCTTCCGCAGGCCGGCTCCAGAAAGCGGGAATCAATGCGTTCCGACTCGTCCTTCACGAGGTCGAGCATGGCATCTACCAGCCACGTAGGAGTGAATACCTCTCCATGGTCGGTAACGCGTTTTCGAGACTTAATAAGGTTCATGGGCAAAAGGCTTTAGGCAATAGCTTGTAGGTAATTTGAGAGCATGCCTGACCCAGCTTCGATAAAGAAAATATATTCATGCCAAATATCCATAAACGGTGACGGTGTTGTCATCTCGCGTCAGTAAATGCATCAGCTTGGGATGAATGAACAGTTTTTCGCGTCCGGCGGTCTTTTCTTCCAGTACGCCAATTTCCACCAGTTGTTTGAGGTAACGCGATGCGGCTTGCCGACCGGCGATATTCTTTTCAACCAAGTTCTGAATCCGGCAGTAAGGCAGATCGAAAATCAAATCGACCAGTTCGCGGCTGTAGATTTTCGGTGCTGCCTGCTTCACATGGGTAATTGTCAATCCTGACAAAGTGCGGATCGCGGCAATCTTGGCGGTGGTCCAGAGCGCCGTGTCCTCAATGCCTTGTAGTAAGAAGATAATCCACGACTCCCACGCCTGGTTGTGCGTGACATCGAGCAGCAGGCGGTAATACTCGACTTTGTTCCTGATGATATAGCGGCTGAGGTAAAGAATCGGCAGCGTCAGCAAGTCTTCTTGAATCAGGAATAAGCTGTTTAGCACGCGCCCCGTGCGGCCATTGCCATCGGTGAATGGATGAATTGCCTCGAATTGATAATGCCCAACCGCCATGCGGATCAGCGGGTCGACATCGCGCGCTTCGTGCAGATAGCGTTCCCAGTTGGCTAATTTCGTGCGTAACAGATCTTCCCCGGCGGGCGGAGTATAAATCACTTCGCCGGTGTATTGATTGGCCAGTGCCGTTCCGGGTACGCGCCGCACCTGCATGTCCACGCCCTTAATGCGAGTGCATATTTGTCCCGCCGTGCAGGTGTTCAGCGGATGTTGCTTTAGTGCCTGGAACCCTTCCAGCAGTGCGCTGCTATAGCGCAGAGCTTCGCGCGTGGCTGGGTCGGCATACTCATTTGCGCTTTGAAACTGAAACAAACGGTCTGTCGTCGTGACGATATTCTCGATTTCCGAGCTGGCTTGGGCTTCGAGCAGCGGTAGGGCATTGATCAGAACGCCCTGGTTGGGAATGAGCTCGGCTGCTTGCTTGAGTTCTGCCAGCGCTGTACGGGCAGCGATACACTGCTTCAGTACCGTGCGTGTTTCCAGATCGGCTGCGGGAGGCAACGGCGGAAGGTCGTTGTAAGGTTGATCCGGACACCAAGCAGTCATGGTTTAATTTTTACATTTTTGCGACACGTCGTCAGTTTATGTCGTTCGCAGCGACAGGTCAATCAAATAGGTCGCAAATTTCAAGTTTTTGCGACATATGGATCAGACATTAAACCGGAAATGCATCACATCGCCATCTTTAACGATGTATTCCTTACCTTCGAGGCGCATTTTGCCGGCTTCTTTGGCGCCTTGTTCGCCGTTGTAGGCGATGAAATCGTCGTAGCTGATGACTTCGGCGCGGATAAAGCCTTTTTCAAAATCCGTATGAATGACTGCGGCTGCCTGCGGGGCGGTGTCGCCTTTGTGGATGGTCCAGGCGCGGACTTCTTTGACACCGGCGGTGAAGTAGGTTTGCAGTCCGAGCAGTTCATAACCCGCGCGCACCAGACGGTTGAGGCCAGGTTCTTCCAGATTCAGGTCAGCTAAAAAGATCTTTTTATCTTCGTCAGGCAGTTCTGCGATTTCTGCTTCCAGCGCTGCGCATATGGCGACTACGGGAGCGCCTTCTCGTGCGGCGTATTCTTCGACACGGGTTAGTAGGGGATTATTCTCAAAGCCGTGATCATCGACATTGGCCACGTAAATGGCCGGTTTTGCGGTTAATAAACAAAGTGGCTGCAATAAGAGTTTTTGCTCTTTATCCAAGTCCATTGTCCTGGCGGGTTTGCCTTGATCAAGATGTGCCTGCACCGCTTCCAGTAAAGCGCAGAGTTTAATGGCGTCTTTATTACCGGATTTAGCCACTTTGGATTCGCGCTGAATGGCTTTTTCTACGGTGGCAAGATCAGCCAGAGCCAGTTCGGTTTGGATAACTTCGATATCCGATATCGGATCCACCTTGCCAGCGACGTGTATGACATTGTCGTCGGCGAAACAGCGCACCATATTGACGATGCCATCCGTTTCACGAATATTGGCCAGAAATTTGTTACCCAGACCTTCGCCTTTAGACGCGCCGGCAACTAATCCGGCGATATCCACAAATTCGACGATCGCTGATTGTATTTTCTGCGGTTTGACGATTTCACTGAGTTTTTGCAAGCGCGGATCTGGGACTTCGACGATGCCAATATTGGGATCTATCGTACAGAAAGGATAATTTTCCGCAGCAATCCCCGCTTTGGTCAATGCATTAAACAAGGTGGATTTGCCGACATTGGGAAGACCCACGATTCCGCATTTAAGACTCATGACCGGATTCTCATTAAAATAGATTAAATAACGATTGTATGAATGTTCTTATACTTTGGTGTGTAATTTCAACATGGCCGCTTCACAAGCGCCTTGTGCAATGAGTGGCCATACTTCCAGACTCCTGACTATGGCTTCATCAATTAATTGTGCTTCTTCCTTTCTCGGCGGGTGTAATACGTAATCAACCACGGCATTACGATCACCCGGATGACCTATGCCGATTCGTAATCGCCAGAAATCCTGAGTACCCAATCTTGCCGCAATATCTTTGAGGCCGTTATGACCACCCAAACCGCCGCCTTTCTTCAATTTGACAGTACCTGGCGGGAGATCCAATTCATCATGGATGACGATAATTTCGTCAGTTTGAATTTTATAGAACTGACACAAGGCAGTGACCGATTGTCCGCTTCTGTTCATATAGGTTTGCGGTTCCAGCAGCCACAAATCCAGCTCTTTCTGGCGGACTTGTGCGCACAATCCATGAAACCGGGCTTCCGATCTTAGCGATACTTGCAGCATTTGGGCTAATCGATCTACCCATTCAAAACCGGCGTTATGCCGTGTACCCGCATATTCTCTGCCTGGATTGCCCAATCCAACGATAAGCTTCATGTCAGGATGTAAAGCTTCAACGAAAATCGATCAAGTTGCCAGTGAGATAGGTTCAGAAAAACAAAATCTGCCGGCATGTGTTTTATCCCAGCAGATTTGTCAGATTTCTAGATCAGTTAAATATTTTTTGCTGATCTAACTATTTTTTCTCTGCGCCTGCTTCTTCACCGGCAGCTTCATCGGAGAGCACGGAGCGCGGAATCACAATTGTTGCAACCGGTGAATTATCGCCTCTGGTCAATGCAACAATTTCAACTCCGTTGGGCAGTACCAAATCACTTAAGTGAAGTGTGTGTCCTGCAGTCAGTTCAACCAAATCCACCGAAATGAATTCCGGCAGGGCATCTGGCAAACAACTGATATCTACTTCGGTAAGGATGTGCGTAACAATACCGCCGGAGGTTTTTACACCGGGTGCATTTTCTGCATTGATAAAGTGTAATGGAACTTTCATGTGTATTTTTTTGTTTTTGTCGACACGCTGAAAATCCACATGCAACACTTGATGCTTGAAAGGGTGCATTTGAATATCGCGTAACAGTACTTGTTCTTTTTTCCCTGCGACACTTAATGACAAGATCGATGCATGGAAAGCTTCCAGTTTAAGCTTGTGAAACAGATCGTTGTGATCCATTTCAATAGACTGCGGTTCTTGTTCGCCACCATAGATGATTGCTGGTACTTTACCAGAACCACGCAGGCGGCGGCTCGCACCCTTTCCCTGCAACGTGCGCGTATCGGCACTGATTTCTATTTTCATCTTTACTACTCCATAATTATGATTTGTTCGCGACCAAACAAACCGGTTAAAAAAACGGAATCAACTTATTCCATAAATAATGAGCTTAATGAACTCTCATTACTGATGCGTAACATGGTTTCTGCCAGCAGATTGGCGATGCTTAACTGGCAAATACGATCACAAGCCACGGCATCTTCACGTAATGGTATCGTGTCAGTGACCACCAATTTGTCCAGATCTGAGTTCTGGATGCGTTCTACTGCGTTGCCTGATAATACCGCGTGCGTAGAATACGCAATCACTGATTTCGCGCCATGCTGTTTTAATGCTTTTGCAGCTTCACACAGCGTATTGGCCGTATCTACCATGTCATCAATGATCACACAGGTGCGGTCTTTTACTTCACCGATGATGTTCATGACTTTTGCTTCATTGGGTTTTGGACGCCGCTTGTCAATGATTGCCAGATCACATTCCAGCCGCTTGGCGAGATGCCGGGCACGGACTACACCGCCGACATCAGGCGACACCACCACTAGATTTTGATAATTATGCTTCCAGATATCTCCCAGCAAAATGGGCATGCCGTAAATATTGTCGACAGGAATATCAAAGAATCCCTGAATCTGATCTGCATGCAAATCCATGGTGAGCAATCGATCAATACCAACAGTGGTTAACATATTGGCCACTACTTTGGCTGTGATCGGTACACGAACAGAGCGGGGTCTTCTATCTTGACGTGCATATCCAAAATATGGGATTGCAGCAGTAATTCGACCGGCAGAAGCACGTTTCAGGGCATCTACCATGACCAGTATTTCCATAAGACTATCATTGGTCGGTGCGCAGGTGGACTGCAGTACAAAAACATCCTTTCCGCGCACATTCTCAAGGATTTCCACCATGATCTCACCGTCACTGAAGCGTCCAACAGTGGCACGCCCCAGATGGATATTAAGATGCTTGACAGCATCCTGCGCCAATTGGGGATTGGCCGTGCCGGTAAAAACCATCAGACTGTCATAAGACATGTTATTTCTCTGAGATAAGCAGTTTGGAAAAAGGAGCGCTCGTCTTTCTTGTTAAAATGAGTTGTTTTTGACGATCCGGAGTTTGATGCAAGCTTGTTTCTGAAAAATAAACTGGCTGGGGAGGTAGGGATCGAACCTACGAATGCCGGAATCAAAATCCGGTGCCTTACCACTTGGCGACTCCCCAAAATCTTTATTTCACTGACTTGTGCATGGGATGACAATCTAATCCTTTCGCCACGAAGCCTTTCATATCATCAGGAATTTGTGCAAAAGCGGTCTGAGCTGCCAGCTCTGTCGCAAATTCAGCAAATACACAAGCACCTGAACCACTCATTGCCGCTATTGTAGTATTTTCTAGCCGCTTTAGCCACTCCAAACATCTTGCCACTTCAGGATATGTCCGGCAAACTACTAATTCCAAATCATTATGACCTTGCCAGACAGAAAAGGGCGGTATTTTGATGGGTATCGTGTTGCGTGTCAATTCCTTACTTGCAAAAACCTCTGCAGTCGAGACTTGGACCGGTGGTATAAGAACTAAATACCACGCGGGCGGTAGTTCAATGGGTGCCAGTTTCTCACCGATTCCCTCTGCAAAGGCATTTTGTCCAAAAATGAATACAGGTACATCGGCACCTAACTGAAGCCCTAATTCAAGCAATTGCTCCCGGCTTAAATTGAGTTCCCACAACTGATTCAGTGCTAACAAAGTGGTTGCTGCATCAGAACTCCCACCTCCCAAACCTCCCCCCATTGGAATCTGCTTCTGCAGAAAAATATCGACACCTTGTGCAGTTCCCGTTTTCTGCTTCAGCAATTGAGCGGCGCGAACACACAAATCCTTATCTTCTGCAACACCGGAAATGGGATTATGCAATTTGATCATGCCATCCGCGCGCAAACTAAAACTTAATTGATCTGAGAAATCTATAAACCGGAAAACTGTTTGCAATAAATGATAGCCATCCTGCCTGCGGCCAGTGACATGTAAAAAAAGATTCAGCTTGGCTGGGGCAGGGAATATGAGCATGAATAAAATTAAGAATTAGACGGTTATGGCTTTAGTGTAAGAATAATTTATTCGACTTTCCAGTCATCGACTACCAGTTTGATTCTCAAGTTTTGATAGACTAAATTCAATACCTTGGGAAGCGGTATTGAATTTATCTGCACGGGAGTGAAGCTACTATAGTGAATGTGCCAGCCATCTTGCCAGATAGCTACAATCCGGTTTTTGTTATCCAGATCCTTTTCCGCTGCGGTAACTGGCGAATGTGTGCCTTGTATCCAGTATTGCAACCCATCGATCGGCATACGCCAACCCAGAATTTCTTGCGTCAGACTCTCTACATCCGTTGCATAAAAAGCTTCAAGCTTTGAGGTAATCAAACGCACACCCTCGTCATCTTTTGTAATTTCGGCAACTGCCTGACCCAGCGGGGTAAATAATAGAATTTCATCACCTGTTGCCAGATGCTGCCAGCGAAAACTGCCGGAGAAACTTTGCTTCTCATCTTGGATGGATATCCTGCCGAGGATATTAAAATCAGCGGCTGAACCATTCTGAGTATTTGCAGCAGGCTCAGTAACAATGGTTGTGACAACCGCATCAGATTTGGTCTGACTGGGCAGAGTCGCACAACCTGCAAAAAGCGCGAAAATACAGCTTATCAAAATCCCCGGAATAACGTTCCGCGGATTAATTTTGAACCCATTCACCGGTAATTTAAAATCTTTCAATTCAATGTTAAAACTAGCTGATATCAATTCATAAATTACCAATGTGCAGGGGATAAGCCTCAGTTTAATTATTTATGGTCTTATTGGTTTGTTGATAATCAGGCAGTACGATATTGAGTTCCAGTGTTTCCTGATTCTCATCTTGCTCAAAATTAACTGATATCGCGTCCTGATCCACATTTACATATTTGCGGATGACCTCGAGTAGCTCTTTTTGTAATTGCGGCAAATAGGAAGGTTGATTGCGATAGCTGCGTTCGTGCGCAACAAGAATTTGTAATCTCTCTTTGGCGACCGATGCAGTTTTAGGTTTAGATGATCTAAAATAATCCAGTAAGCTCATTTTCTTCCTCCGAAAAGCCTCCTGAGAAATCCGTGTTTAGCATCAATAAATCGATGTGGGCGTTTCTCTCCTAAGTATCGCGCTACCACATCGGCATAAGCTTGACCTGCTTCACTCTTTTCATCGAGAATTACCGGAATGCCTGCATTAGATGCGGACAAGACTGATTTTGACTCAGGAATAATACCCAATAATTCCAGGGATAAAATTTCTTGTACGTCTTCAAGACTCAGCATTTCGCCTGATTTTACTCTGTCCGCATCATACCGGGTAAGTAACAAATATTCTTTGATGGGATCTTCATTGCGTTCTGCTCGCCGTGATTTACTGGATAAAATACCCAACATACGATCGGAATCTCTAACTGAAGAAACTTCCGGATTAGTAACAACAAAGGCATCATCCGCAAAATAAAGCGCCAAGTTTGCACCTTTTTCAATCCCCGCAGGAGAATCGCAAACAATATAGGCAAAATCTTTGGATAATTCGTCTAATACCCGGCCAACACCTTCTTCTGTCAACGCATCTTTATCGCGCGTTTGAGAAGCAGGAAGAATATAAAGTAAATTGCAGTTCTTATCACGAATGAGTGCTTGATTGAGACTGGCTTCGCCATTGATAACGTTGATGAAATCATAGACAACTCGCCGCTCACAACCTAAAATCAAATCCAGATTCCGTAAACCCACATCAAAATCAATAACGGCCGTCTTGTGACCGGCTTTTGCCAGCCCCATGGCAATCGCTGCGCTTGTTGTTGTTTTACCAACGCCACCTTTGCCTGATGTCACAACTATAATTCTTGCCAATTGAGCCTCCTTTGCTATTTGGTCTTAAGCAATCTCTTTAATGATCAAAGCATGATTCTGCAAATATATTTGCACCGGATTTTTGTAGGTCTGTTTGTTTAAATCTTCACTGGTTTTATAGTCCCCGGCGATTGAAATAAGCTCTGCTTGCAAATCAAAACAAAATATCCTGGCTGCTGTGTTGCCATGCACACCTGCCAACGCGCGCCCCCTCAGCGTATTATAGACATGTATATTGCCTTCGGCCATAATTTCGGCACCAGCACTGACCTGAGACAGAATGATCAAATCACCGGACGCATAGATACGCTGCCCCGATCGAATCGGCTGAGTGATCAATGTTGCTGCTACCGGAGTCTGTGGAGGAGCAGCGATAGGACTGATAGATTCCTTGGCAACGGTTACTTCCGGAACGGCTTCTTGCTTTTGTGCTTCGCCAATTGTGATTGGATTGCCTTGTTCACGAACTGTGTCTATCGGAATTGATAATGTGCGTGCTTGCTTATTTTGTTGCTCATTTCCGCCACGGATACCCACTGGGAAAAAACCGATTCTGCGCAATAGCTGGGTTATCTGAACAAAATCCAGATCCTGATTTAACTTGTTTAATTCACGCAAATCGATAATCAGGGGAGAATCTCTAAAAAACTCAGGGGCCAGGTTAATTTTCTCTTGCAGTGTTTGCTCGATTGCAACCATATCATGCGTGTAAAGAATCAAAATCGGCGCAAAAAAAGTACTGCTTTTGAATTCAAGTGCTGGAGGAGTATTTAGCATTTTTGAGAATCTATTGATAACTGCACAGGGAGTTCTTTAATTATATGGATCAGTGGCATTACTTTATTAGGTTACCAAATAACCAGCCCAATCCATTAAAAAAGTTTAATCAATGGCTTTCTTTTTTAAAAGACGCTGTAACGTCTCGAGCAATACATCATTATCGGGATCTTTTTCTAAGGCAAAGCGCCAAATATCTTTAGCATTATCTTTAGCGCCTTTTGCCCAAAGTACCTCACCCAAGTGTGCCGCAATCTCTGGATCCGGGCGAGCTGCAAAAGCCAGATTTAAATAATTCAATCCTTCCACAAAATTACCCATACGATAGTACACCCAGCCCAGACTGTCCATAATATAAGGATCCTCCGGGGAGAGTTCAACGGCTTTTCTAATTAATTTCAGTGCTTCCGGCAATTGTGCACCACGCTCAGCAAGACTGTAGCCCAGAGCATTGTAGGCGTGCGCATTGTCAGGTTTGAGCTTGATCAGTTTACGCAAATCCTGCTCAAGAATATTAAACTTACCCAGCTTGTCGGCTGCCAAAGCACGATCATAGAGCAACTCGGGAAAATCAGGCAGTTTTTTAAGACCATCATTCAGCAAATCAAATACTTCTCTATGCGCTTTCGACCTTCGTAAAATTTGCGCTTCCGCCAATATTAAATGGGCAGCTTGTTGATCATTGGCTGCCGGAAGTTTCTGCAAGTGTTCACGGGCTTCTTTCAAGTGACCTTTTAACGCCAGCAAATCTGCGTAGCGTATTTGTGCTGGCAAATAGCGGCCACCGCTTTTTACCAACTGATAGGATGCCATTGCCATATCGGGGCGTTTGGTCTCTTCATAAATCTGGCCCAGGTGAAAATGCACAGCATTGGTATCTTTATAGCCCAGACTCAGCGCCTTTTTAAAACTTGTTTCCGTGATATCGAAATCACCCATCTCTGTAGCTAACAGCCCGATTGCCAAAGTAATCTCGGCATCTTCTGGATTTTTTTCCGATAACCAGTTCAGTTGTTCTCGTGCCAAATCCGTATGGTTGTCACCGATTAATACTCGGGTATAAGCAATTCTTACTTCATTGGCTGCAGGGTATTTTGTCAGATAGTCTCGATAGAATTCACTCGCATTGGTACTCGAGATGCGTTGTAATATTCTTCCGTTATGAACAGCTGCAATTTCCCATCCGGGACGTAAGGTGAGTGCCCGCTGCATCTCTTCCGAAGCAAGGGGGTGTTGATTGGCAAACCACGCTGCCTGAGAAATGGCAAAATGTACTTCCGGAACATCCTTATAAGGCTGAGACAGTCGCTGTATTAACTGCAGTGTTGCTACTTTATCTGTATTCCGTGACAATAATTGATTGAGTTGCATAAATGCATTGCCAACACTGTTTTTTTCCGAAGCCAGCAACTTCTCAAGATGCGGCCTTGCTGCATCCAGTTTGCCTATATTGACCAACAGTGCGGCAATAGTTTGGCGGGCATCCGTCGAATCAGGCTCTAGTTCAACCCACATTGCCGCAGCTTGTTCTGCTGCAAATGGGTTTCCTGCGTGCAGGGCAATCTCGGTTGCGCGCTTGGCAATTCTGGGGTCGTGTGTTGTCTTGGCCAGCTTAACATAGCGGCTGACCGCAATATCAAGATTGCCGCGCTGCAAGGCAGTTTCACCGACTAAAAAATCAAATAAAATAGGTGCAGTCAGTTCTTGTTTGGGTAAATTGAGTTGACTGATATCTTTTTGCTCAGCGGATTCTCCTGTTTTTTCTACCTCCTCCTTAGTGGAAATCTGCGCGCAGGCAGTGAGTCCGGATAGCAATAACACGCATAGAATTTTAAATTTCATGAGAAATCCGATTGATTTTCAAATATAAGATAAAAATATACAACTTTTTTGCAGCACCTGTAGAAAACATAAAATCATAGTGCTTATATCATGCTTGGATTACAAAGCGCTTGGTTTTTAGCTTGGTTTTATTCAACATAATTTGCATATTCTACTTTTATACCGATAATAAAGTGAATAAATAATTATTTAGCATACAGTAATATTTAAGGACACTACGAAAAGTAAGATTAAAATTGTGCGCAAAGCGGTCACCGATTAATTTATGATAAGGCAAATGCTGAGAACAACATTAAATCATGAAAGTTCATAGTAGTTTTAGCAGGCCGTTGAAAAACGTATTCGAGGCAGCCGATGCAAGGCAGAAACAGGCGAGAAAGTGCGGTTTATGTGTGATAAATGAGCATTCTGAGTTTGTTTTTAACACCGCAGCGGCAACGCAGATAGTTTTTCAACGGCCTGTTAGACTGCATGCGATAAATATCAGTTAATCTGCAGCGTATTTTTACCAAATCCCTTATCCAATATTGACTCAATTGAAGAATCCTTACCTCAAACTGCTTATTGTTTTTTTACTGGGTATGCTGACTGTACTCGGTTTTGCGCCATTTTATTTTTTCCCCGTTCCAGTCATCACGCTGGCAGTATTGTTAGGATTTTGCCACAAAAGCCGGACCTCTCTGCAAGCTGCGCTACTTGGATTTTGTTTTGGTATGGGGCTATTTTGTGCAGGAGTGACTTGGATTTATGTCAGCTTGCATGATTTTGGCGCAATGTCGGTGTCGGCCGCTGTTACGGCACTGATTATACTCTGTGCTTACCTGTCACTATTTCCCGCATTCAGTTTTTGGATCTTGACCAAGTTTCGCCGTACTTCGCCGTTTGTCTGGGCATCAGTCGCTGCTGCGTTGTGGATGTTGTTTGAATGGCTGCGCGGCAATCTGTTTACCGGCTTCCCCTGGCTAACGCTGGGCTATTCACAAGCGCCTTTTAGCCCATTGGCGGGTTATGCGCCGATCATCGGTGCTTATGGCATTTCCATAGTTGTGGTATTTAGCGCTGCCTTACTTTTCTTCTGGATTGATAAAGGGCTAAAAAATTGGCGGTATGGGTTGCCCTTGATGCTGATTTGGTTCGGCGGTATTGGTTTGCAGGCTATTGAATGGGTTAAACCACTCGGAGAACCGGTTACGGTTAGCTTGCTACAAGGCAATATTGCTCAGAATATGAAGTGGCGGGATGACCATCTCGAGAACACCATGGAGACTTACGCTAAACTAATTTTGGAAAGTGACAGCCGGTTGATTGTGACGCCGGAAATTTCTATCCCGCTTTTTAGCGATGTCGTACCGCAATCCTATTTATCGTATCTTGCCGCGCATGCCAGAAATAACAACGGCGATGTATTGATTGGTTTTGCTGAGCGAACGACCGATGACGGTGATGACTATTATAATACGATGTTCAGCTACGGCTCTGCGCCGGAGCAGCGTTATCGCAAACACCACCTGGTTCCTTTTGGTGAATTTATTCCGTTAAAACCGATATTCGGATGGGTTATTCAGGTACTGCAAATCCCATTATCGGATTTCTCGCGTGGCAGTTTGGATCAGCAACCGATGGAGCTGGCTGGGCAGCGGGTTGCGGTCAATATCTGCTACGAAGATGTGTTTGGCGAAGAAATTATTTATCAATTACCGCAGGCGACGATGCTGGTGAATGTCAGTAACGATGCCTGGTTCGGGCGCTCGATCGGGCCGCAGCAACACTTGCAGATTTCCCAAATGCGTGCCTTGGAAACCGGCCGCTATATGCTGCGCGCCACGAACACCGGGGTGACCGCGATTATCGATGAACGCGGCAGGGTATTGCAAACCATCGAGATTTTCACTACCGCAGCACTGCACGGATTGGCGCAAGGTTTCACCGGCGCCACGCCTTATGTACGCGTGGGAAATCACCCAGTGCTTGGACTTGCCGGCTTGTTATTGTGCATCGGATTGATATCCGCCTTCCGTGCCAGACGGAAAACCCTGTAAAATCCGATTAATTTTTATTTTGGTGCTGGTTTAATCCAGGTTCTTCATGGCAACACTTACTTTCCAAGAAATTATTCTTACCTTGCAACGGTATTGGGACAAGCAGGGCTGCGCGATTCTGCAGCCTTACGATATGGAAGTCGGCGCGGGAACCAGCCATACCGCCACTTTCTTGCGGGCTTTGGGACTGGAACCCTGGAAAGCAGCCTACGTGCAACCGGTGCGCCGCCCGAAAGACGGGCGTTATGGCGACAACCCCAATCGTTTGCAACACTACTATCAATTCCAGGTGGTGCTCAAACCCGCGCCAAAAAATATTCTGGATTTGTATTTGGATTCGTTGCGCGAACTGGGATTTGATTTAACGCAGAATGACGTGCGCCTGGTTGAGGATGATTGGGAAAATCCGACATTGGGTGCCTGGGGGTTGGGCTGGGAGGTCTGGCTCAACGGCATGGAAGTCACGCAATTTACCTATTTCCAACAGGTCGGCGGCATTGATTGCAAACCGGCTACCGGTGAAATTACCTATGGATTAGAGCGCCTGGCGATGTATCTGCAAGGCGTGGAAAGCGTGTTTGATCTGACATGGACAAAGGGATTGACTTACCACGATGTGTACCATCAGAACGAAGTGGAGCAATCCAAATATAACTTTGAACATAGTGACACCGAATTTCTGTTTCTGGCGTTCGGCAAGCACGAGGCGCAAGCCAATCATCTGATCGAGCAGCAATTGGCGCTACCGGCTTACGAGCAAGTGCTGAAAGCGGCGCATACGTTCAATCTGCTCGATGCACGCGGTGCCATTTCAGTCACCGAGCGTGCCGCGTATATCGGGCGCATCCGCAATCTGTCACGGCAGGTCGCTAAGGCTTATTATGTCAGCCGCGAAAGCCTGGATCCTCCTTTTCCACTGGCACCCCGTGAATGGGTTGCGCAAATGCCCAATTCAGCAGGATCCGCATGACATCCAGAAATCTACTCGTTGAATTATTGGTCGAAGAATTGCCGCCCAAATCGCTGAAACAGCTTGGCAACAGCTTTGCGGAATTATTAACCGCCAGCTTGAAAGCGCAGGATCTCGTGCCGAAGGACGCGAAGGTCACAGCGTATGCTTCACCCCGGCGTCTGGCGGTGCATATCACCCATGTGGCAGCACAGGCTGCCGATAGAGCGGTCGCCCAGAAATTGATGCCAGTGGCTGTCGGTCTGGATGCACAAGGCCAAGCGACACCGCCGTTATTGAAAAAACTGGTGAGCCTGGGTGCCGATGCCTCGGCCGTGCCGCAGTTGAAACGTGTGATGGAAGGTAAAACGGAAACATTGTTTTGGGACAGTACGGTTAAAGGAACGCCATTAACCGATGGTCTGCAAAAAGCGTTAGAAGAAGCGATCGGTAAATTACCGATACCCAAAGTGATGACATACCAGTTGGCGGATGGCTGGAGCAGCGTTAATTTTGTGCGCCCTGTACATGCGCTGATTGCACTGCATGGGGCCGACATCGTTCCGGTCAATATTCTGGGGCTGCAAGCCGGGCGGGAAACCCAGGGGCATCGTTTTGAGGCAAAAGTGAATCCCATCGTGTTACACAATGCGGATAGCTACGCGCAACAACTGGCCACCGAAGGCGCTGTCATTGCCGGTTTTGCAGAGCGCCGCGCGGAAATCGCGCGCCAGCTTGCTGCAGCTGCCACGCGGGAAAATCTCACCCCGGTGGACGATGACGCGTTATTGGACGAAGTCACCGCATTGGTCGAGCACCCCAACGTCCTGGTCGGTAAATTTGCTGCGGAATTTCTGCAAGTGCCGCAAGAATGTTTGATTCTGACCATGAAAGCGAATCAGAAATATTTTCCGCTGCTGGATGCGCAGGGAAAATTGGCCAACAAGTTTCTGCTGGTTTCCAATATCCGGCCCACTGATCCCGGTCTGGTGATTGCTGGGAATGAACGCGTGGTGCGTTCGCGTTTGGCCGATGCCCAGTTTTTCTTTGATCAGGATCGCAAGAAAACGCTGGAGTCGCGCGTGCCCGAGCTAAAGAGAGTGGTCTATCACAATAAGTTAGGTACACAGTACCTACGTATGTTTTTTGTTCGAGATATAGCAAAAATGATTGGCGCGCAATTGAGTGGCAAAGAACTTGCTGATCATGCCTATGAAGCTGCCAAGTTGGCAAAAGCCGATCTGCTTACTGACATGGTAGGTGAATTCCCAGAGTTACAAGGTATCATGGGGCGCTACTATGCGCAATATGAAGAATTGGGTGATGATATTGCGTTTGCTATTGAAGATCACTACAAACCGCGTTTTGCCGGCGATGCATTACCACGAAATCCAATTGGTATTTGTCTAGCGCTGGCGGACAAACTGGAAACCTTGATTAATATGTTCAATGTTGGTGAAATTCCGACTGGCGATAAGGATCCTTTTGCATTGCGCCGGCATGCACTAGGGATTATTCGCATATTGATTGAGAAAGATTTATCACTCGAATTAGATAAACTGACAAATAAAGTTGTAGACGCTATTAATAAATATCAAAATTCTACACTTGAGCTTTCTAATAGTTATGAAGATCCCCGGACAGATTCGTATCCAAGAATTTATCAGTATGTTTCAAAGGAAATAAGTGAGAATGTGCGAGTGTTTATTTACGATCGACTCGCCGGCAGTTTGCGTGAACAAGGCTACACCGCACAAGAAGTCGACGCGGTTCTCAGTTTGAATCCACAAAATTTGAGTGATATCCCCAAACGCCTCGCTGCCGTGCGTGCTTTTGCCGCGTTGCCGGAAGCGGTCAGTCTGGCGGCTGCCAACAAGCGGGTGGGTAATATCCTTAAGAAAACGGAAGGCGGTATCAGCGACGCTGTGAATAACGATTTGCTTCACGAACCCGCCGAGCAGGCGCTCTATCAGGCATTAACCAGTATTTCTTCCAAAACTGAAGAAGCTTTTGACTCCGGAGATTACACCGCTTCGCTGCAAATCCTCGCCGCCCTGAAATCGCCAGTCGATACCTTTTTTGATCACGTGATGGTGAACGTTGAAGATGAGTCATTACGCAATAACCGGCTTGCCTTACTGGCACAGCTACACCAAATCATGAATCGCGTAGCCGATCTCTCTAAACTGGCCTCTTAATATGAAACTGATCATCCTCGACCAAACCGGTGTGATTAATCAGAGCAGCGACGCATTTATCAAAACACCGGATGAATGGATTCCTATCCCCGGCAGCCTGGATGCGATTGCCCGGCTGACGCATTCCGGTTATCGCGTGGTCATCGCCACCAATCAATCGGGTATCGGGCGCGGGTTACTCGACATGGCAACTTACAATGCCATTAATGACAAAATGTACAAGGCGGTCAATCAAGCAGGCGGGCGCATTGATGCCATATTTTTTTGCCCGCATACCAGTGTGGAGAAATGTTCCTGCCGTAAACCGGCAGCTGGTTTGCTGGATGAAATCATGCAGCGCTATGGGGTTAATTTAAAGAATGCACCGGCCGTCGGTGACTCATTGAAGGACCTGCAGGCCGCCGCCATACCGATGCTGGTGCTGACCGGCAACGGACAAACAACGCGCACCGCGAAAGAAATTCCCGCCGGGACGCAGATTTTTGAGAATCTGGCCGCCGTGGCCGACGCATTGGCTGGAGAGGAATGATAGTGGCAGTTTTACGTTCAGCACTGTACATGTTGCTGCAAATCATCATTACACCGCCGTATGCCTTGCTGACACTGGCCTGTTTCCCGTTGTCACCGCATAACCGCTATCGCGTGACTTCCAGCTGGACAATGATCATGCTGTTTCTGCTGCGTCACCTGTGTGGCATTCGCTATCAAATCGTCGGCGCGGAACATATCCCGAAAACACCGAGCATCGTGATTTCCAAGCACCAATCGGCTTGGGAAACGCTGGCTTTCCAGAAAATTTTTCCGCCCCAAGTGTGGGTACTGAAGAAAGAATTACTGCGCATTCCGTTTTTTGGCTGGGGATTGGCGATGACCAGCCCAATCGCGATCGACCGCAGCGCCAAGAAAAAGGCCTTGGAGCAGATTGTTGAGCAAGGCAAAGACCGGCTAAGCCAAGGATTCTGGGTTGTGATATTTCCGGAAGGCACGCGCATCCCACCGGGGCAACGCGGTAAATACCGCATCGGCGGCGCATGGCTGGCGACGCACACCAATGTGCCGGTAGTACCGGTCGCGCACAATGCCGGTGAGTTGTGGGGGAGAAATTCTTTCGTCAAACACCCCGGCACGATCACCGTCAGTATCGGCGAACCGATCGACCCCGCCGGAATGGAAGCCGGTGAACTGAATGCCAAAGTGGAAGCCTGGATTGAGGATGAAATGCTGCGGATCAGCAAGCAGAGCCAGCAAAAGCCATAAAAAGTGTTCGCGCAAACCATTCTAAATGGCCGGGAAATTACTTACACACTCAAGCGTTGTAAGCGTAAATCCATTGGTTTAAAAATTGATAGTCATGGCTTGAGTATCAGCGTTCCATTGCAAACCCCAACCCCCCATGTTGAAAATATCCTGCAGGAAAAAGCGGATTGGATAACGAAAAAGCTGAAACATTGGGAAAGCAAAAAACATCTCGCATTAACCTGGACGCATGATGCCACGTACCCGTTACTTGGTAAACCGTGGCGCATCGCGCTGAAACCATCGGGTGAAATACAAATGGCCTGCCAATCCGCCAATGCAGCGGAGGGTGCGGCATTGGTAGAACAGTTCACCGCGCAACTCAATTCCAATCAAATCGAAAAATTCGTGATGGCCTGGTATGGCCAGCAAGCCGTCACCTGCTTCAAACAGCGCATCGCAATCTACGCCCAGGCACTCAATCTGCCCGTACCCCCATTCCGCCTGTCACGCGCCAAAACCCGCTGGGGCAGTTGCAACAGCCGCGGTATCATTCACCTGAACTGGCGCCTGATCCAGATGCCGCTGCATTTGGTCGATTATGTTGTGGCGCATGAGCTGTCGCATTTGATTGAAATGAATCACTCGGCGAAATTCTGGAGACGGGTGGAAAGTATTTATCCCAATTATCAGATGGCTCGTAATGAACTCAAGGAATATGGTTAAACCTTACAACAGATGAAAAGTGCAGTTTATGCATGCTAACCGAGCATTTTGAGTCTGTTCTTAACACCACAGCGGCATTGAGATAGTTTCTCAGTGACCTATTAATCTAAATGTATTTATAATATGCTGAAGATGAAGTCTTTATGCATTGAGTTTGCCGAATCACTATATTGCGTGATAATAAAACAATTGTAAAAAAAGCAAGAATGTCAAATGCAAAACCTGCTCCAATGTCGAATTTGAACATACAAAAACTAAGGCTGCGTGATTATCGCTGTTTTGAAGCGATCGATATCGACTTCCATCCGCAACTTACAGTACTCGTCGCATCAAACGGTGCAGGTAAAACATCCATTCTAGATGCCATTGCCGTAGCTTTTGGGCCTTATGTCGGCGCCTTTGACGAAAGCGTTGGGAAGCATTTTCAATCGAGCGACATTCGTTTGACACGTGTTCGTGAAACAACAACCAATGAAATGGAATACGCACCTAGGGGTATTCAACTGGAGGCGACAGGATTTATTCCAGGCAGTATAAGCGACTTTTTGCTTGACAAGCCTTCTATCTGGAAGCGCAGCCTGACCGGACCAATCAAGACAAAAACCACCATCAAGGATGCTAAGGAATTGATCGGCTATGGCAAGAGGCTACAAGAGGCCGTACGCACGCCTGACACCGATATTATGCTTCCTTTACTGGCCTACTACGGCACCGGTCGTTTGTGGCAGCAGAAAAAACAAACGGAGAAAACATTACCCCGTACTTCGCGTACCATTGGATATACTGATTGCTTGGATCCTGGCTCTAGTTACAAATCCTTCGTTGCCTGGTTTCGTTATTGGAGTACCAACGCATTCAAAGGGCAGTTAGAAGCAAGCAAATCTGGCCGTGCCTACGAGCCTACCGAGTTTGATCACTACCTGGAATCGGTTGGCGGTGCGGTCAACGCTTGTCTTTCCCTTTCAGGGTGGAAAGACATCGATTATTCGTTGTCTCGTGAAGAACTCGTGGCCCGCCATGACCAATATGGCGAATTGCCCGTTGCTCTTCTAAGCGACGGTATCCGTAACATGATCGCGATGGTGGCTGACATCGCTTTTCGCGCTACCAAGCTAAACCCACAGCTTGGTGCTCTGGCGGCTACGAAAACTCCCGGCGTAGTGCTGATCGATGAAGTGGACATGCACCTGCATCCCGAGTGGCAACAGGTTGTATTAAAAAACCTGATTACTGCATTTCCAAGCTTACAATTCATTGTTACTACCCACAGTCCACAAGTATTGACCAGTATCGATGCTTCTTGCATTCGTTTGTTACGGCAGGAGATTGATCCTGAAACGAAAAAAAGAATTGCCGTGGTAGAGTTTATCCAAACCCAGACACGAGGGGTTTCTAGTGCTGATTTGTTGGCCCAGATCATGGGAGTCGATCCTATTCCTGATGTGCCCGAGGCTAGAATGCTTTCCGAATTTCATGCCCTGATCCAGCAAAATCTGCATGAAGGTGAGCAAGGAAATGCTCTGCGAACTCAACTTGAAGCGCACTTTGGTATCAATCATCCCGCCATGCGTGAATGCGATCGAATGATTCGTTTGCAGGCATTCAAACAGAAGTTGCCGCTACCCAACGGAGCTTGAATGCACAAACTGCAACGAGGCATATCGCCTACTTGTCTGGCAAATTATATGCATGGTCGGGACAATTGGGACAGTGTAACACCCGGAGACAAAGCCACCATTTGGAAAGAATTAGATGCGATGCAAGTGCAACGCTGCGCTTACTGCGAGGCTACTATCAGTAACGGCAATCGACACATCGAACATTTCCGCCAAAAGGGGCACGATCCCAAAGTTACTTTTCACTGGCCCAATCTGTTTGGCTCATGCAACCGAGCAGAATGCTGTGGCAAATACAAGGATCAGTGTGGTTACTACAACCCGACTGATCTGATCAAGCCCGATGAGAGCAATCCTGAGCACTATCTGGTGTTTGCTCCAGACGGTTCTGTCAAACCCCGGGAAAATTTGTCGTCAACCGAGAAAAAGTGTGCCATCGAGACTATCCGCATCTTCAATCTCAACGGTACCTTAAGGCAGATTCGATTCCGTGAGATCGTGGGTTATATACAAACAGCCGAGGAATTCGCCAACATGGCGAATAATTTCCCTGAAGCCGAATGGTTACCGTTATTACAGGAAGAACTCGCAACGATAATTAATCTGCCGTTCGCCACCGCCATCAAGCATATACTAACCTCCCAAGCAAGGTAATACGCAATGTCATTGCGCCGACTGACCGAAGTCCAATCAAAGTAACATAAGATCACTCATATTTTACTTTCAGCGATAAAAGTAAAATAAGCGATTTTATATGTTACTTTCCGCGTGCAAATACTCAATCCATTTTCCCAATAAGCTCAGTTCATCCTTCAAGAATGATATGATTTGCCACTATGAGTGAATAAACAGTTGGAGAAATCATGCGCAAGTTAGAACCTGAATCCGGTTTAAATTTTAACCTGATCATGCCGGCCGCATTATTGCTGGTTTTATTAGTTGTACCCTTTTCGGTTAATTCTTTTATGCATATGTTTTCGGCTAAAAAGCAATTTATTAATACGCTGATGATGAAAACTCCGATTGATAGTGCTGCGATCACGATTCCGGCAACAGTTAAACAATATGAGCCTTTTGATGTGACTTTAAATCTGGAAACGAAACAGCTTGCTAGGCTTCTGAATGAAATTGTTTCAATGTCATCCGAAGGCACTGCAATACAGGGAATTACTGGCGTGGTGTCGCCCGACATGAAAGCTGAAATTGCCGGTGAGGATTTTGAGATTGATAAGCAGGGGCCGCAACAACAACTCTCTGCTTATCGCGGTACTGCAAACTGGCGCTGGCGTGTCACACCGGAATCATCGGGGTCTCATGATTTAAAATTCCAGTTGCATCTCTTAACGCAAAATAATGGCCAGCAGAGCACCAAAGTTCTGGATCTTGCCGAAGCGAGTTTTTCTGTCCAGGCAAATCCATCGGAATGGTTTAAACGTCATTGGCTCTGGGTTGTTTCACTGCTACTGGTGCCTGCCGCGATCATTTTTGGGTTGCGGCGGCATCATGCGTGACAAAACCGGTCGCTGTGTTTGGAAAATTTTTTAGGCCGCTTGAAAAAGAACAAAAGATCCTTATATCGGTAAACTGAAAGTGTAGTTTTTTGTAACTGTAAAAACGCCGCATTAAAAGTTTATTGATCGCAGATTGAATGAGGCGTTGTTGTTGTAGATACACAATGTGCTTTTTATAATCAATAAGGAGAAATTTATTATGGCCATTACACGTTATGAACCTTGGGGTTTGCTCAGTCAACTGCAAAGAGAGTTAGAACGAAGCGGGGCTGAAGGTTCCACCGCAACTGCGGAATGGGCGCCTGCTGTTGATATTAAAGAAGAAGCTGACAAATTTGTCATCCATGCCGACATTCCTGGTGTTAAGCCGGAAGAAATAGACATCAGTATGGAAGACGGTGTGCTGACCATCAGAGGTGAAAAAAAATCGGAAGCGAAAACTGAGAAAGAAGGTTATAAGCGTGTTGAACGCACTTATGGTTCTTTTTACAGACGTTTCAGTTTGCCGGACACAGCCAATGCGGATGCGATATCAGCCGCTTCAAAACATGGCGTGCTGGAAGTGATCATACCAAAGCGGGAAGCCGTGCAGCCGAAGAAAATTAGTGTAACAGCGGTACAGTAATCGTCCGGGTATTATCAAATTTGATCTGTTTTATTGAATTAGCCAGACAAAATGGAGCCTGCGGGCTCCATTTTTATCAGAACTTGCTTTTGCCAAGCGGGGTAAAGCATGACAGAATGTCTTCCGGTCACCTCTAAAAATCCAAATTTCGTCACAATACTTTGTTACTTACAAAAAATATTTCCTTACCTATCAGTTATAGGCTGCGTCATCATTTTTTGCTCGTGCCTCGTTTTGTTTAGAGCTTTGAATTTTTAGAAGCGCCCTTCCTGTTTTTGAAGACTCCATGAATCCTAATTAACCAGTAGCGCCTAATTTAACTTCCCTGATGCCTCTTATTACACTGGAAAACGCCTGTTTGGCTTTTGGCCATCATGCCTTGCTTGACCACGCAGATTTGCAACTTGATCCGGGCGAGCGTGTGGGCTTGATCGGCAGAAATGGCGGGGGAAAATCGAGTCTGCTGCGCGCCTTATCAAGCGAAATAAAACTGGATGACGGCAGACTTTGGTGTGCGCCCAATTTAAAGCTGGCTTTTGTATCACAAGAACCCGTGCTGAATCCTGCCAATACTGTGTATCAAGAAGTTGCGAACGGTTTGGGCAAAATCAGCCAGGTATTGCTGGATTATCATGCAGTCTCTCATGCGTTAAGTGACAATGCAGAAAACACGGAAGCGTTATTGATTCGATTGCAAGATTTGCAAGGTGCATTGGAAGTTCAGGATGGATGGAACTTGCAAGCAAAAATAGAAACGGTGATTGACAAGCTTAACCTACCTACCGATACCTTAATTGCGCATCTTTCGGGTGGTTTAAAAAAGCGGGTGGCGCTGGCGCGTGCTTTGGTGATATCCCCGGATGTTTTATTACTGGATGAGCCAACCAACCATCTTGATTTCACTTCGATTGAATGGTTGGAAGGATTGCTGCAGGGTTTTTCTGGCAGTGTTTTGTTCATCACGCATGATCGGCGTTTTTTGGATAATGTGGCGACAAGAATTATCGAGCTGGATCGCGGAAAACTGGCGACCTTCGCTGGGAAATTTACTGATTACCAGATAAAGAAAGCAGAAATTCTGGAAATTGAAGCTACCCATAATCAGAAATTTGATAAGGTTTTGGCACAGGAAGAAGTTTGGATACGTAAAGGAATTCAAGCGCGGCGCACGCGCAATGAAGGCCGGGTACGAAATTTAGAAGCATTACGTTTGGAACGCGCGGCCAGACGAGAAAAGATTGGTAAAGCCAATATCAATGTGGATGTGGGCGAACGCTCAGGTAAATTGGTCGCCGAGCTGGAACACGTGAGTAAAAGTTATGGCGATAAAATTATTATCGATGATTTTTCCTGTCGCATTATGCGGGGTGATCGTGTAGGACTATTAGGGCCCAATGGCGCTGGAAAATCTACATTATTAAAATTAATTCTCGGTGAGCTACAACCGGATTCCGGTGAAATTCAACAGGGCACCAAGCTGGCGGTCGCCTATTTTGACCAGATGCGTGAACAGTTGGATGAAGAAATGATTCTGACAGATACCATCAGCCAGGGCTCCGAGTTTGTGGAGATTAACGGTAAACGCAAACATGTCATCAGCTATCTGGAAGATTTTCTGTTCGCGCCACAGCGTGCCCGCTCTCCAGTTAAATCGCTTTCGGGTGGCGAGCGTAATCGATTATTGCTGGCTCGTTTATTCACACGCCCTGCCAATGTTCTCGTACTGGATGAACCAACGAATGATCTGGATATTGAAACGCTTGAATTGCTGGAAGCTTTGCTGCAAGACTATACCGGAACCTTATTTTTGGTCAGTCACGATCGTGAGTTTCTTGATAATGTCGTTACACAAGTAATTGCATTTGAAGGAAATGGAAAATTGTGTGAATATATTGGTGGTTATGAAGATTGGATACGTGCAAAACATTTTGAAGATAATATCAGTCAGCAGAAAATATTATCGAAGCAGTCAGAAACTACACCAACCAGTATTCCTAAATCATCCGGGTTTTCACGAGCTAAGAAACTTAGTTATCAGGAAATGCGTGAGCTGGAAGCATTACCTGGTAAAATTGATAGCTTGGAACAAGAACAAGCAAATATTACCTTGCGTTTGAATGAACCAATTATTTATCGTGATTATCCGGACGAAGCAACAGCACTGCAAGCACGCTTTGCGACGATTGAAAAAGAACTGATAGACTGCATTGTAAGATGGGAAGAATTAGAATCAAAATCTGCCACAAAAACGTAGCACTTATGACAGCATTTCCTTATAAACAACATGGACATGCTTACACTATTCATTGACCAAATCGAACACATCGTTTAAAGTTCAACTTTTGAGAGAGGGAGGCTTATATGAAACAAAAATCAGTTATGAATTTATTAATTGCCTTGAGTATGCTTTTAGCATTTTCTGGGGTAGCGCAATCGGCTGGAGATGCAGCAGCAGCAAAATCAAAAACTTCAATGTGTGAAGGTTGTCACGGAATTCCATTGTACAAGACAGCTTTCCCTTCTGCCTACCATGTTCCAAAGCTTGGTGGACAACACGCAGATTATATTGTTAAAGCGCTGGAAGGATACAAAAATGGTACACGCAGTCATCCTACTATGACAAGCTTGGCTAAAACACTATCTCAACAAGATATAGAAGATTTTGCTGCTTATTATTCTAAAAATTAATTAAGTCATTAACGCAAGGAACGAATTATGAAGAACTATGTAATTGCCGCATTAAGCGGTGCAGCCTTGATACTATCCAGTCAAGTAGTAGCTGCTGATATTGAAGCAGGTAAAAGTAAAGCAGTTGAAGTTTGTGCTTCATGTCATGGTGCAGATGGTAATAGCCCTGTTCCAAATTTCCCCAAGATCGGTGGACAATATAGAACTTATTTAGAAAAAGTATTGCAAGATTACAAATCCGGCAGCCGGAAAGATCCAATTATGGCTGGAATGGCCGCGAGTCTGAGTGCAGCGGATATTGAGAATCTGGCTTTTTATTATTCAAGCCAATCCGGTAGCCTGAATTCAAACAAATAAAAGTATATCAATTTATTTGTACCAGATTTAAAAACGGGATAAATACTGACTGAAAGTCGGTTTTATCCCGTTCTTATTATCTTGTTGAATTTAATTGTTTGTCTAAACAATCAAAGTAGATGGTAGCATCCGGTGCAGATTGATTGCGTTGCGCTTGCCATATCATTTCTGCTAAGCACTCCATTACTTGGTGTGTGGCAGTATGCTCACTTCCCGTATTTTTCTGCAAGCGTGAAAATCGCTCGCAAATCCCAATCGGCTGATTAATAGACAATTGCTCTTTGATCGCCACGTGCATGCTCATATGCAGGAATGGATTGGTATCGCCCATCTCGGGTGCATAATCCTTATCTAGATACCGATCGGCATCATCCAGAATGCCATGGTATTCTGGATGCAGCAGTATCACCTCCAATACAATCGTTTCAATACCGGATAATATTTCGCTCTGGCGGTATTTGCGCCATGTATCAAAAAATAATTGGCGTACCTGTTCTCTGGATGGTTTAAACATAGCGTGATATTGGGGTTAAATCTTCTTGTCTTTAAATTCGCATAGATGATTAATTATACATACGGTACATTCCGGTTTTCTGGCTTTACAAACGTATCGGCCGTGCAAAATCAGCCAGTGGTGTGCATCCAGACGAAATTCTTTGGGCACTGCTTTAAGCAGTTTTAATTCCACCTCCAGCACATTCTTTCCAGGTGCAATACCCGTGCGGTTAGCAACCCGGAAAATATGAGTATCCACGGCTATGGTTGGTTCACCAAAAGCGGTATTCAAGATCACATTTGCAGTTTTACGTCCGACACCGGGTAATTTCTCCAGTTGCTCGCGCGTGCGAGGCACTTCGCTATGATGTTGCTGCATGAGTAACTGGCAGGTTGCCAAAATATTTTTTGCCTTAGTTTTATATAATCCAATACTTTTAATAAATTCGGTCAACCCTGCTTCACCCAAGGCAAGAATTTTTTCCGGTGTGTTGGCCTTGGGGAATAATTTTCGTGTTGCCAGATTGACGCTTTTGTCGGTGGCTTGCGCCGAAAGAATGACAGCAATCAGCAGCTCAAAGGGTGAGCAGTACTCCAGTTCAGTAGTCGGATGCGGATTTGCTGATTTCAGACGAGCAAAAATTTCATGACGCTTAGCTGAGTTCATGTGGTTTTATTGGTCAAATTATTTTTGACAGTCCGGGATCGTGCGGCTATTGCTCGTTTTATTGCAGCTTGAACAATTGCTTGTTTGCGGGCTTCCGCTGGTGCGTTGATTATCTCTGGCAGTATGGTATTTTTGTGTTGGAGTGGTTTTTTCTTCGCTTGCTTTTCTCGCGCCAGTCTCTGTAACCTGAATTGATATCGTGAGCGTGCAGCATCCGCAGCCTGTTTTTTAACTACATCGGCTGACAAACTGAATTCATCATCCCTTTTCTCGGTTACCGGAATCAGGCTGATGCAATCCATCGGGCAGGGCGCAATGCATAATTCGCACCCGGTACATTCTGCGGCAATCACTGTGTGCAGTTGTTTGGCGGCACCGACGATTGCATCGACAGGACAGGATTGGATACAAAACGTACAGCCGATACAAATACGCTCATCAATCCAGGCGACCACTTTGGGTTTGGGTAAACCGTGCGATGTATTCAGCGGCTTGGGTGGTATGCTTAATAATTCCGCTAATTTGTGAATAGCTTCAATATCTCCGGGCGGGCATTGATTGATATCGGCGCGGCCTGCCACGATGGCTTCTGCATAGGGTTTGCATCCGGGGAAACCACATTTTCCACATTGGGTTTGCGGCAAAATGGCATCTATTTTTTCTATGAGTGGCTGGCTCATCTAATACGCTAATAAATTACTCTGTTTTACTTTATCAGCGCAAACAACCTGTGCAATTTCTTTGACTAAGTCAGGGCCATAATAAATCAGACCGGTATACAGTTGTATCAGGCTTGCACCGGCTTCTATCTTGTCCTGCGCATCGCCCGCCGACATAATCCCGCCGACACCGATAATGGGTATGGCGCCTTGCAGCAGGTGATGTAGTTGATGAACAATCGCGGTGGCGCGTTGCGTCAGCGGAGCGCCACTCAAGCCACCGCTTTCTTGTGCTACCGGCAAGTGCTCAATGCCAGTCCGTGAAATCGTTGTATTGGTTGCAATCACACCATCTATTTGATGTTTCATCAGTAACGTAGCAATTGATTCAATTTGTGCCACCTCAAGATCAGGAGCAATTTTTACCACCATGGGCACGTATTTGCCATGAATTTGTGCGAGTTTCATTTGCTCGGATTTGAGTTCGCTTAACAAATGATCCAGCGCATCGGTGGCTTGTAATTGCCGCAAATTTTGCGTATTGGGCGATGAAATATTGACCGTGACATAACTGGCATAGGGATACACTTTCTGCAAGCCGATCCGGTAATCATCCGCTGCTTGTTCAAGTGGGGTATCGAAGTTCTTGCCGATATTAATACCCAATATGCCTTGATAGTCTGAGTGTTTGATATTTTCGATCAATTGATCGACGCCATGATTATTAAAACCCAACCGATTGATCACAGCATTTGCTTCGGGAACACGAAAAATTCTTGGGGCCGGATTACCCGGTTGAGGTCGCGGTGTCACTGTGCCGATTTCAAGAAAACCAAATCCCAACGCAGCAAGCGCATCCAGATGCTCGCCATTCTTATCCAGCCCAGCGGCAAGGCCGACAGGATTGGGAAAATCCAATCCCATGATGTTGCGCGGCTGGCAAGCAATAGCAGCGTTTTTTAGTAATCCAAACTTTCTGATCTGCTCGATGGCGCCGAAAGTAATGCAATGAGCGGATTCAGGATCAAGCTTAAAAAGCAGCGGGCGAAGGAATGTGTAGAGCATAGGGAATTTTATCCTGAACGATTGCCGATTTGAGAAATTTTCATAAGAAACTGCTGCTGTCCAGCAATTGCCACTGACCGTTCGTCAAGACTTCCAGCGGTTGGAAATTGGCTTTATAGCACATCTTTCGATTTTCTTTGATCCAATAACCCAGATACAGGTAAGTCAAGCCAAGTTTCCGGCACTGTTCAATCTGCCATAAGATGTTATACGTGCCAAAACTTGCATTGGTGACATCCGCATCGAAAAAAGTATAAACCGATGAAAGCCCGTCCGGCAGGACATCGACAATACTGACCATGCGCAACTGATCTCCTTCATGGAACTCAATCAGCTTGGAATTCACATGGCTTTGTAATAAAAAATTATGATATTGCTCGCGGCAATCATGATCCATACCGCCACCCGCATGGCGTTTTACCTGGTACTGTTGATAAAGTTCATAATGTACCGGTTTGTAATGTAGTGGGAGCTGTATGGCTGTCAAATGCTGATGCTGTTTCCAAGTGCGGCGTTGTGTGCGATTGGGAGCAAAGCTGTTCACATTAACACGTACGGATAGGCACGCACGACACTGCGCACAACTGGGACGATAGGTATAAAGGCCGCTGCGGCGGAAACCAGCTTGTATCAAATTTCCATAAGTCTGATTATCGATGAGGTATTCTGGCGTGACTACTTCAGAGCATGCCAGTTTGCCGGGTAAATAACTACAGGGATAGGGGCTGGTGGTGTGAAATTTAAGCACGGGCATCACTCACTAGTCGATCAAAACACGATCAAAGTTCCATTTGCTGCCGGGTTTGGGTCCGATTATCAAGGTATGCAGCTTTTGACCGAATTCCATTCTTGAAATTTCCCGTGCACCCAAAGATGCCAAATGGCCGGTTTTAACCTGACAATCAATCAAGCCATACTCCCAGTATTGTAATTGCTTTACCAGATGGACCAAGGCAATTTTCGATGCATCCGGAACAAGCGAAAACATCGATTCACCAAAAAATACCTTACCTAATGATACGCCGTAGAGCCCGCCGACCAGTACGCCGTCTATCCAGGTTTCTATAGAATGCGCGAGCCCCATTTCGTGCAGTATTGTATAAGCAGCAACCATTTGCGGGTGTATCCATGTCCCTGCTTGTCCTTTGCGTGGTGCAGCACAAGCGTGCATAACCTGAGTAAAACTACAATCAGTACGAATCTGGTAGTGATCTTTTTTGAGTCTCTTGCGTAAAGAGCGAGAAATTTTTAATTCATCAGGAAGCAACACCATTCGTGGATCCGGGCTCCACCAAAGTATCGGATCGTCTTCATTAAACCAGGGAAAGATACCTTTGCTATAGGCTTCAAGCAGACGTTGTGGCGAAAGATCTCCGCCAACTGCCAATAATCCATTGGGTTCGCTGAGTGCGTTCTCTACGGGTGGGAACGATGCACAGGATCTACTGCCGGGGATCATAAATTTTCAAGGAATAGATATTGATTGATATTAACTTGATATAGATCAAGGTTGCTATTTTAACGTTTAATTACCATCGGTTTCCGATTACAAACCTATAACCAGAATAATTAAAATATAAAAGGAGAAACATAAGTGAAAAATCTTTATGACAAAGTGCGGCTGGCTTCGCATATTACCGCAGGTTCGTTTTTGATGGCCGCATTGATGGCCGCACCGCATGCATTAGCGCATGATGTAGCTGCAGAGCGTATCAAGCAATTAGAACAAAGCCTGCAGGCCATTCAAGTTGAATTGCAAAGAATAAAATCTGAATCCGCTCAGGCTGCACAAAAGGTTAAAAGTATAGAACAAACTACTAGTCAGACAGAACAGAAAATAAATAGTCTGGAAGAGAGAAAGACTGCGCTTAAAGACAAAGTAGATCCAATATCGGAGCGCATCGGTTCAGATATAACAGAAAAAACTCGTATGCTGCATTTTCGCGGTGGTTTTACACATGCGATGAATCAGCGCAACGGTTCGAGTATACAAAGTGTTGTTGCGCCTATTGGAGCCCAGGATCAAGCCGGTAAAGATGGGTGGTATGTGGGGGCAGGTATTGATTGGGGTCTGACCAGAAATATGTGGGGGCTTATGCCAAAAACGACTGTCTTTGCAGAATTGATGTTTGAGTACAAGCAATTCGGCAACAGTGTCCAAGGCAATGCACTAGCTAATGCACCTACTATCTTGGTAGGTGCCCCACAGAATCCACTTAATGTAACAGTCAGTCAGTTTACTTTAACAGCAGCACCCAAAATCAAATTTTTCGAAGGCTCAAAGGTTAGACCTTGGATTATTCCAGCAGGTTTGGCAATTCATGTCATGAGTCCAACTTCTGAAGCCATTACGTATTTAGCGCCAGGAATTATGTTTGGTGCGGGTGTCGATTACAACATCTATAAAGACTTTTTTATCGGAATTGATGGCCGTTATCAATTGGTGAATAAGACAGATGGTGTTAATTTGAGTGGTATGACTGCTGGCGGTTATGTTGGTATTGGGTTCTAAAAATATTTAAATACTGAATGAAAGTGATGGTTTAACAGTAGCCTAATACACATAAATCGAAAACTTTTTAGTTTCTCATCGTTGCTTTTTAGTTCCGTTCGCAGCCAGAAGAGTATGTATGCGTAACGAAGCCTTGGCACCTCGCTAGTTGTTTAGTGAGGTGTTTTTTTTGTGGTCATTGCTGGATTTGTATGTTGCCATGCAACAGTACTTTGTAGGACACATGGGAATGTGAATTGGATATAATTTTTCTAACTTCAATCAGGCGCTCACAAAAAATATTACTTGCTGCCTTCCAATTTCATCAGGTAATCGCCTAATAGCGTACCCTCCTTTGCTTTGTTAAGGAACCTCTGAATAACTGCCATTTCGAGCATAGCGAGACATCTATGCTGTTGATTGCCAAAGATTCCTCACTACGTTCGGAATAACAAAGGTGATTTATTCAGAGATTTCTTAAGAGCGGCTACCAGCTTAGAAACTGGTAGCCGCCGCTTCTGACTAATGTGCTCCTACTGGATCCCTCTGTGCAGCAGTCAAACCGCTTTTCCAATCTTCTGGGAGATTCTGCACCCAACCATTATAAACATTGGGTATAGCCAGCACTCCCTGACCGCCAAACCCTGGCAAGCCGCTAACGGTATCGTCTTTAGCATTACTTCCGTTGTCAACCAGAGAAACATATCCGGCGATTTTTGCATCGCTTAAGTCGCCATCGCCATTGGGATCTACATCCACAACCGTGAGCCGGTTAGAGAATTTGCTCGTTACATAAGCATAGTACCCGCCGTCTTTCTTGGCGCCAAAATTTGCGCCGTGACAGCCAGGATCACAACCAAACATTTTGACAATTTTGTCAGTTGCTGTATCAATTACGAGAATCTGCCCACCCGTCGCAGCGATGACAACGGCCTTACCATCTGGAGAAACAGGCGTTTGGATGGGAAGCACACCAACCGCAATTTCTCCATTCCCATCATTATCAGCAAAAGCTCCCGTAATAGGATTATAGTCAGCGATGAGGTTAATGGTTTTTATCAACTCTCCGGTATGACCATTCAGCACACTTAAAGAATGGTGCAGCAGATTAGTTGCATAAATCTTGCTGGAATCCGGCATCATACCGATTGCAATCGGATGCGCACCGGGAGCCCCTTGCCCTGTTGCCGTTCTGGATTGTATGTCGCCATCGGCAGCATAAATTCCAACATCACCGGTATTAATATTAGGCGTTATGATCTTGGAGCCATCTGCACTCACCCAATGACCGTGCGGACTGGCAGAAGTATGTCCATGCGCCTGTGTTGGCATCATTTTAGTAACGGTGGTTGTGCCGGCTGGCATGACAGAAATACCATTTTCGCCATTGATAGCAATCGTAAGATCATCCGTCGATGGTAGCGTCATCACATGAGAAGGCGCATAGCCTACTTGAATGTTTTTTATTAATTGACCATTCTCACGATTAATCAGGGTTAGTTTGTTATCAAACCATTGTGTCGCATAGATAACGGATTGATCCCGGGTAGGCCACATGTTATGTGGATTATTCATATTGATTCCAGGCAGTGCAATCTTACGCTTAACGGTCCAATTCGTCGTATCAACCACCGTAATGGTACCGGCTTTGTATTTACCTGCAGTTTTTTCGAATTGGGTATTAACCCATACTTCTCCTACACCCTTTACTGTTGGTGGAGTTGATGTTGGCAGAGAAGTGGGTGGTATATCCAAAATATTTAAAGGAGTAGTAAAACCACCATCAGTGAGCACAGTACTGAACGGCGCTCCAGAGATGACGACTGGAAGATCAGGAAATTTAACATTCCAACTGCCGGATGAATAATCCTGCCAGTTGCCTGGCGAGGTCGCAACAAAGAATGTTTTTAATAACCGAATGGCCAAATCACTATTGGTCGGCAATCCCTTAATACCTGTAGCGAGATCTATTTTAAAATTAGAAGCTTTATCACCCAGGTCAAGTGCGAGATTGCCATTGGAATCCGCGGTCTCAGGATCATCGACAATCACCGCACCAAACATGTAAGGGTGTATCTTACAAGTAAATACGTACAGGCCCGGCGTATCCAATTTGGCAATCCCACCTCCGCGATAGGCATCGGTTTGATTAGAAGGTATATGATGCGCGCCTGTAGGCCATAATAGCGAACTGATGGTGTGTACAGCATTGGTGTCTGACATAATGAAGTTGACACTGCTGCCTGGCGCAATCACTTCCAATGATTTGGTTCTAATGCCCGCACCCAGTCCAACGATCGCATCACCACGTGCGCTTCTGAACCAACTTCCGGGTTCATCGGTTATCTCAAAAGTTACCAATCCAGGTTCGTCTTTCGTGCCGAGTAAAATTCGGCCATATGGGGATGCGCCTACCACACTGGCTCCGTCACTACCAACAGTTTCGACCTTGAAACTACCGTGCATGCCTGCTTCCATGTGGGAGAACAAGTGGCAATGATATTGCCAATCACCCGCACCGACGCCACTGCCTGCTTTGATAGTAAATGTATGGCTATCTGCACCACATCCAGTAATTTGGTATCGATAACGGTATTTGTTCCGGTCTTGAGCCAACGATGAGCGTGCAGATGGAAAGTATGTCCTGGGCCTACGGACAAGACATGAAACCGGACAAGATCGTTTTCGACAGCGCCCAGGTTTGGGTTCGCCCAGAGCGGTTTTTGGTGTGTTCCATCCCCGGATATTTCAGTACCCCAGAAAGTTGAACCTACCATAAATAATATAAATTGTTTGTCCAGATCAGCCTGAGTGACGGGAACGATACCCCCATCATCATTGATATAGCTATCGATTGGAGCATTCTTTTTATCGACGATAAGCGCGCCAAATAAGCCCAGCAGCTCTTTTCCATTACCGTGATACACAAAGCTGCCTGTTTTATTCGCATGCACGGTGTAATTTTGCGTCTGTCCGGGTTTTGCTTTTGCAGTGTTATTGTTGATTAGACCAGGCACACTAAAACCCACCTCAAACGCGGTGTTATTGGTAAGCGTTATCTGCACAGTATCGCCTTGCTTTACAAACAACGCAGGGCCAGGAATAACGGCTTCTGCAGTACTGCCACCCAAAGCGTAACCCAGTTGACCATTCGGCAAGGTGTTGGCTGAGATGGAAAAATTATGTACCGCTGCCAGCACCATGGGCGATACTAAGAGTGTGACGGCAAACAGTATAAAAGCTGTCAGCGTTGAGGCTGGATTTTTTAATCCAAAAATCTTTTTGTTCATGTTGTCATCCTTATCTTCTATCTGCTTATTCGCTTATTTAATGGACATTGAAACTACCAATCATGCCCAGTAATTTATTTGAGAAATTATTATCCATATACTGTGCACTGTTTTTTGCTCTGATAATGAATACATGTTTCTCAAGCGGGCCAATTGCAATCTGATCGATAAGGTTATGTGTTCCCGGATCGAACCACTTATAACCATTCAGTGCAAATTTATGGATATCAGTGCCCATAGCGATCAGATGAAATCTGACATCAGTGTTTTTTGTAGCGGCCAGCGATGGATTGACGCCATGTTTTGATTGCTTCTTGCTGACACCATCAATCTCCATTCCCCAGAAAGCATCATCGCCTATATAGAGCACATACTCTTTAGTAAACGTATAAGAATTTATTGGAGTAGAACTAGCCGCCGGATTAACAATGACTGCGCCAAAAAGTCCCCTATTTTCAGAACCATTATGACTCTCGAAATTATGATCATGATAGGGCCACGTACCTGCGGTTCCACGTGCAACATTCCATTCGTACTCATAGGATACAAAGGTATTTTCCGGACCATGACCCGCTCCCTCGTCGAGGTGCTGATTGATTACCTTGAGGGTGCCATCACTGAGTATGTTGTAGTGGACACCATGTACATGCACGCTTACTTGCTGACTGATGCCTGCAGAGAGGGGATTATCAGGAATTGCATTTAAAAGCGTCAGTTTGACCTTGTCACCTTCTGTTAACACGATGGTTGGTCCAGGAATGGTCGCGTTAGGACTGTATTGATCAGTAATGTCCGTACCATTTACTGTGTGACTTAGCATCTTGTAAGCTAGCAGTTTATTGCCAAAACCATCATCCTGAGTTTCTTCCGCCGTCATTTGAATAATATGTTCTGCTGCAAAACTCTTCTCAATGATTGCAAAAGACATTGCCAGTATGAGTATGAAGAGGAAAGTGATTTTCTTTAACAATGAGTTATGCGGCATAGGTGGCGCGGCAGTGGAATTCTCTGTGAACTCCGTGGCACAACAGGGTTGATTGGGTTGAAAAGACATTCTAAAAATCCTCCTTATGTGAAAAAGTTCGTATCAAGAGAATCGCTTAGGAGAAACATCCCCCGGCATATTAATAAGGCTATTGGCTTTAGATGCTTACGATTTTCTTGAGGCTCACAACTTGGCAAATAGATTGCAGCTACCGAATAATTGCTATTTATTTACTTTAGTGATCCGTGGGATCTTATCAAAACTATTTAACGATAAATAGATGTCATTTGTCCCTAAGATGTTGCTATTTTTCTGGATCTTGCGGGTAAAATGTCCCAGATAGGTAGGATTCCTTGAAGTAATCATACTGAGGTGCTTTCAAGCATAATTCAATTTGTTTCTTAACCCCTATTTTTCTATAAATTACAGAGAGTTGGTTGCGTACTGTTTTCTCCGTGACAAATAATTGCAGGCTTATTTCTTTGGCCGATAAGCCCTTGCATGCGAGATAAGCAATGTGACGTTCACTATCGCTCAATTTGGATTTATGCAATGTTCCGGAATCGGTTTGTAAGTCAGTTGATGGATTGGGAGCAAACTGCGCTTGCCATAGCAACTTGGTAATGTTGCGGTCAAACCAGATTTGCCCTGCGTGAATTGCATAGATAGCTTTTAATAACAGCTCAGAGGAGTGATGTTTGCTGATAATACCCACTGCTCCTGAACGAAATGTTTGCAGATAGGTTTGTTCGCTATTGTGATGAGAGAAAGCCAACACTTTAGTTTGCGGGCTGGTATGCAGCAATCTGGAGATATGTTCGACGCAATGGCCGTTGTTCAATTGCAGATCAATAATGACCACATCAGGTTTATGTTGCACAACCAAATTGCATAAATCTTCTATACAACCGGTTTCTGCAACCAAGCGAATTGTAGAATGATTTTCAAACAACGAATGCAAGCCCAAGCGCACAAGCTCAAAACTTTCAGCTACCAATACGCGTATTTTAGTATGAGATTGCTCAATCATGTTTTAGTTGTATCTGTCTTGAGCCATTAACATGAGATATCTCTGTGCACTGGCGATCAAATATTTCTGTAGAGATTCCTTCCGAGGTAAATAGATTGCAACGATTTATTATTGCTATCTATATAATTTAATGGAGAAATATTATATCAAATATACTTTATGACAAATAGATGTCATTTGTCCCGAAAGCATAGCTATTTTGGGGTAGTTATCTGGCAAAATATCCCGATCATGTAGGATTATTTGAAATAGTTATATAGAGGCGCTTTCAAACATAACTCAATTTGTTTCTTAACTCCTATTTTTTTATAGACTGCGGATAGTTTATTGCGTACCGTTTTTTCCGTCACAATCAGTTGTAAACTTATTTCTTTAGCCGATAAACCTTTGCATGCTAAACAGGCAATGCGGCGTTCGCAATTACTCAATTTTACTTGCTGCAGTGTTATGTCTTTGGTTTGTATTTCTGCTGATAGATTGGGGTTAGGTCGAGTTTGCTGCGCCAGCTTGGTGATGTGGCGATCAAACATACTCTGTCCCGCGTGGATTGCATAGATAGCTTTCAATAACAATCTAGAAGATTCATATTTGCTGATAATGCCTGATGCTCCGGAATGAAATGTTTGCAAATAAGTATGCTCGCTATCGTACTGTGATAAAGCCAGAATCTTACTTTGCGGGCAAGCATGCAGCAATTTGGAAATATGTTCGGCATAATCGTCACCACTTAACTGCAAATCAATAAGAATTACATCTGGGTTATGCTGTATCGCTAGCTTGAATAAATTTTCGATAGAATTGGTGTCTGCAACTAAGAGTACTGAAGAATGACTATTAAATAAAGCGCGCAAGCCCATGCGAACAAGCTCAAAGCTTTCCGCTACGAGCACACGTATTTTATTAGGTGACCTATCGATCATACTGATCCTGGAAGCTTGGTTAATATGAATACAGCAAAAGATGGAAATACTTGCGTTGCTGCTATTCTATTAAGCGGTTGCAGATTGCTAAGTAATGAAAAGAGATGGATATAGCTATCGTTTTAATTATCCAGGTAGAGGTATTAACAGAATCTCAAAGAAGCTTTGCTGTAGATATGCTGATGTGACTGCTTCAGCTTCGATCCGGGTGCCTTGATCGTGTGATGGACATCTTGCTATTCTTTTCAGAAATAGGCAGAAATTCAGAACAGCGGAATGGAGATTCAACCGGTCATTGCAACACTGCTGAAATTTTCTGTGATGGCGATAAAAGATTCAACGTTTTTCTTGGTCGATCATTTAACTCTTCTGCCATCATATCGAGTTGCTCCTGTGAATAAACGGATAGATCGGTCTTTTTAGGC
>CAMCBD010000013.1 GCA_945872825.1 Nitrosomonas ureae
TGGATTGGTTCAACAATCGAAGACTGCTGGATGCAATCGGATATGTCCCACCGGCAGAATTTGAAAAGGCGTATTATCGCCAACAGGAAGAGTCAGCTCATGCAACTTGACTCAAGAAAACATGTCTCCGGAAAAATCGGGGCGATTCAGTACCATTTATCTTGAATAAATCAGTCCACCGCAAGGATCTTTTAGGCTATTGAGCACTTGCCCCGCGCAAGTATGGTGCTATACAGATCAGGTTAAATCCACACGGAAATATAGTAATATTTCCATACTCTAGTTGGCATCATTTTTATCAGCATTTAGATGCTGACGCTTTCTTCGGAAGGAGGCTGCCATCTTCTACCAACACGCCAGAGTATTTGTCAAAAATCAATTCTTCCGCATACACATCCCGCCAATCCATCGCATTAGCCCTGCAACAGATTATTCACTTCAACAAGTTCAAAATATTCCGGGTCAAAATCACCGTCGATATCCTCTGCTATCCATTCCAGCATGCTTTCGTGTTCTGGATATTCAGGATCTGAAATCGCATCCAGGAACATCGCATAGCCTCCTATTCCGCCAATGTCCTCAGGCGGACAAGCCCGGCTGCCTTCGAGACACACCGGCACACCATAACGATCGCTTCCCATAGAGAACTCGTGCATAGGGGAATCAGTCCATCCCATCACAATTTGCAAATTGTCATGAACATCCTCCAGGCTGACTGTGCTCGCTACTAAAAATCTGCGCCAGATTGGCGGACGAAAACCTTTTAGGGTAATTTTAAGTTGATAGATTGACCGTAAAGATTTTGTTGCCGCGCGTGTTCCCATCTCCATTACTCCCGAACAAAATTAATGATTGTGCCGGTATCGTATAAACACCGGACTTACAGCACTGCATACTTGCCCACAGCTCTGCTTAAGAAACCACTCATTCGGAGTGTTACTTAGCCGCTACGAAACAACAAGTTTTTTATTATCGCCGCATTGTTTCAGTAAAAACTCTCCTTGTTGCGGCTGTTACCGCACACTGCTTTCACTTCGTACCTCTGTTAGAATCCGGTATCCGGAGTTGCACTCACGGGAATCCTGGTCATGGCAATCTCCATTTCTCGTATTGATTGATAAAATCAACAATCATTTCTTTTTTGGCAACAACCCTATTTCACTATGAATGCTCCTTGCCCGCTTGATAATGTTCGCATCATTCTCAGCCACACCAGCCACCCCGGCAATATCGGTGCAGCTGCGCGGGCGATGAAAACGATGGGATTAAGCACATTGTATCTAATCAATCCCCGGCTTTTTCCAGATCGAGAGGCGGATGCCCGTGCTGTGAGCGCGCGCGATATTCTGGATAAAATTAAGGTTTGCACCGAACTGGATGAAGCGTTGGAAAATACCGTGCTGGTTGCTGCGATGACAGCGCGGCCACGCGACCTTTCGCACGATGTTTTCAATGCACGGCAAGGTGCGCGGGAATTATTGCGTTATGCGCGACAACAGCCGGTCGCCTTGCTGTTTGGCGCAGAAACTTCCGGATTGACCACCGCGGAGGTGAATAAGTGCCAGATCATTATTCATATTCCCGCTAACCCGGAATTCACTTCATTGAACCTGGCAAGCGCTGTGCAAGTGATGGCTTATGAGTTGCGCATGGCGCTGATAGAAAACGAGGAACCTGCATTCCCGATTGGATCACCAGTCAGTTTTAATGATCTGGAATTATTTTATGCACATCTTGAGCAGGCGATGATCGCCAGCGATTTTCTTGATCCGCAAAAACCCAAGCTGTTGATGCAGCGCATCCGCCGTTTGTTTGCACGGGCCCGGCTGGAGAAAGAGGAAGTACAGATTCTGCGCGGTATTCTGACTGCATTGGGTAAGCGCTGGTAGCATCCCAAGGCTTATTTGAACCTATTGAACTCTTGAAAAACTCACATTGGTCATTCCGAACGCAGAGAGGAATCTTTGAAAATTTCTCGTGATGCTCGAAATGACAGTCAGTCAAAGATTTTTCTAGTTTTCCTTAATCAAAGTACCCACACCTTGATCAGTCAATATTTCCAGAAGCAGTGCATGCTCCACTCGCCCATCAATGATGTGACAGGATTTGACACCCTTCTTGACGGCATCCAGAGCGGATCCGATTTTTGGCAACATACCGCCAGAAATGGTGCCATCGGCGAATAATTCATCCACTCTTTCCGCAGTTAATCCGGTCAGCAGGTTGCCTGCTTTATCCAGCACACCGGGAATGTTGGATAATAAAATCAGTTTTTCCGCTTTGAGAATTTCAGCCAGCTTACCGGCGACCAGATCCGCATTGATATTATACGATTCACCTTCGGCACCCACACCAATGGGTGCAATGACCGGAATAAAATCTTGCGTATCGAGCAGTGCAATGAGCGAGGGATCAATCGATTCGATTTCGCCCACTTGACCAATATTGATCCATTTTCCCGCTGTCTCGCGATCTGCCATGAGCATCTTCTTGGCGCGAATAAAAGCGCCATCCTTGCCCGTTAACCCGACAGCTTTGCCACCATGGCGATTGATCAGATTCACGATGTCTTTGTTGACCGATCCGCCTAATACCATTTCAACCAAATCCATGGTTTCCGCATCGGTTACACGCATGCCTTGGATAAATTCACCTTGCTTACCGACACGCTTGAGCATGTCATCAATCTGTGGACCACCGCCATGAACCACCACCGGATTCATACCGACCAGTTTTAGCAGCACGACATCGCGCGCGAATCCATGTTTGAGATTTTCTTCCACCATGGCATTCCCGCCATATTTAATTACGATGGTTTTGCCATGAAAACGTTGAATATAAGGCAGTGCTTCGGACAAAATTTTGGCTTTATCTTTTGCTACGGAGTGGGGAGTCGACATGATTCTCTCAATCACTTATCAAATAATTTTTAATAAAAACGTATAGGCAGCAATTCATTCGCGCGCGATCTGCAAGAATTTTTCATCGCGAATCAATTCATAGAGACTTAATTCTCGCCATAGCCGCCCTTCTGTGTCCTTATAATTTGCAGTAACACCCTTAGGCAGTTTCTTTTTGGCCGATTTAACCGGTGTAAATTCAGATAAATTTCTGATCCCCAGCATACTGTTGACTATGAAACCACTGAACACCTTATTCCCTGGAGAAGCGAGTAATATTCGTGATTTTAGGTTGAATGCCGTTGGACTGCCGCCCAGATAAACACCTAAATCTGTGATTCCGTATAGATTTCCACGCACATTGGCCAAACCAAGAAACCAGGGTTGCGTCAACGGAACGCGCGCTAATTTGGGTATTTGTATAACTTCACTGACTTCAGCCATAGGAATCAGGTAGCGATCTTCTGCCACTGCCACACCCAGCACGGCGGATGAGGCATCACCTTTATCCGCACTTTGTATTTGCTCAGTTAATGTATGTTGGTATTCTTCTATGCTCATAATGCCTGTTAAGTCACTTTGTATCGCTGTGTTTTAGGACACTGATTATTCGTGATCTGGCTATTTTACTGTATTATCAGGCATGAAATTTTGAATTCTGTGGAGTAAATTAAATGAAATATCTCAATCAAACCTGGCTGACTCTTTTTTTAATCTTCCCCTTTCTGGTTGGTTGTGTTCCGATGTTTGCAGTTGGTACAGCAGCAGGTACCGGCGCATATATCTCCGAGGATCGCAGAACCAGTGGCATGTTCATTGAAGATGAGGGCATTGAATTAAAAGGGGCACGGCGTATTTATCAACAGTTGGGTGATCAAGTGCACATCAATATCACCAGTTATAATCGCATGGTACTGTTAACGGGAGAGGCACCGACTGAAACCATTAAAACGGATATTGAAAAACTGATTATGGGTGTTGATAATGTACGCAAGATCTTTAATGAAATTGCTGTTGCCGGAAATACTTCACTGGCTTCCCGTAGCAATGACGCTCTGATTACTTCCAAGGTCAAGACGCGGTTCTTAACTGAACGTAAATTTCAGATTAATCACGTCAAGATCGTAACAGAAAATGAAGTGGTGTATTTGCTCGGTGTGGTTACACGACAAGAAGCCGATAACGCAGCGCAAATTGCCAGTGCTACTTCTGGTGTGAAGAAAGTCGTCAAAGTATTCGAATATCTGAATTAATCTCATGTTACCAGCTAATTTGATAGCTGATTTGCGGGAGACATTTCCTCCTGATCGCTTTTATACCGATCCGGTTGATTGCTATTCTTATGCCTATGATAACAGCCGCAAAATCTTTCCGCCTGATGCCGTCCTGTTTCCGCTAACCGGCGAGGAAGTACAACACATCGTTACGTTATGCAATCAATATCAGGTTCCACTGATTCCTCGTGGACGTGGTACCGGTACGGCGGGCGGTAGCTTGCCAGAATTTGGCGGTATTGCTTTATCGATGGAGCGCATGCTCAACATCATTTCGGTCGATCCTGCGAATCGTGTTATTGTGGTTGAGCCGGGCGTGCTGAATCAATCTGTCCAAGATGCCGCAAAGCCATATGGTTTTTTCTGGCCACCCGACCCTTCCAGCGCCATGTTCTCTTCCATAGGTGGAAATATTGCAACCAGCGCGGGTGGCCCTCATGCGGTTAAATATGGCACGACACGGGAGCATGTTTTGGGTTTGAAAGCTGTGACCGGTGCGGGAAACTTCATTACCACCGGCTGCTACACCACTAAAGGTGTCGTCGGCTATGACCTTACTCGACTTTTGATCGGTTCAGAAGGAACGCTCGCAGTGATTACCGAGGCAACACTTAAACTAACTGCTCTACCCAGTGTCGTCGCTGGCATTACAGCACATTTTCACGACCTCTCAAGTTGCACAGAAGCTATCGTTAATATTATGTCGCTACCACAACTGCCAAGCGCTCTTGAATTTCTAGATTCCGGTTCGCTAAACCTGATACGTGACCGCTATCCTGACATGCTACCAGTGAACACAACCGCCATGCTGATGATTGAAGTTGATGGTTCCAGGAATGACATTCCTGACGCGGTATCCGAAATTCTTGCGGCATGCAAAACCGATGGATTGATCCACGCCAATCAGGTGAACGATACCACAGCATTGTGGAAAGCCCGCAAGGCTTTATCCCCTTTATTACGTGAAATTGCACCTAAGAAAATTAATGAAGATGTTGTAGTACCAGTCAATACCCTGCCCCAATTCCTACACGGCCTGACACAACTAAGTTCGCAACATCACCTGCACAATGTAAATTTTGGTCACGCCGGAAACGGCAATATTCATGTCAATTTGTTGATAAACCCTGATAATGCGGAAGAAGTTGCACGAGCCGAATGCTGTCTGGATGAAATATTTGACTTGGTTATCAAGCTTCGAGGCACTTTATCAGGAGAACATGGCATTGGTAGCGAGAAACGTGCTTTTGTAACGAAAGAGATAGACCATGCAACGCTGGATTTAATGAAGAGCATCAAACATCTGTTCGACCCCAACAATATTCTTAATCCCGGAAAATTGTTTCCTAAAACTGAGTCAATCTGAGAAGTGTGTTTAATTTGCGCTTGTAATATATGACAACCACATAATCGTTACATATTACAAACGCAATATTTCTGATACTTAAAACTTAAGCTCTAAAAAAAAAAGTAGTGATCTACTAGTAGTGCTACGAATAACAGCGCTAAATAGAGTATCGAATAGCGGAACGCTTCTCGTGCCAATTGGTCACTATAGTTTCTGTAAATTTCTACTGCGTAGTACATAAAAATTCCATTTAACACAACCGAACTTGCCAAATAAATCAGTCCACTCATTTGAGTAATATAAGGCAGTGTTGTTACAATACACAAAATGATTGTATACAGCAACACATGCAATTTTGTAAATTGATCGCCATGTGTCACTGGAAGCATCGGCATCCCAATTGATGCATATTCATTTTTTCTGTATAGCGCAAGTGCCCAAAAATGAGGCGGTGTCCAGGCAAAGATAATCAAAAATAATAACAGTGCATCCGCTGTAACGTCACCCGTAACTGCCGCCCAGCCCAACACTGGCGGCATAGCGCCTGAGGCACCACCTATGACGATATTCTGCGGCGTTAGCGGTTTCAGAATCACGGTATAAATTATGGCATAGCCTACAAAAGTGCCCAGTGTCAGCCACATAGTAAGCGCATTGATCCAGTAATACAGAATGAAAAGCCCCAAACCACCAACAATCAACAGAAAGAACAGAGTTTCTGGAACACTCACCTTTCCTTGCGGCAATGGCCTTCCTTTTGTGCGCGCCATAACAGCGTCCATCTTTTGTTCTACCAAGCAATTTAATGCAGCAGCAGCTCCTGCTACTAGCGCAATACCTATCGTACCAAAGACCAAAATATCTAAAGGTACTGCTCCGGGTACTGCGAGAAACATTCCGATAACTGCGGTAAAAACAATCAACGATACAACACGCGGTTTTGTTAAACGATAAAACTGGTTAATACGCGTTGCTGTTTCATGCCAAGTCATACTAGTAGACATGTCTTTGATCTCCTTCATCCATTCTCATTGAATATTTTTATATTTGATTCGAGCGAATCCTGTCTGTTGGAATACAATAAAATCCTAATGTTCTAATTGCGAAACATGTAACAGCCTTTTTATGTCATGTCCCATTTTTGTTCCATCTACATTTTCTGGAAAACGCATCATCAAATTACCTATTGGATCAATTAAGTAAATGTGTTTTGTTTGAATTTCTTTTGTTTCAATAAAACCAAGAATCTCGCTATCCTGCGCTTTAACAAAAAATGTACCATCATATTGTTTAACTAATTCTGCATCTGGAATGACATCGTCATTAATTAGCCAAAGCCGTTCAATTCGATGCTTTTGTTTTCCCTGCACTAGTCGTACTTGGCGCATAAAATATAGCTTTTGCTGACAAGCTTCGTCACAATGTCCAGAATCTACTGTCACCAACACCCATTTCCCATGCAGATCTTTCATGCGAAGGATCGTATTATCAGCTTGGTTCGTTGCTTTTCCTGTCACTTTAACGATCGGTATTAAATCACCATAGTGTTTACTTTCTGGTTTATATTCCAGAAAATATAAAGCATAAGAAATTACAACCGGTGCACACATTAATGCCAGAAGTAATAAAAATTTACGCCTATTAGACTTTTGTATTTTTTCGTTTAACATTCAATACTAAGAAAATAATTATTGCTGTAGTTGCTAATAAAAACCATTGAACTGCATAGCCTAAATTCTTGGCAGCACCTGAGTCTGGCCTATCCCAATAACGTATCAGTCCATCCTCTACATTACTCTTTTGCAATACCATCAGGGGTTGAATTTCTTGCCCTATTTCCTCCTGATAACGCTGCAGATTAAAGTCATTCCAAACCTTACCTGCTGTTACCATTTCAGACAGCTTGAATGTCCTCAATTCTGACGCTACCACTAACCCAGTTACTTTAACAACACCATTAATCTCATTGATATGCGGCAATACTGATCTATCATACCCCGTCGCAACCCAACCTCTGTTGATCACAACCAGTAGTGCGCTATTCAAAACCTTAAGTGGGGTAATAACGTGATAGCCTGCATGACCCTGATGAGTTTTATTATCCAGAAATATTGTGTGTTCAGAAAGAAATTCACCCTGCACTTCAACTTCTCGATACTGGAAATCTTCTAGCCTGACCAAAGTATTTGGTAAAGTCACCGCGGGTTGCTTTGCATATTGTTCAAGAAGCTCATGCCGTGCATTTTTTTCGTCTGCGCGAGATAACTGCCACTTACCCAATTCAATGAAAATGATTACAGACACTGCGGTAACTAAAATCACCCACAGCTTTGGTTCAAAGCGGTATCCCAATACAATCATTTTCTGTCTGCATAAAATTGATACTCGATTGACTGTTAATTTAAGGATATATATATCTTATATTTTCAGTCAACTTTAGGAGAAATATCAAGTAAATTTCTTATCTTTAATTCATAAATAAAAAATTCCAGACTTTCACACGTTACTAGAGGTTGTTTCTTCTAGCTAAATTATTATTAGCGCAAAAGCTGGAATCTTCTCTACTGCCTGTTTTGTTTTTACATCAAATATACGAAAATAAACAGTCCTAACCATACCACGTCAACAAAGTGCCAGTACCAAGCCACGCCTTCAAAACCGAAGTGATGTTCAGGTGTAAAGTGCCCGGCTAAACTACGGAAGTAAATAACAGTCAGCATAATTGCACCTACAGTTACATGGAATCCATGAAAACCTGTCAGCATAAAAAAGGTTGATCCATAAGCCCCGGTAGTTAATTTAAGATTTAAGTCGCTATAAGCATGCATATATTCATAAGCTTGACAGCCTATAAATAAAGCACCTAAAAATATGGTTGCGAGCAACCAATTTTTAAGGGCATCACGTCTATTCTCTTTCAGTGCATGATGCGCCAAGGTACATGTTACACCAGACAGCAAAAGCAACATGGTATTGAAAGCTGGTAAACCCCATGCGCCCATTGGAGTAAATTGTTCGTGTACTCCAGGTCCTGCAGTCGGCCATGCGCCATTATATGATGACCAAAAACTATTTCCTAATACTGAGCTTTCTAATTCTAGCCACGGTATAGAAAAATTACGCATGTAAAACAATGCGCCAAAAAATGCACAGAAAAACATTACTTCGGTCAAAATAAACCAGCTCATTCCCCAGCGAAAGGACATATCAACTTGTTTATTAAATTTTCCACTCTCACTTTCTCTTGCGACAGTTCCAAACCATCCAAATAACATATAAATTAGGATGGCAAAGCCTATTGCTAAAACACCAGTCCCATACTCGATTTTATTCATGGTTAAAGCTGCACCAGTTGCCAAACATAACAGCGCGGTCGATCCTATTATTGGATATGCCGATGGCGCTGGGACATAATAGTGCCCGGATTCTTGACTCATTCTTATCTCCTCCTACTTATGATTTATATAATTTCTAACTAACAACCAATTGGACTAATAACATTACACCAATTACAAATACCAGACCTCCAATAATCCCACCCACGACAACATGAACTGGTTTCAATGTTGCAGCATCATTCTCTAGATCGCTCTTTTTACGAATCCCCATGAAAGCGGCCATAACTGCTTTAGCAATTTGCCAATAACTTACACTGGTCTTTGTTCCAGTAATTTTATCCATTCTCATTTCCTTATTTTGCAACCACACCTACAGAACTACCAGGTAATTCAAAGAAAGTATATGAAATAGTCACAGTGTTTATCTCTTCTGGCAATCCTGGTTCAATTACGAACTGAACTGGCATCTGCCTGGTTTCATATGGCTTAAGCACTTGCTTCGTAAAACAAAAACATTCAAATTTCTTCAAATGTTTATCCAGAAAACGTGGGCTGTAACTGGGTATTGCCTGCCCATTTATTTCACGGTCTGAGTTATTAGTAATTTCGTACATCACACTGATTGCCTCACCTGGATGAATACGAGCGCTAGATTGCAGTGGTTTAAATTGCCAAGGTAATCCTCGTGTGTTGGCATCAAATTCAACTGTAATCCAACGCCCTTCATCCACCCAGTTTTCTTTAATCAGAACATTCGGTTTTAGCAAATTATTAATTCCAGTTACTTCGCAAAACTTCTCATAAAATGGTACAAGCGCATAGCCAAAAGCAAACATAATTAATGTGAAAACCAACAACTTTCTCAACATTGCTACATTGGCTTTTAGTGGGCTAGTTACCATTGTTTATAAATAACCGTTAAATAAATTGCTATCACCATAATCAACAGAAAAATAGCTGTTTTAGCCTTTTTGCGCTTAACTTCTGTTTCTTGTGACATACATTTCTCGCCTGCCTTTATTTGATAACTGGTGGTGTTTCAAAGGTATGGTATGGCGCTGGTGATGGTAAATGCGTCCATTCCAATGTTGTTGCACCATCCCATGGCATCTGCGGGGCTTTTTCACCCTTACGTATACAATCAATCACGAGGTAGAGGAAAAGAAGCTGCGTTAGTCCAAATCCAAAGGCGCCGAGACTAGAAATCATATTAAAATCTGCAAATTGTAGATTGTAATCCGGGATTCTACGCGGCATACCAGCTAATCCCAAGAAATGCTGAACGAAGAATGTCATGTTAAAGAAAAACATCGATAGCCAGAAATGCCATTTGCCAAGTGTTTCACTATACATATGACCGGTCCATTTCGGAATCCAGTAATATACCCCAGCAAATAAGGCAAATAAGGCGCCTGAAACGAGAACATAGTGGAAATGAGCAATTACATAGTATGTATCCTGTACTTGAATATCAATAGGAACAATTGCACAAATCACACCGCTAAAACCGCCGATTACAAACAAGAAAATAAATCCGATTGAAAATAACATCGGTGTCTCAAATGTCATTGAACCGCGCCACATCGTGGCTGTCCAGTTAAACACTTTAACCGCAGTTGGCACAGCAATCAACATTGTCGCATACATAAAGAATAGCTGACCAACTGCTGGCATCCCTGCCGTAAACATATGATGTGCCCATACGACACAAGATAAAATCGCGATTGACGCCGTAGCATAAACCATTGATGAATATCCAAATAATGGCTTTCTTGAAAAAGTTGGAATTATTTCAGAAACAATACCAAAAGCTGGCAAAATCATGATATAAACCTCTGGGTGCCCAAAAAACCAGAAAATATGCTGAAACAGTACTGGGTCTCCCCCACCAGCTGCATTGAAGAAACTTGTACCAAAATGACGATCTGTCAACAGCATCGTTACGACACCAGCCAAAACCGGCATCACCAGAACCAGCAAATAGGCAGTGATCAACCATGTCCATACAAACATTGGCATCTTCATCAATGTCATCCCTGGTGCACGCATATTTAAAATGGTCGTGATGATATTAATCGAACCCATAATTGATGAGGCACCTAAAATATGAACCGAAAATATCATCAGATCAACTCCTATGCCCCCTTGTGCCGACAGTGGCGGGTAAAATGTCCAACCGCCTGCTGCTGCACCACCTGGTACAAAAAATGAACCAACCAACATCGTAGCTGCCACCGGTAGCAACCAGAAACTCCAGTTATTCATTCGTGCAAAAGCCATATCCGGCGCGCCAATCATCATTGGCACTTGCCAGTTAGCAAATCCCACAAAAGCCGGCATAATGGCACCAAACACCATTATCAACCCATGCAATGTAGTAAATTGATTGAATAATTCAGGCTCTAAAATTTGTATGCCGGGCTGATATAGCTCTGCGCGAATCCCCATGGCCAAAAAGCCACCCACCATAAACATAGTAAAACTAAACCAAAGATACATCGTACCAATGTCTTTATGATTAGTCGTTTTAACCCAGCGCATAATTCCGCTGGGATGATGATCATCATGTTCGTGACCATGCGCGTCACCGTGTACTGCTGCCATAGTTATCTCCTTTTACTTATTTTCGATATGCATTGATGTCTTGATTGTAGCTGATTTTGTTTGCGCAGCTACCCATTGAGCATAATCATTTGCCGCCATCACTTCGACCACAATCGGCATATATCCATGATCTTTGCCACATAATTCAGAACACTGTCCACGATAAATTCCTGGATTATCTGCTGTAAACCATGTATCACGAATAAAGCCTGGAATAGCGTCCTGCTTAACACCTAACGCCGGTACAGACCAAGCATGAAGCACATCATTTGCCGTAATAATAACGCGCACCTTTTTACCTACCGGCACAACGACACGATTATCTACTTCTAATAAATAATTCTCACCTTTTGGTTCTTTATTCTCAATCTGAGCTCGTGGTGTAGATAATTTACTATAAAAACTAATTCCTTCACCTTCGCCCTGCAAATAATCATACCCCCACATCCACTGATAGCCCGTTGCCTTGATGGTTATATCAGGACCTGATGTATCCTTCATTGCAATAACCGTTTTAGTTGCAGGCAATGCCATCACCACAAGAATAATACAAGGTATTATTGTCCAGACTACTTCTGCTGTTGTGCTGTGATGAAAATTTGCCGCTTTGTGTCCCACAGACTTGCGATGCTTCAGTATGGAATAAAACATGACACCAAACACTGCAATAAAAATAGCCAAACATATCCATAAAAGCGCTATATGTTGGTCATAAGTTTCTCTTGCAATTATGCTCTGCGGTTCTGGAAAATTATATTTAGATCCAACCGCCAAGCTAGAATACAAAGCGAGAGTGGATACCCCCGCTAGGGTTGCTACTAATTTACTTCTCATATTCCCCCCCCACATGATTACTAATTACACAGATTTCAGGTACGACTACGACCGCTACAAACCTGAACGTCTTACCTTTGTTTAGCCAGCTTACGAAAGTCATTCGCCAAAATCCTATTTTGTTAAAACCATACCATTATTGACGATAGTTACATTTCCATGGCCGAATTTCCATATTATCCGCAACTTAGATTTTCTTAGTTATAGAATCTTCTACATGCTAATTAATCGAATGGAAATTCTAGCACGCCACAGCTGCCCTAACAAGGAAAAATCATGATTTTTATAGCAATATTCCCCTGCTTATAAAATGGTATTCTTGTTTTAGCACACCTAAAGAGCATTGTTGGGATGCGCAATTCACTCCTTATTTTCTTCAATGGATTTCGATATTCTCAGCTGAGTATAACTTCCACGCTTCAGCGTCCAGTTTGACCTCTCGTTGAATGTTTACCGCTACAGTCATTTAATACGCGCTAATACTCTAAATTGCAATGCGACTTATTTGAAGTGCATGATATTCATTAAACATTAAACCTAATTGAGGATGTCCAATGTTGGACGAGCTTGCTACAAATCAATACTCTCTTGAAGCTTGCAAGTGCAGCATATCTGCATCACACCAATTTAACCAAAAGCATAATAAATAAAAAAACAACAGCGGCGGGGATAACTAAACTCATCCAATCTGCCGATGTGCCCTTAGAGCTATTCCTCATCATATCTCGGGTAGCTGGTAACAGGACAATAATGAACATTACTAGTGCCAAAGCAGAAACAATTTCCATCCAATCCATATTGCCCTCTTCCTGAACGCGTTTTTCTACAAAACTCTTTTATCAAAAACAAAACCCCGGTTTAACCCGGGGTTTTGAATATTCATCCCTATCGTCGGAAATTAATCGTCATTTCCCATAATACCTAATATTTGCAGTAAACTAATGAAAATATTGAATATTGTCATGTACAAGCCAATGGTTGCCAACACATAGTTAGTTTCACCACCATGAATAATGCGACTGGTGTCATACAAGATAAAACCGCTCATAATCATGATGACCACAGCTGATATCATCAATGACATGGCTGGTATCTGCAAGAATATATTTGCTAGTGCTGCCAATAGCACCAAAAGAAACCCCACCATTAAGAAGCCACCCAGAAAACTGAAGTCTTTTCGTGTAGCCAGTGCATATGCTGACAATCCCATAAATATGACTCCTGTGCCCCCTAACGACAACGTAATGATATTTCCACCATTAGGCAATGAAGCATACATACTTAGTATTGGCCCTAACCCAAATCCCAGCATACCTGTAATAAGAAAAACAATTCCTATACCGGCTGATGAGTTAGCAAAACGAGGCAGAACAAACATGGCGATCACCATACCGCCAATAACAGAGATCATATAAGTCATCGGTGGCATATTCATGAACATTGAAAGTGCAGCAGTAAGACCGCTGAACAATAATGTCAGGGATAAGAGCATATATGTACTGCGTAACACTTTGTTTGTCGCAATAGCTGACGATGATCTTTGAGCAACTGTTGAGTAATTTTGATTCATAATAAAATGCCTCCACTATAAAATTAATACAAGACTATTCTAACGACAAATAAGACTATAATAACGCAGATATAGTTCAAGGCATAATACCATGAATTATACTGATCCATTAATTACCCTATTCTTGTGTAGTTTTTGCTAATGTAAAGTTATAAACAAGAAAGAATCCGCCTCGTTCTAACAAAGTGATATTCATATTTACAGGGCCCACATCAAAGTTTGCAATGCCTGAGTAATTGATGCGCTTCTCACCCACAAGTGAAAATGCACTGACTGTGCGCGAAAAATTAAGCTCTTCAATAGACTGAAATCGACCAAAACCACGATACAGATTCATCAGTTTATCCAGCTGTTCGTCACTCACTGTTTGCTTAGCTTCTGGTGCCAAATGAGTCAGAAGCACTTGCTTTTCCCAGCCAGATATTTCAGTCAGTATCCTGGCAACAGCAGGTTCTGCGCTTTTACTGTAATAATCTTTTTCTCGATTAGTATAGAAATACAACATAACAGCCAATGTAAGTAATAAAGCTACGATGATGCGTAATGTTTGAATTTGCATAAGTCGTGAACGACAAAATGATTGATTATAAGTTATTCTCTTCCCAGAAAGCGCCATTTAACCCATTTCTCGGCAAAGCGATGCCAAAATGCTGATAGGTCGCTGTTGTTGCCATACGCCCCCTTGGCGTACGCTTCAAGAATCCTTGCTGAATCAAATAAGGTTCTAGCACATCTTCAATTGTGTCACGTTCTTCACTAATTGCCGCTGCGAGATTATCCACACCAACTGGCCCCCCACTAAATTTTTCTATTACAGCCAACAACAACTTTCGATCCATGATATCCAACCCGATTGCATCCACATCCAACATGCTTAAAGCTGCATCGGCTACTGCATGAGTCACATGCCCATCAGCTTTAACTTCAGCAAAATCACGCACACGACGCAGTAATCGATTAACAATCCGTGGCGTACCGCGCGAGCGACGCGCAATTTCAAATGCACCGTCGGGTGATATTTCCACTTTCAATAGCCCAGCAGATCGGATGACAATTTTGCAAAGCTCTTCCGGCGTATAAAATTCCAACCGCGAAACAATACCGAAACGATCGCGCAATGGGTTAGTAAGCATACCTGCGCGTGTAGTAGCACCGACCAGAGTAAATGCGGGCAAATCCAATTTCACAGAACGTGCAGCCGGTCCCTCACCAATCATAATATCAAGTTGGTAATCTTCCAGCGCCGGATAAAGTATCTCCTCGACCATCGGAGATAGGCGATGTATTTCATCAATAAATAAAACATCGTTAGGTTCCAGGTTTGTCAGCAAAGCTGCCAGGTCACCTGGGCGTTCTAAAACTGGACCAGATGTTTGGCGCAAATTAACACCCATTTCTCTGGCAATGATATGTGCAAGTGTAGTTTTACCTAAACCTGGCGGGCCGAATAACAAAACATGATCAAGCGCTTCATGGCGATTTCTGGCTGCTTCAATGAATATCTGCAATTGCCCACGAATCTTTTCCTGACCGACGTACTCTTCCAGTTGTTTTGGGCGTAACGCTCGTTCCAGAATTTCTTCCTGAGATGATGCAGGCGCTGCGGCAACAAGTCGATCTGTTTCAATCATTCATTAGCCCAAGTTACGTTCTTATTACTTTTCCTTAGATAATAGTTGCAATGCTTGCCGTATGCCATCTGACACGGTTGCATTAGACGCTATTTTTTTGATGGCCCAATCAGCTTCTCGATCATTATAACCTAGTGATAACAATGCATTGAGTATGTCACTATCATTAGTTGGCTTCGATGAGCGCTGATCTAAATTGATCCCTGTAGTGCTCAGTTTATCCCGCAACTCCAGCAATAAACGCTCAGCCGTTTTTTTCCCGATACCGGGCACTCGGATGAGTCGCGTACTATCCTGATCTTCCACAGCGCGATACAAATCAGGCACACTTAAACCCGACAAAAGTGCCAGTGCAGTTCTTGCGCCCACACCCGAAATTTTGATCAGTTGACGAAAAGTCTGACGCTCTGATTCTGTTGCGAAACCAAATAACAGATGCATATCTTCACGTATCACAAGATGCGTATACAACATTGCTTGCACACCGATCGCCGGAAGGTCATAAAAAGTACTCATCGGCACATCTATTTCATAACCAATTCCCCGTACATCTAACAGAACCTGCAGAGGGTGCTTTTCCAGCAAAATTCCGGTTAATCGCCCTATCATACTAAACGCCCACGTTTCATGCGGTAGCCTGTTGTTGCAATTTTTCCCAGCCCCATTCCACCGTGGGCGTGACATATCGCACAAGCTAATGCATCTGCCGCATCAGAACTTGGGCTGCCAGCCAGATTAAGTAACCGCATAACCATTTCCTGCACTTGATCTTTTTTGGCATGACCATTACCCACTACGGCTTGTTTTATTTGTAACGCGGTATATTCAGCCACGATCAGATCATTTAGCACTGCTGCGCAAATAGCCGCACCACGTGCCTGACCTAGTAATAATGTAGACTTGGGATTGATATTGACGAAAACTTGCTCTATGGCAACGTGTTCGGGCTGATAGTGCGTGATGACTTCACTTAAATTATTCAGAATTAATTTGAGACGAGAAGGCAATTCACCTTCCAAGGTTTTAACACTGCCGCTGCTGACATAGATTAAATTACTTCCAATTTTATCGATCACGCCAAAACCGGTAATACGTAAACCAGGATCTATGCCAAGAATACGGATTTTATCACCTAACAATATAGTTCTTATTCATCAAGAATTGCTGTGGTGTACACATTCTGCACGTCATCAAGATTTTCCAAAGCATCCAGTAATTTCTGCATTTTTACAGCGTCATCGCCAGATAATACAGCCTCATTACTTGGTTTCATGGTCACTTCCGCCAACTCAGCCTTAAACCCCGCTTTCTCCAATGCTTCTTTAACGTTTATAAATTCATAGGGATCAGTAATTACTTCGATACTACCATCCTCATTGCTGATCACATCTTCGGCTCCACCCTCCAATGCGACTTCTATGAGCTTATCCTCATTAGTTCCTGGTGCAAAAATTAATTGACCACAGTGTTTAAATAAGAAATTGACGGAACCGTCCGTACCCAGATTACCGCCATACTTCGTAAAAGCATGACGTACATCAGCCACAGTACGAACACGATTATCTGTCATGCAATCAACCATTACAGCAGCACCCGCTATGCCATAGCCTTCATAACGAATTTCTTCATAATCAGCTCCATCCAGAGTGCCGCTGCCGCGCTTAATCGCACGCTCCACATTGTCTTTCGGCATATTCTGATCGTATGCCTTATCCACCGCCAAGCGTAAGCGCGGGTTACTATCCGAATCTCCGCCACCCATACGGGCAGCTACAGTTATTTCCTTGATGAGCCGTGTAAATACCTTACCTCGTTTAGCGTCTTGTGCGGCTTTTTTGTGTTTGATATTAGCCCATTTGCTATGACCTGCCATTTATCTGCGCCCTCTACGAAAGTAAATTTATATTACCACTCCATAGCTTATGGATAAAGTACCAAACTCTAGCCGCGTATAATACAACCATCTGTTTTGTACAGCATGTTACCAATTTTAAATACATTTAACCCACTTTTTATCAAGATCGCATTATTCCACTGTAACTGCTTTTGCTAGATTCCTTGGTTTATCTACATCAGTTCCTTTCTCTAAGGCAACATGATAAGCCAATAGCTGAAGCGGTATCGTATGAAGAATTGGACTGAGTAAACCAGCATGCTCTGCTAATCGGATTACATGCAGATTCTCGCCTTGCACTATCTGGGAATCCGCATCCGCAAACACATAGAGCTCACCACCTCGTGCATGTACTTCTTGCAGGTTCGATTTTAGTTTACCTAACAGCTGATCATTGGGTGCTATTGCAACAACTGGCATTTCGCTATCTACTAAAGCTAACGGACCATGTTTTAATTCTCCAGCCGCATAGGCTTCAGCATGTATATAAGAAATCTCTTTGAGCTTAAGTGCACCTTCCATCGCAACGGAATAATGAACGCCGCGCCCAAGAAATAATGCATGACGCTTTTGTGCAAAACTTTTAGCCCAAATCTTCACTTGCGGCTCGACTTGTAGTGCATGCTGCAAGGCCACCGGTAAATGACGTAGCGCCATAATCATCCGTTGTTCATCTTCGATAGATAATTTATGGCGCATCTTCGCCAGTGTCACCGTTAGCAGCAAAAGTGACGCTAACTGCGTAGTAAACGCCTTGGTCGAAGCTACACCAATTTCTGGTCCTGCTCGGGTGAGAAAACGCAGATCAGTCTGCCGTATCAGAGCACTTTCTGGGACGTTACAAATAGCAAGGCTGTATTGATGACCCAGTTTCTTCGCATAGCCCATTGCCGCCAGAGTATCTGCAGTTTCTCCCGATTGGGAAATGCCAACCACTAAAGTAGTTGGGTCTGCAATGGGGTCACGATAACGATATTCGCTCGCTATTTCAACGTTACATGGCAGACCAGCAACAGTTTCCAGCCAATAACGAGCAACCAAGCCTGCATGATAGCTGGTTCCGCAGGCCAATATCAGAATGCTGCTGGTTTGATTAAATACTTTCTCAGCTTCACTACCAAATAAATTGGGTGAAATAGACTGAGCACTAAATACCATTTCCAGCGTATTTGCCACAGCACTCGGTTGCTCAAATATTTCCTTCTGCATGAAATGTGCATAAGGTCCCATTTCTATTGCTTCACTCGCCAGACTACTTTCGTGAACCGTACGTTCCACTTCTTGCACTAAACTGCCATTAAGACAATTGACAATGCGATATCCGTTGCATGTCAGTTCAGCGACATCGCCTTCTTCCAGGTAAATCATATTCCTGGTTGCTTTTAATAATGCCGATGCATCTGAGGCCGCATAATTCCCGCTTTCACCCAAACCCAGCAATAATGGCGCTCCGTTACGTGCAACAACAAGCTTTTCAGGTCGGGCTTCTTCCATCACAGCAATTGCGTAAGCGCCTTGTAATTCAGCAATAGATTCGCAAACCGCTTTTAATAAATCAGCGGTCCGCTTAAGATTAAATGCTATGAGGTGTGCAATAACTTCGGTATCGGTATCCGATATAAACTCAAATCCCTCCGCCTGTAAGCGCTTGCGCATTACTTCATGGTTCTCAATTATTCCATTATGCACAATAGCGATTCTAGTATCTGTTCCGGCAGTTCCAGAGAAATGTGGATGTGCATTACGTTCTGACGGTGCTCCATGCGTCGCCCAGCGAGTATGTGCAATGCCTGCAAGCCCATGTGTTTTCTGCTTAATTGCAAGCTTCTGCAATTCGGTCACGCGGTCTGTCGTGCGTAATCTTTGCAGGCCATTACACGTTACCACCAGTCCGGCAGAATCATACCCTCGGTACTCTAAGCGTAGCAATCCTTCCAGCAACATTGGAACGATATTATCATTGGCTACTGCACCAACTATTCCGCACATTATGTATTCTCCTTGCAACTAAAGCTGATAAATCAAAGCTACTGAATCAATAATTCTATTCTATACTTTTGGCTTCTGCGGACGCTTCCACCCAGCAACACTCAGCTGCTTTGATCTGGATAAAGTAAGCTGGCCCTCTGGCGTTTCCTTCGTGATAGTCGATCCAGCACCAATTGTAGAACCTTTAGAAATTGTGACTGGTGCAATAAGTTGCGTATCAGATCCGATAAATACATCATCTTCTATGATCGTTTGATGTTTATTAGCACCATCATAATTGCAAGTAATTGTTCCAGCACCAATATTGACATTCTTTCCTACGATGGAATCACCAATATAGCTCAAATGATTGGCTTTACTTCCTAAAGCAATCTGGCTATTTTTCACTTCGACAAAATTACCGATATGCACCTTGTTAGAAAGTTTGGTTCCAGGTCGAATCCGTGCATAAGGTCCAATCTTGCAGCTTCCACCTATCTCTGTATCTTCAATCATACTGTACGGTAATATAGTAGTGTCTGCATCCACCTTTACATTCTTCAATATGCAGTGCGCCCCTACTTGAACAGAATCACCCAGCTTAACCATTCCTTCAAAAATACAACCAATATCAATTTCAACATCCGATCCGCAGACAAGTTCTCCTCTTATATCAATTCGAGATGGATCTATCAAACCAACCCCCAAATACAAAAGCTTATCAGCACAGTGCCTTTGATAGATTCGCTCAAGCTCTGCAAGTTGAGACTTGTTATTAACGCCCATTACCTCCCAAAGATTTTTCGCTTGTGACGATGCGACTTGAATGCCTTGTTTAACTGACAAGGCAATGATATCGGTCAAATAGTATTCATGCTGCGTGTTTTTGTTTCCAATTTTTGGCAACCAGTTATGTAAATAATCATTGGGTATCAGCATTATACCGGTATTAATTTCGCGGATCTCTTGTTGCTCGGTATTGGTGTCTTTTTGTTCTACAATAGCTTTAATTGCTCCTGTTTCAGGATCGCGCATAATTCTGCCATAACCAAAAGGATTCTCGATCTCTGCAGTTAACAACACGCAATGCTTTTCTTCTGCTTTCGTTATTAATTTTTGCAATGTTTGAATGCTGATTAATGGCACGTCCCCATACAACACAAGCGTCAAACCATCTCTATCAAGATTCGGCAGTGTTTGCATTAGTGCATGCCCGGTACCCAATTGTTGCGATTGCAGAACCCAAGTTAAATCATCGCCAGCAATCGATTGCTTTACTATCTCCCCCCCATGTCCGATGACAATACAGATTTTATCAGGCGATAGCAATCTGGCCGTGTTAGTCACATGCGTTAGCAATGAGCATCCTGCCAAAGTATGCAATACTTTCGGAAGAGAAGAGTTCATACGTTTTCCTTCACCTGCTGCGAGTATTACAACATTAAGTTTAGTCACAATATTGAACTCCCTCTTTGGTTTTAAGTATATTCAATTCGATTCAATCAACTGTAATGAAATATACACCCTTCATTTATCAGGAGCATAGTGTAAGGATATGGTAGGAGCAAATTTTGTTCGCTCAATACTTTATCATTTATTGAGCGAACCATCGATATTAGGTTGAAAATAATCAGCTAAAATTCAAACAACAGACACAAAAAAGGCGACATACGTCGCCTTTTTTTCTTTCAGTATCTTAATTAGTGTCCACGTTTTCTTAGTTTATCAATTGCGGCTAATTGCGCCATGGCTTCGATTAATTCTGCCTGGGCTCTCGCATAATCTAGCTCAGACTCTTTATTCTTCATAGCCTCTTCTGCTGCTCGTTTTGCTTCGATCGCCTTGGCTTCATCGAGATCATTACTGCGCACTGCAGTATCTGCCAGTATGGTAACAATATCAGGCTGAACTTCTAACATGCCTCCAGACACGTATATCAGCTCTTCTTCTTTTAATTGCGCTTTGATACGCACCATTCCAGATTTAATTCTTGTCAACATCGGAGTATGACGTGGATAAATACCTACTTCACCCATTTGTGCTGGTGCAACCAAAAATTCCACTGGACCGGAATAGATAGATTCTTCAGCACTAACGATATCAAGATGAAAAACGGTGCCCATTGATATTTTCTCTCAATTTATTGAAGGGTCTTGGCTTTCTCAACAGCTTCTTCGATGCCGCCAACCATGTAGAACGCCTGTTCTGGTAGATCATCATACTCACCTTCCACAATACCTTTAAAACCTTTGATTGTATCTTTAAGCGATACATATTTTCCTGGAGACCCGGTAAAGACTTCAGCAACGTTAAATGGCTGTGATAAGAAACGTTGAATCTTTCTCGCACGACTAACTGCCAATTTATCTTCAGGTGATAATTCATCCATACCTAAAATAGCAATGATGTCTCTTAATTCTTTATAGCGTTGCAATGTTTGCTGTACCGCACGCGCAGTATTGTAATGCTCTTCACCCACAACTTGTGGATCAAGCTGGCGTGAAGTTGAATCAAGTGGATCCACAGCAGGGTAAATACCTAACGATGCGATATCACGAGACAATACCACAGTCGCATCCAAGTGACCAAAAGTTGTTGCTGGAGATGGATCGGTTAAGTCATCAGCTGGAACATAAACAGCTTGTATTGATGTAATTGAGCCTGTTTTTGTCGATGTGATCCGCTCTTGCAAACGCCCCATTTCTTCAGCCAGTGTCGGTTGATAACCCACTGCTGATGGCATACGTCCCAGCAACGCTGATACTTCGGTTCCTGCCAATGTATACCGGTAAATATTATCAACAAAGAATAACACATCACGACCTTCATCTCGAAATGACTCTGCCATGGTCAAGCCCGTTAGTGCTACGCGCAAACGATTTCCGGGTGGCTCATTCATTTGCCCATAAACCAGTGCAACCTTATCAAGGACTTTGGATTCTTTCATCTCATGATAAAAGTCATTTCCTTCGCGAGTACGTTCCCCCACACCCGCAAATACCGAATACCCACTGTGCTCAATCGCGATATTGCGGATCAACTCCATCATATTGACAGTCTTGCCGACACCCGCACCACCAAATAATCCGACTTTTCCACCTTTTGCAAATGGGCAAATTAAATCGATCACTTTAATGCCAGTTTCTAATAATTCTGTCGATGCCGACAATTCATCGAACGCTGGTGCATCACGGTGAATGGACATGGTTTGTTCTGCACCAATTTCACCCATTTCGTCTATTGGGCGACCCAGCACATCCATAATACGTCCCAATGTTTTAGTCCCGACAGGTACAGTAATTTGTTTGCCCGTATTTTTAACCATCATTCCACGGCGCAAACCATCAGAAGATCCCAGTGCAATTGTGCGCACCACGCCATCGCCCAACTGTTGCTGTACTTCCAGCGTAAGTTCAGAACCTTCCATTATTAACGCATCATATACTTTTGGGATGGATTCACGTGAAAATTCCACATCAATCACCGCACCAATACACTGAACAATTTTTCCTTGACTCATCGTTGTTCCCTAACTAAATACTAAAAATGTTTTAAACAGCCGCCGCACCGCCGACAATTTCCGACAATTCCTTGGTAATTGCCGCTTGTCGAGATTTGTTGTAAATCAATGTTAACTCATCAATGACACTTCCTGCATTATCAGATGCCGCTTTCATCGCCACCATTCTCGCAGACTGCTCGGATGCCATGTTCTCAGTGACAGCCTGATATATCAACGCTTCGACATAACGTACCATAATATCGTCTATAACAGGCTTTGCTTCAGGTTCATAAATATAATCCCATGTAGCTTTAGGTTTATCGCTAGCTTGTTCTTCTTTCTGCATACGCTCATCTGTCAATGGTAGTAACTGTTCCATCACAGGTTCTTGCTTCATGGTATTGATAAAGCGATTATAAAAAACATACACTCGATCGAATTGATCTTGTGTATATCCATCCAATACCACCTTAACCGCGCCTATGAGTTTTGCCATATCTGGCGTATCCCCTAGTCCTATTACCTGTGCCGTGACATTTGCACCAATTCGGCTCATAAAACCCAGGCCTTTATTGCCTATGCAGCAAACTTCGATTTGTTCACCATCTGTCTGCCATGCCTTCATTTGATTAATAGCTTTACGTAGAACATTAGTGTTCAAACCACCACAAAGCCCTTTATCTGAAGTCACTATAATAATGCCAATACGTTTTACCGTATCCCGCTCTATCAAAAATGGATGCCGATATTCTGTGTTTGCCCGACTCATATGTGCTGCGACATTACGTATTTTTTCGCCATAAGGTCGCGCTTTTTTCATACGATCTTGCGCTTTACGCATTTTAGAAGCCGCCACCATTTCCATGGCGCGCGTAATCTTTTGCGTATTCTTTACACTTTTTATCTTATTTCGTACTTCTCTGCTGCCAGCCATTATTAATATGTTCCGTTTTGCTTGAATTCTTTGATTGCAGCGGTCAAATCCTTCTCTGTTTCCGCATCTAGTTCTTTAGTATTTTCGATCTTATCAAGAATAGTTCCATACTGATTACGTATATAGCTCTTCAGCGCAGATTCAAATGCCAATGCCCGCTTCACTTCAACATCATCGAAATAACCATTATTAATAGCAAACAAAGTCAGCGCCATCTCAGAAACACTGAGTGTTGCATACTGCGATTGCTTCATCAATTCAGTTGCCATTTTTCCACGCTCAAGCTGCTTACGTGTCGCCTCATCCAAATCAGATGCGAATTGGGCAAATGCCGCCAATTCACGATATTGCGCTAACGCCAGACGTATGCCGCCACCTAATTTCTTAATAACCTTAGTTTGTGCCGCTCCACCAACCCGCGAAACGGACACACCTGCATTAATTGCTGGGCGAATGCCTGCATTAAACAAGTCTGTTTCTAAAAATATTTGTCCATCTGTAATTGAAATCACATTGGTTGGCACGAAAGCAGTCACGTCACCAGCCTGCGTTTCAATGATTGGCAGAGCAGTCAGTGATCCAGTCTTGCCCTTCACTGCGCCTGCAGTAGCCTTTTCGACATATGCGACACTGACTCTTGCCGCCCTTTCAAGCAAGCGTGAATGTAGATAAAACACATCACCTGGATATGCTTCACGACCTGGCGGACGTCTTAATAATAACGAGATTTGTCTATATGCCCATGCTTGCTTCGTTAAGTCATCATAAACAATCAACGCATCCTGACCTTTATCTCGGAAATACTCACCCATCGTGCATCCAGAATAAGGTGCAATAAATTGCATTGCTGCAGATTCTGACGCGGTTGCTGCCACTACAATGGTATATTCCATTGCACCATGTTCTTCCAGTTTACGCACCACGTTTGCTATCGAAGAAGCCTTCTGTCCGATCGCAACGTAAATACAGAACATGTTTTGACCTTTCTGATTAATGATCGCATCAATAGCTACTGCAGTTTTCCCTGTCTGACGATCACCGATAATCAATTCACGCTGCCCACGTCCAACCGGCACCATCGAATCTACCGATTTCAAACCTGTCTGAACTGGTTGATCGACAGATTGACGCCAAATCACGCCCGGTGCTATTTTTTCGATAGGCTCAGACCTTACTGCTGTAATTGGCCCTTTCCCATCTATAGGTTGCCCCAGTGAATTCACAACACGGCCCAACAATCCTTCTCCAACAGGCACTTCGAGAATACGCCCGGTACATTTAACTGTATCGCCCTCGCAGATATGCTCATATGCGCCCATAATAACTGCGCCCACTGAATCTCGTTCAAGATTCAGCGCCAAACCGAAGGTATTACCGGGAAATTCCAACATTTCACCTTGCATCACATCTGACAAACCGTGAATACGCACAATACCGTCCGTTACAGAAACAATAGTTCCTTGCGTACGGACTTCTGCTGTATCAACAAGTCCTTCAATCCTTTTTTTAATCAGTTCACTGATTTCGGATGGATTTAACTGCATTTCATTTAACTCCTAGCTTTTAAGGGCAACGGCCATGGCTTCAAGTTTACCGCGAACTGAGGCATCAAGAATCTCATCACCAATTTCAACTTTAATTCCACCTATTAATTCCGGATCTACACTTACTTGTGCCTCTATCTTGCGCTTAAATTTTTGTTCGAGATCATCGATCAGTTTTTTCAGTTGCTTACTTTCCATTGTAAACGCACTCACAATTTTCGCGTCCAGCACACCTTCGTGTTGCGCTTTTAATTGTTCAAACAATTGATTAATCTGCGATAGTACTGTTATTCGTTTATTTTCAGCCAACAACATCATCAGATTACGAGCCTCAGAATTAAATTTATTTCGTCCAATCTCAAGAAATAATTCTCCGAGCTGCTTTGCAGAAACTACTGGATTGCCACTGAGTAGCTTTACATGCTCATCCTCTGCAATATCTACCGCGAGCTGTAACATTTTTGACCATTGATCCAAACTATCACTCGCAACTGCTAGCTTATACACAGCCTCTGCATAAGGTCTTGCAACTGTAATCGCTTCAGCCATTATTTCAAATCTTCCCCAATAGAAGTAAGCATATCGGCATGCGCTCTAGCATCGACTTCACGTCGTAGTATTTTTGCTGCACCGGCAACAGCTAATTCAGCAACATGTTGACGTAACGCTTCTTTTGCACTAAATACCTCATGCTCGATATCTGCCTTTGCGCCAAGAATTATGCGATCGCCTTCTTCTTTTGCTGTTCTTTTTGATTCTTCAACAATCTCTGAAGCTCGTTTCTCAGCTTGCAAAATTATTTCTGAGGCACGCTGCTTGGCTTCTTTCAATACATCAGAAGAGCGTTGACTTGCCAACTCTAATTCATGACGCCCGCGTTCGCCAGCCGCCAATCCATCAGCAATAGTTTTTTGACGCTCTTCAATTGCACGCAATAACGGCGGCCATACAAATTTAACAGTGAACCAAATAAATATTGAAAAGGCTACCGCCTGAGAAATTAAAGTAAAGTTAATATTCATGACAAGCCTGTAATATCTGATCTATCCAGCAATAACATTATTATTGAATAACTGCCAGCAATGGATTACCAAATGCAAACAGCATTGCCAAACCCACAGCAATAATAAAGGAAGCATCGGTTAAGCCGAGCAAAAGAAATACCTTGCCTTGCAAAGTAGGTATCATTTCTGGTTGACGCGCCGCGCCTTCAAGAAAACGGCTACACATCACACCCACACCGATACACGCGCCTGCTGCACCAAGTCCAATCATCAAACCAATACCTATTCCGGTATATGCTTGAATCATTGCCAAATACTGCAAATTCTCCATTTTAGATTCCTTTTGTTAAAGATTAAAAATATGCTACAAAAATAAAGCTTATAAATTTAGTGAGACTCATGCGCCATAGATATATAGACCACTGTCAGCATCATGAAAATAAAAGCTTGCAAAGTAACAATCAAGATATGAAATATTGCCCAACCTGCTCCTAGAACTGCACCAAAAATTGCACCCGAAACACCTGTTGCTGCCCACATACCCAGTAGCAAGAAAATTATTTCACCTGCGTAAATATTTCCGAATAGACGCAACGAATGCGATAGCGGCTTAGACACATATTCTATGAAATTAAACAACAGATTCAATACCCAAAGCAACGGATTTTTTCCAAATGGCGTGCAAAAGAGCTCATGCATCCAGCCTCCCCACCCTTTGATCTTTACATTAAAGTAAAGCATCAAGAACCATATTGAAAGAGCTAATGCGAATGTTGTATTCACATCAGTCGTCGGCACTGTCCGCCAATTATGCAAACCGAATGCATGCTCATAGATCCAAGCCATAATGTCTATTGGCAGAATATCCATAGCGTTCATCATCAAAACCCATACAAATATCGTTAACGCGGTAGGCGCAACAAATACATGCCGGTTGCCATGAAATGTATTTTTAACTTCATTATCAATGAACTCAACCGCAAGCTCGACAAAAGCCTGGCGTTTCGACGGCACACCAGGCGTTGCTTTACGTACAACCAGCCAAATAAATCCAAAACTAATAACACCGAGAATTAAAGATGTAACCAGGGTATCAACATGCAGAACCCAAAATGAACCTTCGCTGACTTGCGTTGTTAAATTAGTTAAATGATGATTAATGTACGATGTTGGAGTAAGTTCTGTATCTGATGCCATGTGCTACCTGCTCTACCATTAAATTTATCTTATTTTGTATCGTCTGACACGAGTAACGCCATGCTATAGACCAAAACATTGAGGATAAATGTTCCAATAAATGCAAATGCATTTACATCCTCATAATTTTTAAACACCATCCATAACAGACTTACAGTCAATATTATTTTTACTGCTTCAGCCCTTAATGCGGTTCTGATCGTCCCTTCAGCAGTATACCCTTTGTGCCGGGATATAATTATCGCAAATGCTGCCGAGGATATCACGCTTACTGCCCCGCCAAGTACTGCCGATACCGCGCCATGAATACCCAGAAAAAACCAAATAACAAATGCTGCCATTAATGTAACAAGCAATTGCAGGCGCAGAACAATATTGAGCGGTCTATTTTTTATCCAAGACATGCTTTCTACCCGCCCTTGGAACAGATAGCGTTACCTACGCTTAAAAAAGGCGTAACTATAGCTGAACCACTCTACTCAGTCAATGTAAAATTCTGATCCATCAATCTGCAACGGGCTGTTAAGCTACTATCCGCGGTGTTAAGTCAAGCTTCTAGAGCCTTTCAAATATTGCGGCGACTCCCTGACCGCCGCCTATGCACATGGTTACCAGTGCATATCTGCCGCCACAACGATGTAATTCATAAATAGCCTTAATCGTCAAGATACTGCCAGTTGCCCCGATAGGATGGCCCAGCGCAACAGCACCACCATTCGGATTGGTTTTTTCCGGATCAAATTGTAGCTCTTTTGCTACAGCACACGCCTGTGCAGCGAAGGCTTCATTGGATTCAATGACATCAAGATCCATTATTTTAAGATTTGCGCGCAGCAAAGCATTCTGAACAGCCGGTATCGGCCCGATGCCCATAAATTTTGGATCAACACCGGCATGACCATAAGAAACCAGCCGCGCCAGCGGTTTCAAGTCGCATTTCTGTGCTGCTTTACTTTCCATGAGCACCAATGCAGCGGCGCTATCATTAATACCAGAGGCATTGCCTGCTGTTACGGTGCCATCTTTTTGGAAAACAGGACGAAGCTTAGCCAAAGTCTCCATACTTGTATTTTCACGGGGATGCTCGTCAGTATCAAAAAGGATTTTTTCTTTATGTGTCGTTATTTCAATAGGCAATATTTGCTCTTTAAAATAGCCGTTTTTTATCGCATGCCGGGCGCGGCGATGACTTTCTGCCGCAAATGCATCTTGTACTTCACGGCTGATTTGCCATTTAGCGGCAATATTTTCGGCAGTAATGCCCATATGCACGTTATCGAATGGATCGGTCAATGCCCCGATCATCATATCCACCGTACCACCGTCATTCATGCGTTGCCCCCACCGCAAAGCAGGTAGCAAATAGCCTCCCCGGCTCATGGATTCAGCTCCACCAGCGACTGCCACATCGGTGTCATTCAGCAGAATATTTTGACTCGCCGATATGATCGCTTGTAGACCGCTCCCACACAGCCGATTCACTGTCAATGCGGAAGTATGCTGCGGTAAGCCGCCGTTGACACAAGCAACGCGCGCTAAATACATATCGCGGGATTCTCCATGTATCACGTTGCCAAAAACCAAGTGTCCAACTTCATCTGGATTAATTCCAGCGCGCAACACCGCTTCATGTACTACCTTTGCCGCCAAATCTGCTGGAGCAACCTGTTTAAGCGCACCACCATAGTCACCAATAGCCGTGCGTACGCCACTTAGAATAACAACATCCCTCATGTGTTTTCCTTTATTGATACCTATGGAGCAGCTTTGCGAGAAATATGAAGATATCCTTAAAGCTATGTTATTACATAGAATCTTCTAATTGATGCATGCATCGAGTTTATCCCAATTAGGTAGAAGATTATTTGTTGCATGATATTTTTTTACAGAATGAAAACTGGTTTTTGATTTGTTATTTTTCGACACAATTATTTGATCGGGATCGGCCAAACTGGAGTCAAGAGATGATGATCAGTGCAATTATTAATACAGTTAAGGCGTTATGCTATGGATCATGCAACCATACATATCTGTAAAAATACCCAATCTTTCATTTTTGAAAAGGAGCACTGCTTCATTGAGAAGACAATCCGCACTAACAAATTGTCTTCTCAATTCATGTGGATTTATTATTTTTTCACGAAATCAACCAATTTCTGATAAGTGAACAAGTAATCCTGTGCTTGTAGTGGTGTATGGCACTGCACGCAATTCAAATCATTACTTTTTGCAGTACCATCCGGATTGTAAACAGCAAATCCCCAGTCACCTGTACGATTTGCCTTTGGAAAAGCGGCATCCCAGTTATTTCTCTTTTCCATCACAGCAACTGCTGACAGCGAATCAATTTCAAAGGTACCGTCACTACCTGCAATCGGTTTGCCATCCGCATCTTTTTTGGGTGTATATATTTCCATAATCAAGACAGCACCGGAAGCGCTCATATTTCCTTGTGTATAACTGGAAATCGCAACTTCGTTGGCATACAACTTGGCAACCTGTGTCTGATTCGCGCGATTCATGGTTGCATATTTTGTAAAGGTTTTTTCATAACCTTCTGGGAATTTAACGTGTTCAGGATCTCCTCCCGCATTGGCGTAAAGCGGAGCTATGACAAGTACTGCGGCAACTGCTTTCAAAGTAAACTTCATATTTTTCTCCTTCTTGGAATGATATTTCTGGATTTGGACTACTATCATACCGCATTCGATGAATATTGATGCCCGGGTTACTATTTTCGTTCTGTTATTTAGCAAGATCAAGGATCAGTGTGACAGACAAATAAATGACCAACAACGTAAGTGCCAAATGGATCGTAAAATGCACAGGATTTTGCATAACCGCATCTATGAAGGTTTTATTCTTTCCTTCCCGTTTTAAGCGAGCATACTCTTCCCGCATTCTGACCGTTCGTTCATCTTGATAAGCATTGAGTAATGCTTTCGCCTTCTCAAATTGATCGTCATCGCTGAGCCATATTGCCGGCATTGATACCCCCCAGTTACCCGACGATGTTTCATAAAAATCAATCGCGTTATTGGTTAACAATTCGCGCACATCATTCGTTTCATCATCGGATACGCCATTAAGGCGGAATAAAATTTTTGCCATAAACGGTCTTTTCTTATGTTATTTTCTGCTATCGAAAGTTTTGTATCGCAAATTGATGCTATCTTTGCATCGAATCTATTGTCAAGTTATGAAAAATAGCCGGTACAAAAATTACACATTCACAGGTTAATCTGAGCAAATGAAAAAAACCATACTCATTACAGGATGTTCAAGCGGGATCGGCTACTGTGTGGCCAAAGCACTGCATGAACGCGGCTATCGTGTATTTGCCACAGCCAGAAAACGGGCAAGCGTTGAAATGCTGCTGGCTGAAGGTTTGGAAAGCTTTCGTCTGGATTTAACCGATTCAAACTCGATTCACTTTGCTTTTGAAGAGGTCATGCGCCGTACGAATGGTGAACTATACGCCCTATTTAATAATGGCGCATACGGCTTACCGGGTGCTGTGGAAGATTTGAATCGCGATGCCCTGCGTGCACAATTCGAGACCAATGTCTTTGGCTGGCAGGAACTCACCAATCTGGCGATACCGATCATGCGCCGCCAAGGCTACGGCAGAATTATCCAGAACAGCTCGGTACTGGGTTTTGTTTCTCTGCCTTTCCGGGGCGCTTACAATGCTTCCAAATATGCCATTGAGGGACTCAGTGACACGCTACGGCTAGAGCTACGAGGCACTAACATATACGTCAGTCTGATTGAGCCGGGGCCGATCGCCAGTCAGTTTCGCATGAATGCCGTCAAGGCACTGGCAAAATATATCAACATTGAAAACAGCTTTCACCGTGAAAAATACCAGGGTGTATTAGCGCGCTTGAACAAGCCGGGCCCAGCCGTTCCCTTCACATTGCCGCCTGAAGCTGTATTGAAGCGGGTGATCCACGCACTGGAAGCTACCAAACCGCAACCACGCTATTATGTGACATTTCCCACTTATCTGTTTGGCGTCCTCAAGCGCATTTTAAGCACACGCGTATTGGATGTACTACTCGCCAAATCCGGGAATAACAACTGACAGGATTAGGTTACGGAACCAACGGCTTGGTTGTAGCAGCTACGCAAGATTGCAGGATTCCCCAGCCTATATTACCCATGAATGAATCCCCCCTCAGGGATGCGTTGACCGTTACGTCATCAATTTTTTGTAGCAACAGGGCAAACGCGTAGACAGATTTATCATTTTCACTGCGCTGCGCGGCTGATAAAATTTCCGGGGCCGGATTGTCATAGATGAGAATAGCATCAGGATTCGAAGGCGCGTAAGCCGAATAAGCGTTATGCAGATACCTTGTATCGTATGCATGAATTTCCGATGCTTGCATATCCGGATATTGCCGGTTTCTGAATTGCAGGGCACGCATAAATGACCTGCCATCGGACTGCAGTTTATTCGCCACACAACTTGCAAGAGCGGAATGCTCACCCACAAACTTTTCTTCAAAAAGCTGAGCTTTTTCTCTTGAGTCGGACAAGTTCGCACATGCCGCTATGAAGAATACAGTTAACAACATAATCAATATCTTCATACAAACACTCCTAAAAGAAATCAGAGTGACCCCGCAGGGGCAATCTGATCTTTACAAAATGCTATCCATTGAAATAAACATAGGGTTTCATGGGAACTGAAGATTCATTAAATTCCTTATTTTCTTCTCTATTCTGATTTTTATCCCACCACATACTTCTTGCAGCCAATCGCTGTTCTTGCACATGTGGATTCTTTTCCAGAAATTCACGCATAAATTTTGTGTGCTCAGATTCGTAACTGTAATCCATAATTTCACCCTACGCTTTAATGCAAAAGCCGAACTTTAGCACAGACCTGATTTTCTATACAGCTCAGGTTTTTCAATTCATCCTGTAATCACTCTGATTGCTTGCAGCAATGCTAGAATAGCAGCAAAACATTTTACAACCTGCCAAGAACAGACCCAACTTGAATATCTTTCTTCAACAAGCTTTTCTCAAACTTATTTCTGGATTGGAAAACACTAACAAACCATTCCGCCACTTTTCCTGATGCTAGTTTTAGGCATTGAAACTTCTTGCGATGAAACCGGAATCGCACTGTTTGACACAAAACGCGGTTTATTGAGCCATACGCTCTATTCCCAAATAGAAATGCACAGTGAATATGGCGGTGTCGTTCCTGAGCTTGCATCGCGCGACCATATCCGCCGTGTACTGCCCTTGATCAAGGAAACGTTGCTTGCAGCCAAATGTGAATTGCACGAAATCAACGCTATCGCCTATACACAAGGCCCCGGCCTAGCTGGTGCGCTTTTAGTCGGTGCCAGTATTGGTGTCGCACTGAGTTTTGCATTAAAAATTCCTGCGCTGGGCATCCATCATCTGGAAGGACACCTGTTATCGCCTCTGTTATCCACACCGGCACCGAATTTTCCATTCATCGCGTTGCTAGTATCGGGAGGTCACACGCAATTAATGCAAGTGGATGCGGTTGGACACTATAAATTGTTGGGTGAAACGGTTGATGATGCAGCAGGTGAGGCTTTCGATAAAACAGCAAAATTGCTCGGACTGGGTTATCCGGGTGGCGCCGCCTTATCAAAACTGGCCCGACAAGGCCAGGCAGGACGATTCAAACTTCCGCGGCCGATGCTCAATAGCGGAGATCTCAATTTCAGTTTTAGCGGACTAAAAACTGCGGTACTCACCCTGATCAACAAACAGGAAATCACGCAACAAACCAGCGCGGACATTGCTCTGGCTTTTCAAGAAGCGATTGTGGAAGTATTAACAGAAAAATCACTGACCGCTTTATCCCGAACCGGTCTGACGCAACTGGTTGTCGCCGGCGGTGTGGGCGCCAACGATCAATTACGTCAGAATCTCAGCAGCAAAGCCTCTACAAAAGGAGCAACCGTCTTTTATCCGGAACTTGAATTCTGCACCGACAATGGCGCCATGATTGCCTTTGCTGGCGCAATGCGCTTGCAAGCTTCGCCTGATAAAACCTGGTCACCGGCAAGCAGCTTCACCGTCAATGCACGCTGGAATCTGGAAATGCTTGAAGAACCCGGTAATTGATCAGGAACCCGGGGGGGTTTTCTCGCCGATACGGCCTTCTTTCCCTGCCAGCAAATTGACGATATTCGACCGGTGACGCCAGATCAGCAGCAGTGACATCGCCGAAACGGCCAGCGTCTCGGCTTCAAAACCCAGCAGGACGACGCTAAACAGCGGCGCCAATACCGCTGCGATCAAGGCCGACAGCGACGAAATGCGCCAAGTGAATGCAACCGCCAACCAGGTCGCCACCGCTAGCAGCCCCAACCACACATTCAAACCGAGCAATACGCCGACCGCAGTCGCTACCCCTTTGCCGCCCTGGAAACGCAAAAATACCGGAAAAACATGACCCAGAAATACTGCCAATGCGGCGACAGCAACCTCTTCATTCCCAAGATTCCAGAGCGGAGCGTAATGTTGCGCCAAAGCCACCGCCAACCAGCCTTTTCCGGCATCACCCAATAGTGTCAAAATTGCCGCGGCCTTCTTGCCGCTACGCAAAACATTGGTCGCTCCCGGATTCTTTGAGCCATAGGTGCGCGGGTCCGGCAATTTAAAAATCCAGCTCGACACCACCGCGAAGGAAACCGACCCCAGCAAGTAAGCCAGCAAAGCAAAAACCAATATCGTCATGAGTATTCGCACCACCCGAACAAAATAGAATAGAATCCCGTATCGCTCACATCCGCAAGACCTCCGGAAGCTCCCGAATAACCCGCACATTTTAGCGCTTAATCACCAATGGATATTATTTTTCTGCACGACTTTAAAGCCAAAACCTTAATCGGCATCTATCCGTGGGAACGCGTGGTTCCGCAAGCGATTCAATTGGACCTGGAAATCGCACTCCCCACCAGCCGCGCATGCCAATCCGACAGAATCGAAGATGCTTTGGATTACGCGTTGATCATCGAAAGGATTAACGAGATTCTGGCAAACAGACACTTTTCCTTACTGGAAGCGCTGGCTGAGCATATCGCGCAAACCATTCTGACAGAATTTCGATCCCCTTGGGTGAAAGTCAGCGTTGCCAAGCTAGGAATTATACGTGGGGTGAAAAAATTGGGCGTTTGTATTGAGCGGAGTGCTGATGTTGTATCAGCGTAGTAAAACATAACTTGTATTGGCTCAAACTTGACCTAACAGTTTCAAAAATTACCTGGAATGATTCTGGGGTTTACTGACTGATTTAACCCATAGCGGACACTTTATAAATATCTATTGGAGCAGTTTAATCCCGAGATTTAAGTTCTAAAAATGGATAGCATAAACATAAATATACGCCTCAGACCGATAAGATTCGCCTTTCTGGTTCGTCCGGACGACAAGAAACGTGCTCTTGAAATATTCCGTATTAACACTTGTCTATGGGGCGGCAAATATAACCCAATTATTCCTTTTTTTAAGAGGCTCCCATCTTGGTGGGAAAGAAAGGAGTACCAATTCGAGAATGCTAAACAGATTGTTAATGGTTACCTGGATTTCTTCGAACCTGATTTCATTGTCGAGGCGGAAGAAAGACTTGCAGATGGATTAGGTTTTGAATCAGAAAGAGTTCTACAGCTTACGGATCTCCTGGAACAAGATGGAGAAAGAAACAGGGATAAATTCGGATTAAGCGTATATGATCTTTACAACGATCTATATAAAAAGGAATTTCAGTTTGTTCGGCGGCATGCGCATAATATTATTCATGTAAAAGCAAAGGATATATCATTTGCGAATTTTGTTGCCTGTAATTTCGGTGACTTTCCCACTCAGAAGCGACTCAATTATTTCGAACGCACTTACAACGATGTATTTGATCCCACCTTGAAACCCTTGGATTCTGCTACTCTTTCCAAGCTATACAAAACAGGTTATACATCCGCTTTGAAGATGGGTCATGCAAAACTGAAAATAGACTACCACGATCACCATGACCCTACGTTATTCATCCTGGATGCACATGAACCAAGGGATCTTATTGATTTCTGGAATTTACGCGCGGTGTACCAAAATATTATTGCGGTGCCTGTACAATGGATTGAAGAGCTTTCACCTATTTGCAAGAAATTTATTCTGGATAACCATCGCCCACTTCCGGGCAATCCACATGGGGTTATGATCCGCCCCACATCGATGTTTTCACGCTCTATATCTGAAGGCGATATAAAGGAAATACATAAAAATCACCTCCGTGTGGATAAGGAAGGTGCTAACTCTCTGCAAACGTGGTATCCACCAATATGGCGTGAATCGCCGGAAATGATGGTCAGAACTATGCGCCCAACCTTGGAGGCTGAAAGTAAAGGAATAGATATACCGATAAGTGAGGATAAACCGCAGATCCGTTTTGATCCATTATCTCCAGAATTTGCAAGTGAGTATGGCAATCAACTGCGCTACGCAAACGTTGTAAGATTGCGGGACTGGAGTCGTAAAGATCAAATTGCTACGGTTTTCCCTTGTAACTATAAAAATCCTTCTTTCCCTCAATTCAGAATGGGGCGGAAACACCTTTTGCCCACGACTGAAGGCTTAGTTATTTTTCCTGAGTACCGAAATATTTCTGAGAGGTGGGATCTAATCGATGGAACCACAGCGCTAAATACATGGTTCAACGACAATAAAATAAACGCTGTTTTTTCCGATGCTGGCAGAGCCGCACAGCAAATAATTCATACGTTGGAAGGATTCTCGGGAGTGCGTGCACTGGCGCATAAAGGTGTCATTGATCTGCTTAATGAAATGTCAAGAAGACCGGTTACCCGATGTGCTCACTATCAAGAATTCCAGAATAAGATTCATAAAGCTGTCGGTAAGGACATATGGAGAAACAAAAATTTTGAAACATTAGTTAAGCGTAAGGCCGTTGAACTCGGATCGGAACTTAAATGTAGCAAATGTGGTAGCTGGAGCTGGTATTCGCTAAGGCAGCTGGATTATTCTCTAATCTGTGATCTTTGTCTTAGGCCGTTTGATTTTCCCATTACTAACCCTAGAGACAGCAAACATTCCAGGTGGGCATATCGTGTCATAGGCCCGTTTGCTTTGCCTGACTATGCTCGAGGGGGATATGCAGCCTCACTTAGTATTCGTTTCTTCGCGGATGTTATTGGAAGTATGGATAGATCACAAGTAACGTGGTCATCCGGTCAGGAACTGACCCTTGCCTCTGGCAAAAAGTCGGAGGCTGATTTTATATTGTGGAACCAGCGCAAAAAGATGTTTGGCACTGATCATCCTACCGAAATAGTGTTTGGAGAGGCCAAGAGCTTCGGTAAAGACGCTTTCAAGAAGGATGATGTTGATAGAATGGAGCTGCTGGCTATATCCTTTCCGGGTTCTATATTGGTGTTTGCGACTATGAAAGAGGCGGAAGAACTCTCTCAGGAAGAAATTTCTCGGATCAGAAAATTAGCTGAATGGGGACGAGAATATGACAAAGACCGAAAGCAATCCCGTGCACCAGTGATTATGCTGACAGGAACCGAATTATTCACAGCCTTCCATCTTAGTGTTACGTGGAAAGAAAAAGGTGGAATACATGCGGAAATTATTGAGCCTGCATGGATAAGTGCGAGGCTTGATAATTTGAAAATCTTGGCAGACATCACACAACAGCTATATTTAAAAATGCCTTCATACAATAAGTGGCGTGAGGAAAAGTGGGAAAAACGTGCTGATAGTAAGAAGAACATTAAGAAATAGATCCAAATTTTAGCTTGTGGATCCCCGTTTTTGACCGGAAACGAGCATTTCATTGATACCAAACTATCAGTGCTAATTTAATTCTCATCCTGAATGCGCCAGATTAAAGTAAGCGTCCAACGCTACCATCTAAAATATTTTAAAAAATGCCATTATTCTCAAACATTTTTCATGAGGATAACAAATGGTGTTGTCTACACATCAGCAGAAACATATAGAAACTTGGCAAGCAAGTGGATTAACACAGGTGGCATATTGTCGTCAGTGTAAGCTGAATTCCAAAACATTTTCGAACTGGTCGCGGTTTTATCGTCCGAGCAAGTAGCCACAACTACGCCGACTTTGATTCCAGTCGAGATCAAATCAATAGCTTCCTCGTCTGGCTCATTGTGTTTACGTTGTCCGCAAGGACATGCACTGGAATGCCAGCAGATGTATCACCGCACTGGTTAGGCGAATTATTGAGATGTCTGGACTGATTGCAAGCACTGGGCAAATCTGGCTGGCGGTTGAGCCGGTGGACATGCGCCGGGGTATTGACGGTTTATCGATGCTTGTTCAGCAAACGCTGGACGAGTCTGGTGCGTTATGCGTACACCGGTCATCTGCCAATCGACAACAACCCGGTAGAAAATGCAATCCGTCCCATAGCCATCGGCAAGAAAAATTGGATGTTCACAGGCTCCAAACGTGCCGGACAACGTGCTGCAGCCATTCAAACCCTATTTGGCACCGCTCAAGCTCAACAATCTCGATCTTGCCGCATGGCTCAAAGACACGCTCACCAAACTCCCCGCCTGGCCTAATAGCCGCATTGATGAGTTGCTGCCGTTAACGCCGGAATTTATTGAATCACTATAATTGAATCAATGACAGGTGGTGGCGCTGAACGCTTACATTACTCATGAGTTAACCAGGATAACGTGTTGAATCGATTGCGCCTGACGCAGTAAATCCAGCACGCCGAATCCGACAAGAATCACAAACTCCACAAGCCCTTCCCAGCTCATCAGCCTGATAACAAGAAACGGTTAAACTGTAATCGACACCTAAAGTAATTCCTTCCTGAATAATCTCTTTTTTGGTCAAATGCATGAGTGGTGCATGAATGGTCAGTTTTTTGCCTTCAATGGCTGCTTTAGTTGCCAGATTGGCCATATTTTCAAATGCCATAATGTATTCCGGGCGACAGTCCGGGTAGCCGGAATAATCGACTGCGTTCACACCGACGAAAATATCCTGACTATCCAGCGTTTCTGCCCATGCCAACGCCAGCGACAGCATAATAGTATTTCTGGCAGGCACATAAGTGACCGGAATATTCGTATTCTCTCCAGAAGTTGGAATTGCAATTGCATGGTCTGTGAGTGCTGATCCACCGAATGCTGTCAGATCGAGTTTTATAACCTGATGGATTTGAGAACCTAAAGCTTGAGCAACTTTCCGTGCAGCTTCTAATTCTGATCGATGCCGCTGGCCATAATCGACACTCAAGGTATAACACTCGAATTGTCTGTTCCGGGCTATCGCCAGTGTGGTTGCGGAATCTAATCCGCCGGATAGCAATACCACCGCTTTTTTCATGCGCTAATCAACATTACAAACTTCACCGTCCCGGCCCCTCTCCCCACAGCAGTTTATGCATCTGAATCTGCATCCTTACCGGCAAGCTGTCGCGCAATATCCAGGCTGCCAGTGTCGCAGGATCCAAACTGCCATAAACGGGTGAAAGCAGGATTGGACATATTTGCTGTAACTGCTTGGCATGAATAATTTCGCAAGCCCATTGATAATCAGCCTCATCGCACAGCACAAATTTAATTTCATCATGTTGTTTCAGATGAGCGAGATTGGACCAGTTATTCTTAGTTACTTCACCCGAACCCGGGGTTTTGATATCCATAACTTTGCACACACGCACATCCACTTTGGATAAGTCCAATGCGCCGCTGGTTTCGAGTGATACGGAATACTGTGCATCGCATAATGCAGTTAACAAATCCAAACAAGCTCTCTGCGCCAGAGGCTCGCCCCCAGTCACAGTTACATAATTCGTTTGATAGCGAGCCGCCTGGTTCAGTATTTCTGCTATCGACAGATTCTCTCCGCCGGTAAAGGCATAGGCGGTATCACAGTAACCGCAGCGCAAAGGGCAGCCCGTCAAACGCACAAAAACCGTCGGCAAACCAACCCGGCTGGTTTCACCTTGTAACGAATAGAAAATTTCACTGATACGCAAGGTTGTTGTTTCTAACGCTTGCATAATGATTGATCGCCTGGAGAAAAGAAACCGATTATATTACTTTGCGGGGAATGCAGAAAACAGCAACTGATAAACTATTTGCTCAAGCGAGGAATTTATTTGATGTTAGCCAAGCGTTGCTTGGCTTTTTTTGCGGCTTCACTATTCGGATATTTTGCCAGCAGATTTTCTAACGTATGCTTACTTGCCTTGCTATCGCCCATTTCCTGCTGGCTGCTGGCAATATTCAGAAATGCATCCGGCACCTTGCTGCTATCTGGATACGTGTTAATCAATTTTTTCTGCGCATCAATTGCCAGTTGATAATCCCGCAGTGCATAGCGTGCATTGCCAATCCAATAAGCAGCGCCAGGTGCCAAATTGGATTGCGGATAATTCCCCAGGAAGCTTTCGAATTGTGCAATTGCATTGGCATATTCACCATTCTTGAATAAGTCATACGCTTCTTTATAGGCGCTATTCTCTGCTGGCCCGGCGGGTGCTAGTTCATTTGTTGATACCACAGTTGCATCGGGCGCACCGGAAGCAGCGGTTCCATCAGATGATGAAGTTTCCGGAACCACACCACCAGCTGGTGGTGCCGCCGTTTTTTCTTTGACTGAGGTGCTATCGGAAAAGCTTGCTGGCGCTGCAGGAGCGGAAGAACTCTTCTTACCAGGTTGTTCAATCTGGCGCAGCCGGTTGTCCAAATCAATATAGAAATCCCGCTGCCGCTTCTGTAACAAGGCATTGTCGTTACTCAGCATTTCTATTTGTCCGTTCAGTTTTCCCAATTCAACCCCAAGCGTTTCAACTTGTGCATAAAGCTGAAGTAACGCTTGGCTGTTCAGTGCCTGCTCCATCTTAGCAATACGCGCTTCCATTTCACTGACTTGCTTACGTAATGCGGCAATCTGTTCGCGTGCTTCATCATCACCAAACAACGCTGCATAACTAACATTACAGCTCAGCAATAATAACAGTAAGAAAACGCGTATCAGCATTTTTATTCACCCCGGTAGAGAATATCTGTGCGGCGATTCTGACTCCATGCCGATTCACTATGTCCCAATGCACGCGGCTTTTCTTCGCCCAAGCTGACCGATTCAATTTGTTCATCGCGTGCGCCCGCCAAGGTCATCATATTTCTGACGCTATCGGCACGACGCTGCCCTAACGCAAGATTGTATTCACGGCTGCCACGATCATCGGTATTCCCTTGCAGAATTACGCTGGCGCTCGCATTATCGCGTAAGAATCTGGCATGAGACAGTACCAACTCTCTGTATTCACTCTTAACAGAGTAGCTATCATAATCGTAATAAACACTACGCTTTGACAAAATACTATTAGGATCCTGCAGTTGACTGAAATAGCTGGGGCTGCCAGAGCCTGATCCCATCAAGTCACTCCCCCCTGATCCGGCACCCGCACCGGCGGTAAGATCTTCAACCTCAGGTTGCGTGGTTTGGCTGGCGCAAGCTGATAACAGGACAATCAATGAAATTCCTAATAACTTCCTCATTTATAACTCCTTTAAATTAAAATATTACTTCCAAGTTGGCAAAGGACCCCATGCTGGCTCTCTTATATCACCTGTTTGTACTGAAAGATGCTGCCTTGTTTGCCCATCCCTGGAAACCGCAGATAATATACCATGCCCGTTAATCTCAGTTGCATATAAGATCATCTTGCCGTTAGGCGCAAAACTAGGCGATTCATCAAATTTAGAGTTTGTCAGTATCTGTACTTGCCTTGATCCAATTTCCTGAACAGCGACGTTAAACTGACCATTGTTCCGGTGGATAAAAGTAAAACTTTTACCATCTTGACTAAAATCCGGACTGACATTGTAACTGCCTTCAAAAGTAAGCCGTTCGGCATTACTGGATTCAGTAGCGGTTACCGGCATTCGATAAATTTGCGGACTGCCACCACGATCGGAAGTAAATAAAAGGAACCGGCCATCAGGCGAAAAGTTCGGTTCCGTATCGATCCCAGAACTTCTGCTTAATCTTTGCAAGCCACTTCCATCAGCATTCACCAGAAATATTTGCGATCCGCCTTGCCCGGCTAATACAACAGCCAGTTTTTTTCCATCAGGAGACCAAGCTGGTGCGCTGTTACTGCCTTTAAAGCTGGCAACCGCTCGACGCTCACGCGTCGCTAATTTTTGTACATAAACAATCGGCTTTTTGTTCTCAAATGAAACATACGCCAATTGACTGCCATCGGGTGACCAAGCGGGAGAAATAATCGGTTCTGAGTATTCAATGATGGATTGTGCATTATAGCCATCCGCATCAGCGACCTGAAGCGCATACTTATTACCGCGTTTCAACACGTAAGCAATACGGGTACTGAATACCCCAACATCGCCCGTCAACGCTTCATAGATAACATCCGCAATACGATGCGCCGCCATACGTAATTGTGCTGTAGGTACCGTGATCGCCAAACCGGTCAATTGTGATTTTTTAGCGACATCCATCAGACGGAATTGAATTTCCACCTGATCGCCGGATATCGGTACTACACGCCCAATTACCAATGCATTAGCGCCGCGATTGGCCCAGTCCGCATACACGACTTCCACAGGTGCGTGCGGCGACAGGCCAGCAGGATCAACCAGTTTAAACAAACCAGTCCGCTGCAAGTCAGCACTAATCACAGGCGTAATACTTTGCTGAAGTTTATTTTCATCAGCAAAAGGAACAATCGCAATGGGAATGCGTGACGCCCCGCCACCAAAAATTTCGATATTCAGTTGCGCGTACACGGGCGCACTGATCAGACATAAAAGCAGAACCAATGCACGATAAATAGATTTGGGTCGATGTATTGACATATGTATTAAATTTTCAAAAAACAAAAAATCTCCATTGATTATAACAATCATTCGCGATAATGCACCGTAATATTCAAATTACGAAATTCATTAAATAATGCAGGATCAGGCGGCAGCGGCAATGGTTTTGACAAAAAGATTGCACGCTCAACTGCATTATCAAACGCCGCATGCCCGCTACTCTTGCTTAACCTGACATCGAGAATATCACCGCCTGGAAGCAGCGTAACGTTGAATTCAGCAACCGGATTACCCGGCAAATCCGGTGGCATCACGATTCTGCTCTTTATCTTGGCAAGAATCAGGGCCTTATATTTCGATATCTCATTTGTTACCTGATTCCTTGCTGCAGCTTGTTGTGCAGCGCGTTGCACATCGGCTTCCCGCTGCGCTTTTGCTTCTCGCTCACGTTGCTGTTGTGCGGCCAGATCTTTTTCTTTCTGTTTCTGTAGTTCCTTCTGTTTTTCCAGTTCTTTCTGCTTTTCTAGTTCTTTCTGCTTCTCTAGATCTTTTAATCTTTCCTGCTCTTTAATTTTTTCTTGTTCTTTTTTCTTTTGTTCTTCCAGATCCGGCTTAGTCTCTTTAATCGGCTCAGGTTTCTGCTTCAACGCGATATCGGGTTTTTTTACAGGTGGTTCCACAACTGCTTTCTGTGCCGCAGGCTTGACCGGTTCAGGCTTAACCGGATCTGGTTTCGCTGGTTCAGGTTTGGGCGGCTCTGGTTTAGGTGGCTCCGGTTCCGGTTCCGGTTTAGGCTTGACGGGCTCTGGAGCCGGTTTAGGTTGCTTTGGAGGCGGTTGAGTTTTGACCGGCTCCTGGATAGGCTTAGGTAACTCAGTCCATATATCGACAACCATGCCTTCTGGTGGATGGTCCTTCCAATCCAAACCAAAAATCATTATCGCAACGAAAATAAGATGTACCAGTAGCGCCAGTACACCAGCCAATAATATTCTAGGTTCGGAAGGGGATGAATTGCGTAAGACGCTCACACTCATTACATATCGTTCATTTTTGTTGAGCCAGCAAACCCACTTTCTGCACTTGATTCTGCTGAAGGATATCCATTACTTTAATCACTTCTTCGTAACGTATATTTTTATCAGCTGCAATCACAACCGGTTGCTCAGCATTTTGCGCCTGCTTTTGTTTAATGGCCTCAATCAATTGGCTTCTATCCACTTTCTGTTCTACAGCTGTTTTGGCACGATCACGCAAAGTCAGACTGCCATCTGCCTTAATGATCACTTCCAGTGGCGCTACTGGCGTCGCTAAGGATTTGCCAATTTGCGGCAACTCGATCTGTCCATGGTTAATCATCGGCGCTGTAATCATAAAAATAATTAACAGTACCAGCATTACATCAATGTATGGCACCACATTGATCTCATTCATTAATCGATGTTTGGCACGACGCGCCATAAAATCCCCTCAGCTCTTTCTATTCGGCTGCTCGCCGTTGCAACACATTGGATAATTCTTCCATAAAGCTCTCAAACCGCGTTGCCAGTTGATCTGTTCTGCTGGCGTAACGGTTATAAGCAACTACCGCCGGAATTGCCGCAAACAATCCCATCGCCGTTGCTATTAAGGCTTCCGCAATCCCCGGCGCAACATGCGCAATGGTCGCTTGCGTAACGCTGGATAAGCTGCGGAAAGAATTCATAATCCCCCAGACGGTGCCTAACAAGCCAATATAGGGACTGACTGATCCAACGGTGGCCAGGAATGACAAGTGAGATTCCAGATGATCCATTTCCCGTTGATAAGTAGCGCGCATGGCTCTGCGGGTGCTCTCCATCACCGCGTCAAGATCAGATCCGACCGGATGCTTGTTAAATTCACCAAAACCGGCAGCAAATATACGCTCCAAACTGCCTGACTCATAACGTGAACTTATGATGCGTTGATGCAATGCATTCAAATCGACACCACGCCAGAAAATATCCTCGAATTCATCGGTTTTCTTTATTTCATAGCGGATGACGAATAATTTACGAAAAATAAACCACCACGATGAAAGTGAAATCAATACCAAAATCAACATCACCAGCTGTACCAGCAAACTGGCACTACTGATCAGATGAAGAAATGACATATCTTGTGTTACTGTTGTACTCATGCGAACTTCCCAATTTTCTCAC
>CAMCBD010000014.1 GCA_945872825.1 Nitrosomonas ureae
GCTTTCATCAAGGTCTTGATAACCAAACTCCCAATGAGGTTTATTATCAATATCAAGCAATTCATCAGGCTGCCTGAGCTTGATTAACTACCCATATCAGAGCTTAATTCTACTCTCAGGTTGGACAGTTGCAGGAGACCACTTCAATAGATCCCAAATAGGAGCCAACGCTCATTACAGCGCATCTGGCTTAAGCAAAAGAAATTCGAAAGGAGAGGTGAATGAAGAACTCCGTTTATTGCCACACTGCCAGGTGGGCGGTCTTTCTATTTTCTACAGCTAGGCTGGATCGAAAAACGCGCTGGTGCTGCTGTGAGCTAGGTTCGATTTTGTAAACGGGCAAGTATGATATTTTGTTAACTTGTTAGGAGAAACTATGAAACGAGTACCGTGGCGTTTTATTTACTGAAGAATATAAGTAAGAAGCCATCAAGATAGTTAAAAACTGTGATGAATCAAGAGCAGTTGCAGCTAATGGTTTTGCTTATAAAAAAACAATAGTTTCCCTAATATACATCATTGTATTGATTAAGCTAGGATGCTCACATGTCACTCTGGTTGAAGTTATTACAATCATGTACACCCAAATACACTCTTAAAGTGTGCCATCTTGTGAGACAGTGATAGATTATTTTCAGAAACGATATCGAGCTACCTTATTGGGATGAAAAATGCTTGTGAAAATTTTTGTGATCATATCATTGATTATTGGGGGCCTGACCGGCTGCGCGACTAATGGCTTTTCTTATCAGTCGTCACAAAATGACGAATGTGCTTTAGCAGGCAGGGCGTTCATGTACTCCTGCATCAGTCGAAGATAACCCTAAGAGCTACTTTTTTGAGTATCGTACGAGGTGAGGTCCCCCTGTTTTTCGTCTTCCAACAGGTGAACAGTTTTATGCTATCAGTTTTTCCTACTGTTGAGTGATTACGGTTATGACCTGATAAGCTCGCTACGAATGTAATCAATATATTACTGTTCGTCCTGAGCCTATCGAAGGATTTAATCAGAAATCCCTTAGGATTATTTGTTTTTCTTTAAGCGCAAGGTAACGCAGAGACCACTGGTTCGATTATTTTCAATTGCCAGTTCCCCACCGTAGACTTGAATGATATCTCGGACAATGGCCAAGCCAATGCCGTGACCAGGTGTAGATTGGTCGGCACGCACGCCACGTTCCAGAATTCTGGCGATTTCATGCAGCTGAATGCCGGAGCCATCATCCTTTACCTGGATAACCACTTGGTTTTCCTGATATTCGGCGGATAAATGGATGTTGTGGCGACACCATTTAAAAGCATTGTCGACCAGATTGCCGAGCAATTCCATTAAATCACCTTCGTCGATACGCAGACTGATCGCATCGTCGATATCGATGGTTATTTCCGGGCGCTTGTTGCGATAAGCTTTTGCAACGGTAGTCACAATTCTGTCGACCATTGGGCGCAAGGTGACCAGCCCCATGCCTGGGGAGCTACCGGCGGTCGCGGCGCGGCGCAGCTGATACTGGATGATGTTATCCATGCGGTCAATTTGTTCTTGAATCGTTTTGTGCCGGTTTCGTTCGTCTTCTTCGCAATGGATTGCTCCCTGGAGAACGGCGAGCGGTGTTTTGAGACTGTGCGCCAAATCGGCCAGGCCGTTACGGTAGCGTTTCTGCTGCTTGTGTTCGTGGTCGATCAAAGAATTGATGCTGTCGGTTAACAGCTTTAGTTCACTGGGATAAGTACCTTTCAGGTTTTCCTGCTGGCCGGATTCAATCGCGGCGAGCTCGGTGGAAACCTTGCGCATTGGTTGTAAACCCCAGCGTAATACCAGCATTTGCGTGACCAATAACAGAACAGCCATGACACTGAGCCATCCCCACAGGTCTTCGCGATAACGTTCTATCTGTGCTTCGAACAGTATGGTATTAGTAATGACGGTGAAGGTAAACGGATAGCTACCGGATTGTGTTTCCCAGGCAACGCCATAGCTGTATATAAAATGGGGCTTGCCGTCGATCATAATTTGCGCAAATTCTTTTTTTCCTTTTTCAAGGAGAGCCACGGCCGGAATTTTTTCATTGAGCGATGACGTGGATTGCCAGGTAATGGCGTTGGTGCGGTCAATGATGAATGCATAAGTATCCGAATTTACGTGACCAAATTCTGCATCGAGCAAGTTGGTCGGTACATCCAAAACGCCGGATTCTTCAACTTCCGAATCCCCCATTAACATGAGCAGCTTCGCGAATAGACGATCCTGCACACCCAGACGCGCGCTGTCATAAAATGCGCGATCCAATGCCAACGCAATTCCGACGATAAAAATCAGTAAAACCAAGGTTGCGCTGAGCAAAACGCGTTGATTTAAAGACATCATGAAGATTTGTTGCATGTCAGAGTAAAGCGATAACCTCGCCCACGCATGGTTTCAATCGGATTCAGCGTGCCCTGGGGATCCAGTTTGCGGCGTAAACGTCCGACCATGACTTCAAGTACATTGCTGTCACGGTCTTCATCGTGCGGATAAAGATAATCGGCCAATGTATGTTTGGAGAGAATTTCGCCATGATGGCGTACCAATTCTTCTAGCAGGCGGTATTCAAATGACGTCAATTCAATGATTTCTCCATTGACAGTAACCGATTGAGTTGTGACATCCAATGTGATGGGGCCGCATTTTAATAATGTTTGCGGTATGCCGGTTGCACGGCGCAGTAGCGCTTTGACTCTGGCTTGCAGTTCTTCCATTTGAAACGGTTTGGTGAGGTAATCATCTGCACCCATTTCCAGGCCTTGAACTTTGTCTTGCCAGCCGCTTCTGGCGGTTAAAATCAGAATGGGCAACAGACTGCCTTGCTCACGTAGCGCCTTGATAATTTCCAATCCGGACCTGCCGGGCAATCCAATATCAATAATGGCGGCATCCAAAGGGTATTCCGTGGCAAAAAATAATCCTTCTTCGCCGTCACTGCAGGTGTCCACCATATAGCCAACGGATTCCAATTGCTGGCGAATCTGGTTTTGTAATTTGATTTCATCTTCAATGATTAGGATGCGCATTTCATTATTTTTGAATTTTAAAGGTAAGAGGTTTGAATTAGTGGGCGGATATTACCGATCCGTCCGTCGCATTAATCAGAATAGTGTGTACTGTTGTGCCTTTATTACTGAGTATTTTAATGCGGTAAGTGTTGTCATCATGATTGATTGAGAGCGCACGGCCTTTGAAATGTTGTTGTGCAATCATGATCGCTTTTTGCTCGGTGATGCCAGTGAGCGGGTTGCTGCCAGTGCGATAATAGTATGAGGCACTACTTTGCCACCCGGCCATTGCTTGAGTGATTGGGCTAGTCATTAACATCACAATCACTAAAATTTCCTGCCATCTATTCATAACTCAACAGTCCTGAACACTGAAGGTAGAAGCTAAGCGGTAACAGGTACGTTTGAGGTACCTATTACCAGTTTTTCGTTTCAGAAGCGTAACATAAAGCTCGCATTTCCGGTATCAATGCCCATCATCCCATGAGGAGGAGCGCCATAAACCGGTGCTGGATAGTAATAGTTATACCGCGGTTGTGGGTAGTGTGGCCGATTATAGCCACGGGGTTGACTATAAATATAATTGTTTCCATTAAAATGGTTGTGGTGCTTATGGCTATGATGACCATGACGATGGTGGCCATGACCGTGACCATGATGACCTCTGCCCGCTTGCGCTAATGTGGGCGCTGCTAACGTAAATGCTAATAACACCATAATTAAAAGGCTGGCCAACATTTTTTTTGGGGGGGTTTCCATTTTATGTCTCCTTTCAGTTAATCGGTTTAGATTCGTTCTTGTTGGTGTTAATTTACACAGGAGGATATGAATGGAAACTGAATAAAGAAAGATGCCGAGATATTGCAAAAAATCGCGAATAAAAAATTGAGAGAGTAGGTTTTTTTAAATTTTGTAATGTAGGAAGATTGATGATGATCGAAACAACAATTGATGCACATCAACCATTTGGGACATTGGTACGAAAAAATAAGGTTTGGGTATATACTGAGAATATGCCGAACTGATTAGCTTCAGAGAAGTGTGTTGCAGGTTTTTCCTCGAAGTTGCAGTCCGGCTGCTGGGATCTCCCCAGAAGTGTTCATATTATTAACATGTTGTTAAAGAAAGGAGTAATTATCATGCGAGCTATATCAACAACGATTGCAGCGGGAACATTGGTCTTTTTCATGAGCACCCAGGTTTGGGCATCTGATGCAGGGCATACCTCAGAAGCGATGGAACATGCAGGCAAAGCCCAAGCACATGGAGAAATGGGGCATGCCAAAGACGCGCTCCAGCATGCCAAAGACAGCTTAGCGCATGCTAAGGCGTCAAGAGATGACCATGCGGCATCGCATAAACATATGGATGAAGCGATCAAGCATTTAGAAGAAGCGATTAAACATGCTGATATGGGGCATGGGCCTGAATCTGCCAAGCATACTGAAGAAGCCATGAAACATATGCGCCAATCCGGTCATTGATTGTTCAGAATCAATAATTCCCTCGGCTTTGCCGAGGGGAAATCTCTAGTCTTTCGCACCCATTTTTAATGCTAGCTTTCTGGATAATTGCGCTGCTTCTTCGGTAACTGCGATATCCAGCCATCCTTGTAGATGCGTGCAGGTAATATCGGCCAGCGCCCGGATCCAATCGCTACGTTCATTGAGGCAGGGAATGTAATGAAATTCCTTGCCGCCGCACTGAATGAATGTGTTTTTCGCTTCTATGGCGATTTCTTCCAACGTTTCCAGGCAATCGGATACAAAACCAGGGCATATTACATCGACACGTTGTGTTTGTTCCTTGCCCAGTTGCTCCAGTGTTACCGCGGTATATGGTGTCAGCCATTTGGCTTTGCCAAAGCGCGATTGAAAGCAGACTGAATATTGGTTTGACTCTAAGGCCAATGCTTCAGCCAGTAATCGCCCTGTCTTTTGGCATGCACAGTGGTAGGGATCACCTTTATCCAGGCTTGCGCGCGGCGTGCCGTGAAAGCTGATAATCAGTTTGTCAGGCCGGCCATGTGCATCCCAGTAATCCCTTACATTTTGTGCCAATGCTGCAATATAGCCTGGATGGTCATGGTATTGCTTAACGGTACGAATCGAGGGTAAATTGCGCATCCGGTTTAATACCGAGAAAACATTATCCATTGCAGCGGCAGTGCTGCTGGCAGCATATTGAGGAAAGAGTGGAATAACGAGAATGCGCTCGCAACCCTGTTCTTGCATTTTTGCCATAACTGTTGCAACAGAAGGTTGGCCTATATTCATGGCGTATTCAACTATGGGCGGGTTTTGCAGCTGTGCTTGTAATGCTTCCCGCAATAATTTTGTTTGCCGTTCGGTGTGAACCTTGAGCGGAGAGCCTTCCGGTATCCAGATTTTTGCATATTTTTCAGCCGATGCTTTAGGTCTAAAAGGTAATATAAAACCATGCAGGATAGGCCACCAGATCAGTCTGGGTATTTCAATCACCCGAGGATTACTGAGGAATTCTTGTAGATAAGGACGTAGTGCTTGAGCAGTCGGTGCTTCGGGTGTGCCCAGATTAATGAGTAACACGCCAGTTCGATTCGGCGATCCGTGTTGATAGATGGATTTGAGGGGCATAGTTATAAGTGTTGTAAGAGGTCTAATCCGTTTAAAATAATAAATTTCTGTGAAGCAACGATGTTTCAATAATACCGGCGACAAGAGTATTGCTAAAACATGATAGATTAATGCTGTGATAAACCGCTGGAAAGGAGTTTTGCGGTAATTTCGACAATCGGGATGATACGTTCATATGCCATGCGCCGGGGGCCGATAACACCGACTGTACCGACGATCTCTCCTTCAATTTCATATGGTGCCGTCACTACACTGAATTCTTCCAGCGATGCTACATCGGATTCCCCGCCAATAAAAATCTTGACGCCATGCGCTTGTCGGCTTAGTTCGAGTAACTGTAACAGCTTGGTTTTACGTTCGAACAATTCAAATAATTTTTTAAGGCTAATCAGATTATCCGATAAATCTTCAACCTGAAGCAGATTTCGTTCGCCGGCCAAGACCACGGTTTCATTGCTTTCATTGACAGCATCACCACCCGCTTCAATGGCTGCATTCATCAGAATGATCATTTCACTGCGCAATTGTTTGAGTTCGTTATCCAGACGGCCGCGAATTCCATCCAGAGTGCAGCCTGCATAGTGCTGATTGATAAAGTTTCCGGCTTCAATCAGATCAGATTGGCTGTAAGGTATATTGGTAAAGATAATACGATTTTGCACATCTCCTTCCGGCGTTACGATGATCAACAAAATGCGTTTTTCTGATAAGGCCATAAACTCGATATAGCGAAATACAGCGCCTTTGCGTTTGGGTGTTATTACGATACCGGCAAAACGGGTCAGTTCAGATAGCAATTGCGATGCGACATTGATCAAACGCGAAGGATTGTCAGGATGTAATTGGTTTTCCAAATGACTCAGTTCTACCTTATCCAGTGTTTTGACAACCAGCAATGTGTCGACAAAAAGACGATAACCTTGCGGTGTTGGAATCCTTCCGGCTGAAGTATGCGGACTAGTCACCAATCCCATTTCTTCAAGATCAGCCATGACATTACGGATGGTTGCAGGGCTTAAATCTAATCCGGAAAACTTTGAAAGAGCGCGGGAACCAACGGGTTGGCCTTCGTGGATATATCGTTCTACCAGTGTTTTTAATAATATTTGAGCACGTTCATTTAACATAGTGTAATTCTACACGAATCAACAGGTTTCATAGTTTGGTTGTAAGCAGTAATTTTGGTTCACCTCATCTATGCTAAACTTTCTGGATACCGGCATATCCGTTATGGATTTGAGTTTTAATGTGAGTTAAAGTGTTTTTCTAGGAAATTTAATTCTTCAGGTTAAGTATATGCAAAAAGCTTTTTTACAACTTTTCCCGAGTGACTTGTTAACTAACCTATTTTGTTTTAACGGTAATTTTAGCGTTTATATTTAATTCTGATCCCAATACAATCAATAGTAGCCAACGATAACTCAAGTAATGAATTCCTCATTTACAACTATTGCGTTGATCGGTAAACATAAAAATCCAGAAATTGCGGTGCCGCTTCTCAATCTTGCCGAGTATCTAACAGGGAAGAATCATAAAATTTTGCTGGATCATCTCACAGCATCGCATATTTGCAGTGACAAGTATCCAGTGTTGTCTCTGGAAGAGATCGGTGGAAAGGCTGATCTCGCCGTTGTCGTGGGTGGTGACGGTACGATGTTAAATATAGCGCGCATGCTGGTTTCATATGATGTGCCGTTAATCGGTATTAATCAGGGGCGGCTCGGTTTCCTCACTGATTTATCCGTGGACACCATGTTTGAAACACTCGATGAAATACTGGCAGGAAAATACACCACGGAACGCCGCATGTTGCTATATGCGGAAATCATTCGTGACGGCGCCAGTGTTTTCGGCAGCTTGGCACTTAACGACGTGGTGCTGTATCGCGGCATGAGCAGTGGCATGATTGAATTCGAAGTGAAAGTTAATAACGAATATGTGAATACGCTGCGTTCTGACGGATTGATCGTAGCCACGCCGACAGGTTCAACAGCCTATGCGTTATCATCCGGTGGTCCTATCCTACACCCCAGTCTGGATCTGATCGCACTAGTCCCGGTTTGTCCGCATACGCTCAGCAACCGTCCGATTGTCATCGGGCCGGATGCCAGTGTTGAAATTCAGATGCACAGTGCGGCCAATGTGCGCATTAATTGTGACAGTCATTCTTGTTATGATCTGGAACAGACAGACAGTGTTATCGTGAGGCGCTTTCCAAAAACAGTCCGATTGTTACATTCAGAGAACCACAGTTATTATCGTATGCTAAGAGAAAAACTGGGTTGGAGTGAATTTCCCTGATGACTCTGCAGAATATGCAATTATGCTAAAACACCTGGCCATCAAAGATTTTGTCATTGTTGATCGGATTGAACTGGATTTTATGCCCGGTTTCACGGTGCTGACCGGAGAAACGGGAGCGGGTAAGTCCATTCTGATCGATGCGCTGATGCTTGCTTTGGGGGAGCGCGGCGATACCGGTCAGATACGCTTGGGTTGTGAACGTGCTGAAATCAATGTGACATTCGATATCAGCCGCTTGCCGGGGCTAATGCATTGGCTGGATGAAAATGACTTGCAGGGTGATCCGGATAGTTGTCTGATGCGCCGTATTATTGAAACCAACGGCCGCTCGCGTAGTTATATCAATGGACACACGGTGACATTGCAGCAACTGCGCAGTGTAGGCGAATATCTGGTAGCCATCCACAGCCAACATGCACACCAATCCCTGTTGCAAAAAGACGCGCAGCGTGAATTGCTGGATGCCTTTTCCGGTTGCGGTGATTTGGGGCGCGCGGTCAAGGCGGCATATCAGAATTGGCAGGATTGCTATCAGCAAAGAGTTGCGATGGAACAACGAACGGCAGAATCACGCGACAAGCGCGAACAACTTGATTGGCAGCTGCACGAATTATCAGCGCTAAATTTTACACTTGAAGAATGGCAGATATTGCAGGCAGACCATAGCCGATTAACTCATGTGGCTGCGTTACAGGCAGCAGCCGAAATGGGAATGGATGTTTTATCCGAGCGTGAAAATGCGGTACTGGCACAGATTAATACCGTGAATGGGCAACTGCAAAATTTGCTTGAGTATGATAGTCAGCTTAAAACAATCACCGATTTGCTGGATTCTGCGCAAATTCAATTGCAGGAAAGTGTTTACGAACTGAAACACTATCACCAACATCTGGATTTGGATCCCCAGGTATTACAGGATATTGAACAGCGGCTGTCAACGGTTCATACAACAGCGAGAAAATTTCGTGTGACACCGGAGGAGCTGCCGCAATTGCTCGAGACGACTACGCATCAACTGGAGACGTTGGGTTCGGATTCGGATATCAGTCATTTACAAGCACTTGAAGCGGATGCGCAGGCCGAATATCACAAACAAGCTAAAGAATTAAGCGCTGCACGTCAAATAGCCAGTGAAGCGTTATCCCAGCAGGTGAGTGCTGCGATGCAGAGGGTTGCAATGATTGGGGGGGAATTCTCTGTCGCATTGACGTCACTGGAGCAGGGTAATGGGAATGGCTTGGAGCAGATTGAGTTTCAGGTTGCAGCACATAAAGGGTTACCGTTGCGGCCTCTGGCAAAAGTAGCCTCGGGCGGTGAATTGTCACGCATCAGTCTGGCAATACAAGTCATAACCAGCAAAGTTGGCGTGGTGCCAACGCTCATTTTTGATGAAGTCGATGTCGGGATTGGCGGACAAGTCGCTGAGATTGTCGGTAATTTATTAAAGAAACTGGGAAAAGAGCGCCAAGTATTGTGTATTACGCATTTGCCGCAAGTGGCTGCAACGGGAGATCAGCAATGGCAAGTCGTCAAGTCCACGGATAAAACAGAGAGTCAGCAGATTATTAGTAAAATAAATATCTTAGACCCGCAGGAGCGCGTGGAAGAAATCGCCCGTATGCTGGGCGGTGTCAACATTACCGAGATAACACGTCAACATGCGGCAGAGATGTTGCACAGTGGACTAGTTGATTAGTCCATACAAACAACAGCCACGCCGCATCCGTTAGCGGATAAAGTGGCTGGTCCCTACCAAATCAATAATCATTCGCCGATAATGCTCGGATTTGCGGATCTGCAAGCGTTCGAGCGAACTGAGATTATCGGTCAGCGTCATGCCCTGCGATTGATCAATATTCACGAGCCGTTGTTTTAACCAAGTGCGATGGGTATCAGGAAATGATTCATCGTTTAGATTCATTGCGTGATTGGTGGCGAGAAAAATAAAATCATTGAAATCGGTATCCGGATCGGCAATAAATACTTGTTGATGCGGAAAGACTTGGGCTAGTGTTTTTGCCACGGAAGCCAGCGCTGCATTTTGACCATTATCCAGGAATGAAACAAAATTAAGCGCAAGTATCCCTTGGTTGGTTAGTAAGCCATGTAATTGAGCTAACGCCTCAACGGTCAGTAAATGCGTTGGTTCTGAGCCACCCGTAAAAACATCCAGGATGATTAAATCATAGGGGCCTTTAAGTTGACGAATTTCATAGCGCGCATCGCCGATAATCGTTTTACCTGTCGGTACAAAACCAAAGAATTTTCTGGCGGCTTCGGCCACGGCTGGGTCTATTTCTAGTGTATCAGTCACTACGCCATACTCTTTCAAGGTCATCGCCATATGGCCTGCTCCTTGGCCAATCAAAAGAGCGTGTTTCATCTTGGGCGCTAAAGCGGGTAGTAGGGTTACAATTTTTTGATAGGCTAAAAGATTCTCGCCGTGACTGATGCTGGCTGCGCCGATCGTTGAAGCATCTACAGTCAATAAGCGTATATTTTCCTTAGGCTTATCTATTACCCGAACCCAGCCGTATAGGCTTTCGCGTTCAAATCGGATTTGAAAAGATTCATTAAATTCCGCTTGATTCGAATTGGCGATTTGTGGATATAAACCAATACCAATTAGAACTAATAAGGCGGTAGGTATTGTGAACACCGCTGATTTTAAATACCGGTGCTCAATATAAGCAACGATTATAGCCAGTAGAAGCAATGCAGCACCCAGACCAATAAAAATTTCACGCGAACCTATCACCGGAAATAAATAAAAGCCGAGGAACAAGGTCCCTATTACACTGCCTACCGTACTGACCGCATAGATAGAGCCAGTGCTGGCGCCAACATTTGCTAAGGTGACTGTTGATAACTTAACCGCGAAAGGTCCGATCATGCCGAGCATGATCAGGCTGGGCGAGAACAATATTAATGTGCTCACAAAACTACCTAAACGAAGTCCCAAAGGATCGGTAGCGAGTAAAACCGGCCCCGTTAGCCAGGGAATAATGATTGTCAGCAATCCCGCTATTGCGATAATGAGTGACAGTCCTGATCGGGCTCGATCTGCCCAGATGCCGCCCCAATAGTAGCCTAGAGCCAAAGCAATCAGTGTTACAGAAATCAGAGAAGTCCAAACGTACAGGCTAGCGCCATAAAAAGGTGCTATCAAACGTGTGCCCAGGAGTTCTATCACCATGACAGCAGCGCCGGTCAGAAATACGGTGCAGTATAGCCAGGCTTTTCCCAGGATATTTGAAGCGGGTTGGTTCATGTTTTACCTTCAGTGGTTTTCTTTATTTTTCTTAAAATTATTTACGATCATGTGGCCGCCTGAGATAACCATGTCTGGGTACTCCAGCAATTTAAACCTCTGAAATGGATTGCCACGCACGGCGATAATGTCAGCCGGTGCATCCTTCAACAATGTCCCTAATAAAGGCTTACCCAGGTTTTTTCCAGCCTCAGAGGTTGCCGCTTTAAATACATTCAACACATCCATAAAGTCGATGGCATCTCCGCTTGTTAAATGCAGCATAAGAGCCATCTCCTCTCCATTAATACCCCAGGGAACATTATCGTGGCCAATTTCGGATCCATAGATAAACTTCGATTGTGTATCAGTACTATGCGACATGATATGCGCCAACTTATACGTATTCGTATGAACGCCTGTACAAGCAGACAGCGTATCGATCGTAGTGACAAAGGTTACTCCTTGTGCGACTGCCCGGTGTAACAAATCTTCACGAATTTCAGCGCAAGGAATATGTGCCCATTCATCTACACCCGCATCCAGCGCCAACTCTACGCCAATATTCTCGCCTAAATGAGCCGTTACTCGCTTCTGGAGTGTGTGTGCTTTAGCAACAATTGCTTTGGCAATGTCTAAAGAAAGCAACGGCCAAGGCGTTTTTGGAGGTTCACCGTGACCATGACTGGACATCCAAGGCGCGCCGGTTTCACCTCCTGGTTCCAGTGCAATTTTGATAATGGTTGCACCGCCTGCGATAAGGTCAGTGACCACTTTTTCCGCTTCTGCAATTGTTTCAACGGGAACACCAATTGAATCATATTTACCATGAGGTTTGGATTCATCATGACTAAAAATATTCAGGGGATAACCACCAACTGCCTGAATGATAGGTCCGGCACTCAATAAGCGCAGCTTGCCGGTGCCGCCTATTGGCTCTAGTAATGGGCCGCCGGTATCGCGGGCTGTTGTTATGCCATGTTTTAATACTATTTCGTTCGAAATATTTTGTAAGGTTAAATGCGCGTGAGATTCAATAAATCCAGGCAAAATAGTTGTATTACCTAAATCCATCGTGTTGTCGCATATTCCATTGAATTGATTCTGTTCGCCGACTTGGACGATCTTGTGCCCTTTAAATAATACCGCCGCATTTTCATGCAAATTAAAGCCATCAAAGACACGATCAGCGATTAGTACTTGGCAGTGTTTTCTATTGCCTTCAGCAGAAGCATTAAAACTCAATCCCTGTGCCAAGATCAGTATGGCTACAAGTGTTTTCACATGAAATATAAAGTTTTTATGGATCATTATTTTTCTAAAATCCTGTGCAATTATTTTAATAAGTCTTTCTCAATGGATGTTTTGTGTTCTTGATATCGATTGGGGAAAGAGTTTTATTCAATCTTGGAGGCAAGTCAGAACCCTTGATTTAGCTACTTTGATTGAAGTTTTGGGATTGTATGCAAGAAGAACTGTTTTGGTAATGCGGCAAATTGTCGCAGCATGAGTGAATGTCGCATCACTGAGTTTGAAAACTGAGCAGTAAAATAGTTATTAATTAATAGGTTATGTAATGTATGTAATAAATTGTGATACGCGTTGTATGGAGTGCGACATTTTGTCGCATTGTTTTTCCCATAATTGGGAAATATGATCCGCCCCTGAAAGAAATTCCTTTCTCTGAATGAGTATTCCCGGTATGACCTCGCCAGGGATATGAGAAAAGAATGATTTTCGGTTTCTTTTTGAGCAGTCGAGGTGCATTTACTCCGCTAATTGCAGTGCTTTTGAGCACTTCAATTAGCGATTGCTAACGATTAGGTGCGACAATTTGTCGCATTGATGTTTTTTCTATAACGCAAGATAATCACATCGAATGTTATAAATGGATTTTGGGCTTTAATTTAGCCGACTCAATAAATTGATGGAAGGATTGTTATTATACTAATCAATAATTAAAGTTATTAAGGGAAAGCTTGAGTGGGATTTTTTTATGCATCAGTTTTTAAATCGTTTCTACAATTAAGAATCTGATTGTATTTGGTTTTTTGGAGTCTAGTCATTAGCTGGAATCGAAGTAACTAGACATAAAATTATAAAATTGAAAGTAGACTTGGAATAGATAAAATGAATAAATACAGTAATAAATTTTTTGCAGTTTCAGTAATGGCTGTGATGACTGCAACTGCCGGACAGAGTGTACTCGCACATACTCGGCTTGAAACGCCGGCAGTCGCTGAGAACACCCGGGTGACTAACAACGTTATCATTGGTCACGGTTGTGGAGAAAACGACGTCATAGGTACCAGTGTGGTATTTCCTGATGGCGTAGATTCTACGATTACCGTTGATGGCGCGGCGCATACGGGTGCTTTGACCGATTTTGTGCAAAATTGGGGAAACCTGATGCAGAAAAATTATAGTCGAGCTATTTTTAGTTTTGAAGGCGAAAAAACGGACTCGAATGATAATGTAGTTGGTTTCTGGGCAGGTGGCGGTAGTTCCTTGCCGCATAATTTGAATGGCTATATTCCATTTAGAGCCGGTGCAGTGATTATTGAGCCCACTTCCTGTGCTACAAGTGTGAAATTTTATGTATCCATTGCAGATATTTGTCAAATTACCCCTACCTCCGGTTTTAGCGCTGAAACGGTTAATCTCTGGACTAACACCGGTCTTGGCACACCGTATGACCGGGTGAGTGCGACCGATGATGGTCCGGCGTCATTGACAATTACTCGAACCAGTGCTTTGCCCGCATCCTGTGGTACAGGCGTGGCTGTTGAAGTGAAGTCTTCTGCTGCCCAAATAAACCGTGATATGCCGATCAAAATTGACGGTAATCAAATTTGGCCTAAGTAACGCATCGTATTGAATACGGATTGGTTTTATGAAACCCTCGCCTTTTCCTCCTGCTACCTTAAGGCGAGGGCTCTTATAAAACAGTAGTAATCTTGGATGGTAACCAGATACGGCTTCAATAATTTGGGTATTTTTTTAAGCAGTGACGGCGGATACGAATAAGTTTTTCTGGCATAGGTGTCCGATTATCGTTAGTTGAAGGACTGTAGAATGCTTAATATTCAACAGAACAGGCATTTCACTTGAGGAATACACAATCATGCGACATAAGCTTTTTGATAAAGTAGTAAAGACTATTTTTCTGGTAGTTTCGCTCGGTTATGTTGGTATAAGTAGTGCGGATGATGCTGGAGCTACCATGGACCCCAATGGTACTATCGCAAGTTTTACTGGTTTTGCATTGGTTACCTGTACTAGTTCCGGCAGCGTTCCTACGGATTACTTGGAGGCAAGTATTAGGGATGATTCACCCCCGCAAGACGGTTTATTGGTAAATTTGCAGATCATCCACGTTGGTAATGGTTTTAACCGTGCAATCAGCACGACTGATCCTGTTTCAGGCGATGGGGAATTCAGCCCAGTAGTAAAGCTACATGGAGGAAATGGTACATATCTTTTGCTGGTAAATAAAACTGATGCGGGTGCAAGAAAGTTTGTAGTGTCCTATCATTGCCAGTCTGCTGATACGCCGCCTATACACACTGATACAGCCATTGGTGTGTATCAGTTTGAGTAAAATGTACTATGTACATTTTTGAACTACACACAACTGCGCTTTAAGATCGTTTAGGTAGCTATATATACAATGAGAAAAGCAAAATTATTATTTCTGATCGCTTCAATGTTGGTTTTTTTTGCAACAGCATCGTTCGCGGAGCATCTGGATCAGATATCCCCTTCCTGTACATTGACGACGTTGGATGGCAAACCTGCGCATAATTTACAAGAACTGAAGGGGGAAGTTGTCTATGTCGATTTCTGGGCGTCGTGGTGTCCGCCTTGTGTAAAATCCTTTTCTTTTTTAAATCAACTGGATCATGATCTGAAGGATAAGGGTTTGCATGTGATCGGTGTCAATCTGGATGAAAAAATCAAAGATGCACAGGAATTTCTTGCTAAGTATCCGGCTAATTTTTCCATTGTTGCAGATTCAAGTAAAGAGTGTGCCAAGGTTTTTGAAGTGATGGCGATGCCAACATCATATGTCATAGACCGAAAAGGAACCATTCGTCATATACACCAAGGATTCCGCCCTGGTGAAACGGAAGAATTGCGTGCTTTAATTACGCAACTCGTGATGGAACGTCCATAGGAATGACAGCGACTGGCTTGATTGGCATGAAAAAAAATCAGCATGTTGTAGTCAAATTAATCCTTTTAGTATGTATCGGGCTGTCGATTGGTTGTGTTCATGTGAATGCTTGGGAGCGAGGAAATCTGGCAAAATCGCAGATGGAATTGGATCCGCACCCGCTGCAAAGTGAAATACAGTCACACAATTACAGTAGCCGCGAAGCGGCTCCAAGCCATAAGTCTTCTGCAGGTGGTGGTGGTTGTGGTTGTTACTAAGCTGATCCCTGCTAGAAGCTGTTTTCTTTAGGTCAATAAAATTTGCAACGGAATAGTATGCCCCAACGCCCGGGCAGCGATCATCAATTTAAAGATCCGGAAGTACAGTCAGTAAAGCCAAGAAATACTACCCTACAAGCATTAACCTCGGCGGCATTGGTATTGCCGGGTCTATTAATCACACCAGGGCATGCGGCAGGAACAGATCGGATTAATTTTCAGTATAGCCGCTACCAGGAAGGTGAGCGTAATCTTTATGGTGCCCCGAATAACTTAAAACCAATCAGTGCCGATGTTCTGCATGGCAGTGGTATTTTTTCTCTTACCGATCGCACCAAAATTTCTTTTGGGTATACGCAAGATACTTGGTCAGGCGCAACCCCCGTCACTACAACGCCATTGGCTACCAATGGCGGTAATCGTCCGTATACTGTCAATGGAGTAGTGGTCGGTGCCTCGCCTATTCTGAATAGCACAATACTTTTAGACCGCGATTTAAATCCCATTGGGACTGACCCGCTTACTAAACAATCAACGGGCGTTGTTGATACTCGATCCGTACTCGTCATGTCGTCTGCTTCTCCGGAAACGCGTCGACAAGCTAATTTTGGTTTGAGTCATGAACGAAATGAATCGGCTGTGAACGTGGGCGGTGGATTTTCCAGAGAAAGAGACTATCAATCGAGCTTTGGCAACATGGGTGGCCGTCTGGATTTTAATCAAAAACTGACTAGTGTTAAATTTGGTGGCGGCTATACGCACAGTCAAGTCGGCGCAATTCTCGATGGCGACTCATCTCCGTATATCACCAAAACTGCGTATACACAGCAAATTGTAAATCGTGGCGGTTCCGAGATTTTGCGGGGTAATCGCCAGGATTGGATCGCAAATGTTGGCATAACCCAGGTTTTAAGCAAGAATGCATTGATCGATGCCAATATCGGCTATACGCATAGCAATGGATTTCTGGAAAATCCTTACAAGGCTATGTCGGTCATCTTTATTGACCCAGCTAATTTGAACAAGAGTTCAATTACTGGGGATGTACGTGCTCTGATCGAGCAGCGTCCCAACATTCGCAATCAAGTGGCGTTAAATGCTAAATATATTCACTATATCAATCCGTTTAATGCAGCGCTGCACCTGGGCTACAGGTTATCGGTAGACGATTGGGGCGTGAATACGCATACCTTTGATGCAAGCTGGGTGCAACCGGTTGGAAGCGGATGGACGTTGACGCCACGGATTCGCTATTATTCACAAGATTCTGCAAGCTTCTACCAGCCTTATTTATTCTCTCAACAAGCTTTCCGGAGACAAGAGACCGATAGTTTGGGGCGGCAAATTTGGTTTCATGAGAAAAATCCCGCTATCCAGTATTTCGGTATCGATCAATTTAATCTAGTTGATCAGAATGGAAATCCTGTCGATGGATTTCAGGTGAATGCACAGCCTAAAACAACGTCATTTGATGCTGGAAAATTACCCGATAATTTTTCCAGCGATCACCGCTTGGCGGGGTTTGGCGCATTAAGCGGCGGCGTGGTATTAAGCAAAATACTCGGCAAAGGCGTCGCATTGGAAACCGGCTTTGAATACTATACGCGTGCCAGTTCGATGCAGATTGGTAATGGCGGAAATAACAGTTTTGCTGATTTTGATTATTATGTGGCGAATGCGGCGGTTAGGTTTGATATTGAGCCGACCACTTCGCTGCCGATGGGTGGTTCAGGTGGATCTTCCGAGTCACATCGTCATGCCTCCTCGCATTACCATCACAAGATCCCTCCTGCGGGCATCATGTTTGGTCATATGCTCGATAAACCCGGAGATTTTATGGCGGGCTATCGATTTATGTATAACTGGACCGGTGGAAATATGATGCACGGTACCCATAAAGCGAGTGACCAAGCGATCATCGATCAGGGGTGTGGAAATGGTTCATGTCAATTTACTCCCACCTTCATGGATATGCGTATGCATATGGTTGATCTGATGTACGCACCGACCAAGTGGTTCAATGTGATGTTGATGCCTACCTTTATGGATATGGATATGAATTTGCGGCAATTAGCCGGGGCAAAAATCGATACTTCGGGTGCACATGGACATCATGGTGCAGCGGGACATGAAACCGGTGCCATAGGCGATACCTATTTTTCATCACTGATTAAGTTACTGAATGTTCCCGGACATCGTGTCCATGCGAATTTAGGATTCAGTGCGCCAACCGGAAAAGTGGATATCGAAGTGCGACGAACGCACAAAGAGGATGGCGGATTGATCCATTTTGGCATGCAATTGGGTAGCGGTACCTGGGACTTTACACCCAGTCTGACCTATTTCGGAGAAAAGAGCCGTTGGTCCTGGGGTACACAGTTGAGCGGTGTTAAGCGTATGGAAGATCAAAATAAGTCCGGCTACCGTTTGGGCGACCTATTCCAAGCGACAACCTGGGGCGGTTATGATTTAACACATTGGCTGACTGCATCCGTGCGTGGCGTGTACACTTGGCAAGATGCGATACAGCGAGACTTTAATAAATTTAGTGCACGTATCGGTCCGATGGATTTTCCGGCTAACTATGGGGGACAATTCTGGGACATTGGGTTGGGGTTGAACGCCAGGATTCCTGGCGGTCGGTTCGCCGGTAACCGTTTCGGTTTCGAATGGATACAACCGGTTAAGAGTGATTTTAACGGATTTCAGCTTGATCGTCATGGAGCGCTTTCGGCAACCTGGAGCTACCGGTTTTAGGTAAAAATTAAATTTGTTTTTCCATATCTTTTACAGTTTTTCTAGCATTACACAGAATGTAACTGCATGGCTCAGCTAAAGTACTTTCACTACGATTTTAAAGCGATGGGTTCGCCTTGCTCGATTCAACTTTATGCTGGCAGTGCGCAGAAAGCGAAGCGTGCAGCCAAAATTGCTATGGATGATGTGTATCGCTTGGAGGCAAAATATTCCCGCTACCGCGCAGACAGTTTTTTATCCGAGATTAACCGTATTGCGGCACAAGGCGGCTGTATTAGCGTGGATGATGAAACTGCCGGGTTACTCGATTACGCAGGCACCTGTTATCAACAAAGCGATGGTTTATTTGATATTACTTCCGGGATTCTGCGCCGTGCTTGGGATTTTAAGTCGGGAGCCATACCTGCTCAGGAAACGATTGCAGTTCTGCTCGGAAAGATAGGCTGGCATAAAATAAACTGGCAACGGCCGCTCCTGGCATTTACTGTTCCCGGTATGGAAATCGATTTTGGCGGCGTGGTTAAGGAGTACGCCGTCGATCGTGCCGCTTCGTTATGCCGGGATGCTGGGATTAATCATGGCATCGTTAACCTGGGTGGTGACATCAAAATTATCGGTCCGCATGATGACGGCAGCCCCTGGCGCATCGCTATCCGCCATCCACGTGACCCCGGCGGCTTATTACAAACACTACTCTTGCATTCCGGCGCTTTGGCAAGTAGTGGCGATTACGAACGGTGCATTACCTTAAATGGCCTGCGCTACGGCCATGTGTTGAATCCGAAGACCGGCTGGCCGGCCAATTATATGGCGGCAGTGAGCGTCATCGGGGAATTTTGTGTCGTCGCAGGCAGCGCATCGACTATCGGTATGCTGAAAGGTGAAGAAGGATCTAAATGGTTGAATGCGCTTGGGTTGCCGCACTTATGGGTCAATGTGCAAGGAGAATCAGGCGGATCGTTGATGGAATGAGCGGTTATGAGTGCTTGACTAGATTGGCTGAAACTTGGCATGTGATAGCGCCTTTGTTGGGTAGAGCCAGATCTTTTGCTCATTCGAAGGAGGCTAATAGATAAAGAATCCCGGTTTTTCCGGCAGTTATTTATCTCAATCGAACTACCTTCATTCTCAAAAAAACAAGCCCCGCCAGAGATGCGGGGCCGTCTGAAATACAACTAGGCTAAACTAAATTAAACGTTTTCTTTTCTGCGGTAAGCTATAAGCCCGAGCAAGCCTAAGCCGACCAACAGCATGGCATAAGTTTCTGGTTCTGGTATTGCTGCAGAAATCGTTAAGTCTCCAGCATATGAACCATTCGTATAACCATCAAGTAAGTTGCCTTTTAGTACCAGTTCGTACGAATGGCTCTGAGGTAAAGGACCAGAAAACTTAAACCACTGTGATAGATCAGTAAATCCATCATCTGTAGCAATAAGTGTATTATCAGTTAAATCCCATAAGCTAAATTCAGAAAAAGTTAGATCGAAACTTCCCGCGAAACCTACTATCACACTATCGCCACCAAAACCGCTATAGCCTACTGGCAAGTTGAAAGGAATATGATCTTCGGAAAGTCCGTTAATATCATTATTGCCAAAATCTGCAATAGCTTCAGTTGGATTGATTGGATTAAGATACCAAGCACCAAAAGATGTACTAGCACTGGCAGTTTCAATTCCAAACCCCAATGAAACTGCTGCAATAATCGTTAATACTTTTTGTTGGGAACTATTTCGCATATCAAACTCCTAAAGTGATATTGTAAAAACTTTTTATCCATTCAATCAAAAGCGAAAAAAGTATAATACTTGAATTTATAAAATTCCTCGCGTTTTTATAGTCTATCTGTACCAAAGTTGTCATAGTATAAATGGGGTCTATTTTGTTAGATAGAATGGTAATGCAAGTGTAAGTCAGAAACATATCTGCTAGAAGTGGACTGCATCTCTGCTGCAAAAGATCGGTTGTTATAAAATAAACTGCAACAGTCGACCCTGAAATTTACTGCTTTCGGGGTAGGATTGATTCTTGCAGGAAAATTAATGAATACACGCCCATTGTACACCTTCGCTTGGTTATACCGGAATTTGCCGTGGGATCGGAAATCTGGGGGAGCATATCCCAACTACTGCTACATTCCGACGCGGCTGGTGTGCGCTACGGCCATGTGTTGAATCCAGAAGCCGGCTGTCCGGTCAATTATATGGCGGTCAGCATCATCGGTGAGTTTTGTGTCGTTGTAGGTAGCGCACCGACTATCGGTATGCTGGAAGGTGAAGAAAAACCTGAATGGCCGAGTGTGCTTGGTTTGTCGCACTTATGGATCAATGTGCAAGGAGAATCAAGCGGAGTGTTGATGGAATGAGGTAGTTTGTTTAGTTTTATAATAATAATTGGCAATGTATTCACATAGGTTTTGATTATGATTAAACTGCTAAGACTTAATCAAACCACTTAATAGCGCGTGACTTATGAAAATCTGGAATTCGTATTTAATCAGAATAATCAGTTTTTCTATTCTGACGGTTGCTGCGCCAATGGTGCAGGCATTGCCGGATGAGTGTAAGAATTTGACTGCACCGGCCACTTTTCTGGAAGCAAACAGTCTTGTCTGTCTGCAAAAAATCATTGTGACCGATTCATCGGGTGATCAGTTATACAAAGCATCACTACAATGGCTAGGAGTGGATAATCCAAACCGGTTTAAATTGTTGAGCGTGGAGTTTGACGATGTTTCCGAGACGCATAGTCCTACCTTCTCATTTCTCAATGGCGTACTGACTTTACCCAAGATCGATGTGCCGAAGCTTTATGGTACCGAACGCTACACCGTCAGTTTGACCTGGTTGACGGATACCGATGCGGATACCGATGATCCGGTCTCGGTATTTGAACTGAAAACCGTTGCGCTGTATAACAATCCCGGGTATGTCCCTAATACCACATGGAAACCTTACGGCATGTTACTTCCCGATGAGCGGCGTGCGGTTGATTTGCTGGGGCGGTCTATCTCCTATGCGAAACTTGCTGATGCAATATATGATTTTGATAATGTTACGATTGATTCTTGGAAGTTAATAGAATCCAACGGGAATAGTTCCGGAATGGATGCCGGTGTCTATAAAAACCGCGATACCAATGAAATAGCACTGGCATTTCGTGGGACTGAAACTTGCGATTTTCCTTGCTCATTTAAGGAACTGGAAGATACTGCTCGTGATGCGATAGCAGATGCCGCCATAGGAATTGGGACAGTCAGTGATCAATTTAAAGATGCTTTTAGATTTGCCCAAGGCGTAGTCAGCCGGTATCCTGACACTAAAATTACTGTGACAGGTCATTCTTTAGGAGGCGGATTGGCACAGGCTATTGGCGCAGTTTTGGGATTAGAAACATTTGCATTTAATTCTTCACCCGTTCCGGATCATTTCTTTGATACTTATTCTATTACATTGCCAAACGAAGAGATTCAAGAATTAATTTATGTGATTGCCGATGTTCATGATCCGGTTTCTAATACCGATAATACCGGAAAACTTTATTTAGATTCTAATCATGTAACACCACTGATTCAATTCAATTTTAGTACCAAAGAAATTTCACCTGAACGTAAGGTGGACCTGGAAGATCTAAGAATTGACCGTCATAGCATTATCCGGTTTACCAATAATGCAACCAATCTGTTGAATACTTACCGGGATGGATGGTGACCGGAAGTATTACTTTCATATCATTTAGTCTAACTGCAAAATGATCGATGCGTAAACGCTTCATCCATCTTCTAGGCCACAGGATAAATCACTGGATGCGCTATCGCTGGTGTCTGAGTTTGGCGGACGATATTCGACACAACTGGGCATTCAACTGGATGACCTGGATGCAGCGGAAATCTACAAGTGGTTGCTTGCTGCCCTATTGTACGGCGCACCTATTTCAGAAAAGATAGCAACCGCATACCTGGCAAGTTCTTGAACGTAACGCACCGCTGACACCGGAAAGTATTATCTGTACGGGTTGGGATGGATTAGTTATTCTGCTCGATGAAGGCGGTTATGCGTGCTATGATCACAAAACAGCGACCAAAATGCTTACAGTCAGCCAAACCTTGCTGGGTCGTTATGCCGGGAATTTAAACCATCTGCATACCGCCGCTTTGGATTCGGATAATTTGGCGCAACGTATCATGGGACTGAGTAAGGGAATAGGCCCGGTGACGGTACAGATTTTTCTACGAGAACTGCGCGGCCGCTGGAATAAGGCAATACCACCGCTTGCGCAATTAGCTTTTCAAGCAGCTCAGGCGTTGGGATTTCTTTCACAAGACTGTCGTAATGATGACCAGTTAGCATTGATCCTTCTGCAGGATCTATGGGAAAAGTCGGGTATGCCCTTGTTAAACTTTCCCGATTTTGAAGCAGCATTGGTTCGCTATGGGTTATGGCTGTGTCATCAGAGTCATGCAATTAAGATTTTGAAATAGCGGATAGATTCCATAGGAATGTTGAATGTGAGTTGACCAGACAGTTGCAATCTTTTTCTTGATTTTGTGTCTTATGCCTATATTAATAAGACTACTGGAGAAGAAAGAGCTATGACTACGATTCGTTCGCCTGCGGTGGCAGGTTTGTTTTATCCCGCTGATGCACGGCAGCTTGAACAGGATGTTCAGCACTTGCTTGCAAAGGCGGAGTTTCATGATTCCAAACCCAAAGCATTGATTGTTCCACATGCGGGGTATGTGTATTCTGGTGCAATCGCTGCGACAGCGTATGCCAGCTTGCATTCTGTTGTATCAGTAATCCAGCGCGTCGTCTTGCTCGGTCCTGCGCATCGTGTTGCCTTGTATGGTTTGGCTTTACCCGGAGTGGATGTTTTTGACACGCCGCTGGGTAGCGTGAAACTGGATGCGGATTTAGCCAATGCGATTGCCCATTTACCCCAAGTGACCATCAGCAAGGAAGCGCACATTCTGGAACATTCACTGGAAGTGCAACTGCCATTTTTGCAGAAGGTGCTGGGTGATTTTACCTTGCTGCCGCTGGCGGTTGGTATGACATCGGCAGAGGCGGTGGCGGAAGTGCTGGAGCAATTGTGGGGTGGGGAAGAAACCTTGATTGTGATCAGTTCGGATCTTTCACATTATTTACCTTATGCGACAGCCCAACTTGTCGACAGTGCAACGATTCAATCCATAATACAGCTCCGGCAACCGATTGAACATGATCAGGCGTGCGGGAGTACAGCCATCAATGGTTTGATTATTGCCGCTCAACAGCATCACCTGACGCCACATTTGCTGGATCTGAGAAATTCCGGAGATACCGCAGGTTCACGCGATCAAGTGGTCGGCTATGCGGCGATTGCATTTAACTAATGGGGGATAGGCGTATGTCACTTGAGAAAAATGAGCAAGGGAAAATACTGTTGCAAATTGCACGTGCGGCTATTTCCCGTGCTTTGCATGTACCTGGTGGTGTATCTGCGGCAGAGGTTGATGAAAAGATGCCGTGGCTATCCAATCCGGGGGCAACGTTTGTCACCTTGACGCAATGGGGTGAATTGCGGGGTTGTATCGGTTCGCTGCAAGCTTGTGATCCATTGATTGAAGATGTGAGCAATAATGCGGTATCAGCTGCCTTGTACGATCCCCGTTTCGCACCATTGGCGGCGGATGAGTTGGTTACAGTCAGTCTGGAGGTGTCATTACTCTCCGAGTTGCAGCCGCTTGGTTTTACCAGTGAAGCCGATGCGCTGGCGCAATTGCGTCCGGATATTGACGGGGTTGTGTTCGAGTATGGACCTTATCGCAGTACATTCTTACCCCAGGTATGGGAAAGTCTTCCGCAACCGCAGCAGTTTCTTGCCCGGTTAAAATCCAAGGCCAGATTGTCTGAGGATTTCTGGGCTGAAGATGTTAAGTTGTCCCGCTATACCGTGAGTAAATGGCGTGAGATGGATTATTCCAAGGAATATGCCAATGGATGAGCCGATTAGTGCCGCTGAGCAATATCCAGCTAAATACTGGCATCAGCTTAGCGATGGCCGGATCCAATGTGATTTGTGTCCGCGCGATTGCAAGTTGCACGAGGGGCAGCGTGGCGCTTGTTTTGTCCGGGGGCGTGTCGGCGATGCGATGGTATTGACGACTTACGGACGTTCATCCGGTTTTTGTATCGATCCCATCGAGAAAAAACCCTTAAATCAGTTTTATCCCGGTAGCAGTGTTTTGTCATTTGGCACTGCGGGTTGTAATCTTGCCTGCAAATTTTGCCAGAATTGGGATATTTCCAAATCGCGCAGCTTTGACAAGTTGTTAGATCAAGCCAGTCCCGAGGCTATTGCGCGCTACGCGGAAGAACAGGGCTGCAAGAGTGTTGCATTTACTTACAACGATCCGGTAATTTTTGCCGAGTATGCGATGGACGTGGCGGATGCCTGTCATGCCAGAGACATCAAGACTGTGGCCGTGACGGCGGGTTATATTCATGCGCAACCGCGGCGTGACTTTTTTGCCAAGATGGACGCCGCTAATGTTGACCTCAAGGCATTTACCGATGAGTTTTATGTCAAGCAAACCGGATCGCACTTGCAGCCTGTGCTGGATACATTGAAATATCTCAAACATGAAACCGATGTGTGGCTTGAGTTGACTACGTTATTGATTCCAGGTCTGAATGATTCGAGCCAGGAAATTAGCGCGATGAGCAGCTGGATCGTGAAAGAACTGGGTACCGATGTGCCGCTGCATTTCAGTGCCTTCCATCCGGATTACAAACTAAATGATATACCGTCTACACCGGCTGAAACATTGATTCAGGCACGTAAGGTCGCGCTGGATGCCGGACTGCAATACGTGTACACCGGCAATGTACATAACCTTGAAGGCGATACGACATATTGTCCGGCATGCGGAAACGCTGTGATCGTGCGCGACTGGTACGAAATCAAACAGTATCACCTGACGCAGAATGGACGTTGTGAAAACTGTAATGCTGCGATTGCAGGCCGTTTTGAACAATTTTCCGGCCAATTCGGCAGGCAGCGTATCCCGGTCAGGATCGGAGCGGCAATATGAGTAGCGTAATAATTCCTGCCAGATCCGTTGAACTCAGCGGTGAACTGGTACTGCCGCCCGCTGCATCGGGCATCGTACTGTTTGCACATGGCAGCGGCAGCAGCCGTTTCAGTCCCCGCAATACCTTTGTTGCTAATGTGCTGCAGCAACAAGGCATTGGCACGCTGTTATTCGATCTGCTGACACGCGCTGAAGATCAGGATTATGCGATGCGTTTCGATATCGACCTGCTGACACGCCGCCTGCTTGCCGCGACAGCTTGGCTGCAGGCTAATTCGGAAACAAAGGCCTTGCGCGTCGGTTATTTTGGTGCCAGTACCGGTGCAGCCGCCGCATTACAGGCCGCAGCAGAAATGAGGAACGAGATTGCTGCCGTGGTATCGCGCGGCGGACGCCCTGATCTGGCTGGAGAAGTCGCGCTAAGCCAAGTAATTGCACCGACATTGCTTATCGTGGGCGGTGCGGATTACGGTGTGATTGAGCTGAACGAGCAAGTCTATGCTTTGATGAAATGCGAGAAAGCGCTAATGCTTGTACCTGGCGCAACACATTTATTTGAAGAACCGGGTACTTTAGAACAGGCTGCACAGCTTGCAGCCAACTGGTTCTTGAAATATTTGCAATAAAGGTGATGTGTTTTTGGGTGCTTTTATAACTGAATAAGACACATCTGCAGCCTAGTTAAAAGCTGCAGATGATACAGTTGAGCGCTAACAACGAGTTGCTCTTATTTTTCTTTCCAGATGGCATAGACAAGCAAAGCCCATGCACTGAGAAACGAAACGCCACCGAATGGTGTGATCATTCCAAGTCCACGCATTCCGGTCAGACTTAATGCGTAAAGACTGAAACTGAATAAAATAATCCCGGCCATCATCAACCAGCCGGATATCGGGATTAAGCGGGACTTGGGAAAATGTAGCAATAACAGGCCAATGATGAGAATCCCGAAGGCATGATAAAAATGATATTGAATTCCCGTTTGATACACTGCCAGCATACTTTCTGATAGTGTTTGTTTCAGGCCGTGTGCACCAAAGGCACCCAGTGCGATGCATAAAAAGGCATTTATGGCACCCATAATCAGAAAAGTTTTTGGCATCGACAATCTATGTCCTTATTAAATAAAGTGGAATGAACGCGAGATCCCTGTGCTTTGATCAAGAATCTTTTGTTTTGCTGACATCAGCTTCACACATTCCGTGCGCGAATTTTACCTGAATTCTATCGCCGGGATTAATTTGTTTGCTGTCACGGATTACGGTGTTTGGCATGGTATAGGTGATGCTATACCCGCGTTCCAGCACCGATTGCGGATTTAGGTGTGATAACTGCGCTTGTAAATGCTGCAGGTTGACTGCCAGTGTTTCGAAATAGCGGGAAAATGCGTAGCGGAAACGTGCGGCAAGTTCTTTTTGCTGTTCCTCCAGCCGGGCTATTCTGGGGGTAGCAGCTGCTAGCCGTTGATTGAAATCGAGTAATTTCCAATGTTGTTTTTCGATCTGATGTGCCCAGGTCTTGATGAATCGATTCTGTAAATGTTGCAAATGAACATATTGCTGTTTGATCCGGTCACCGGGATGAATTAAACGATGCGTCAGGATATCCATTTTCTGCATTGCGTATTCAATGTGATGCAAAGTGACGCGGTACATGCGCTGGTGCAATGTTTTCAGGAGGCGGCTTAGTTCTTTGTAGTCCTTGCTGGCCAGTTCAGCGGCTCCGGTCGGCGTGGGGGCGCGGATGTCGGCGACAAAGTCTGCAATGGTGAAGTCTGTTTCATGCCCGATGCCGCTGATGATCGGAATTGAGCTGGCAGCAATCGCAAGCGCCACAACTTCTTCGTTGAATGCCCATAAATCCTCAATGCTGCCACCGCCCCGGCAGAGTATCAATACATCACATTCTGCTCGTTGACACGCAATTTTAATGGCATCGGCAATAGTATTGGCTGCTGTCTTTCCCTGCACCAGAGTGGGGTAGATGATGATCGGCAATGTCGGCATGCGGCGTTGTAATGTCGACAATACGTCACGTAATGCAGCAGTATCCGGCGATGTGATGATGCCGATTTGTTTGGGGAATGCGGGTAACGGTTTTTTATTTGCGGGGCTGAATAACCCGGCTTTTTCCAATTTGGATTTAAGTTTCTCAAATGCTTCAAATAACTCACCTGAACCGGCACGGCGCATGGTTTCAATGTTTAACTGAAAATCGCCGCGCGGCTCATACAGTGTAACGAGCGCCAGCACTTCGACTTGCATGCCATCTTTTGGTTGCCAATCCATGTATTGATTCTTGTGGCTGAATAGGACGCAGCGTATTTGTGCACCGGCGTCTTTTAGGGAAAAATACCAATGGCCAGACTGATAACACTTTAAGTTTGAAATTTCACCTTTAACCCACAGTAAAGGTATATTTTGTTCCAGAAATTGCTTGGTGTTGCTGTTTAACTCGCTTACCGTAAGCACTTTATGGAGAAGACTCGAGATTGGAAACAGACTCATTTTGATATTGTGTAATAATCCACATACATTGCTGAAATAGCATAATTTAATGTAATTCTAAAGTACGTTCTGGTTGGGAAGTGTAAGTTAAATTAATGCTTATTAATGTATTTATTTTAGATTAAAAAACAGGCAACCTAGAAAAGCCTGTTTAGGCTTGATAACTTAATTCTTAAGCTTGTTACCTATGCACAAATTTATCCACAGAAATTGTGGATAAAAAATCAACTACTTTCCTGGCTGAGAATACACGATTAAGATTCATTCGTGCCGAATGGGTTACTTAGTTATGAAATAAATAAATCAGGTAATATAATACGCCACAGAATAATACCTGGATCTACAGTGAGTGAGGAGACTATCACGTGTTATCTTTAATTCAAGCGGCTGGCTGGCCGATCTGGCCAATCATTTTCGCTTCCGTAGTTGCCTTGGGCATCATCGGGGAACGGATGTGGACATTGCGTTTAAGTGTTATTTCACCAAAAGAATTGTTGCCTAAAGTATTAGGTGAGTATAAACGCGGTGGTGTCAATCCAGAGATGCTTGCGCATTTGCAGAAACATTCCCCACTGGGAAGAATTCTTGCTGCCGGGCTTAAAAATGTGAAAAGCTCGCGTGAAATCATGAAAGAGTCGATTGAAGAATCTGGTCGTGTGGTTGCGCATGATCTGAGCCGCTACCTGACTACTTTGGGGACTATTGCCGCGTTGAGTCCTTTGATGGGGTTGTTTGGTACTTTGGTCGGTATGATAGAGATCTTTGGTTCGAATTCGCCTGCCGGAAGCAACCCGGCGCAGCTTGCATATGGAATTTCTGTCGCCTTGTATAATTCAGCATTTGGTATACTCGTAGCGATTCCCAGCATGATCTTCTATCGCCATTTTCGTGCAAAAGTCGACGATTTTGTTATTGAAATGGAATTGCAGGCTTTAAAATTAGTAGAAATAGTGCATGGAGAGCGAGAAGGTTGAATTGTTTGCAGAAAACATTGCGTTAATCACTTTTTGTGTGAATGGCCATCAAGTCTGAATAATTTTGGATCTGAAGTGCTTTGTATGTCGCTTATAAGAATTCAAAGATTCTGTTATTTGGTAGTTAATGCACTTTTATTTTCACTGGAAAAATGGTTTTAATCGTGTCAAATTTGGAAAAACTCGAGTTATTTTGCGGGGGTAGCGAAGCACGATATTGAGGGAGTAGTGTATACTGCGGCTGAATCGATTTTGACCGGAAATGCGCGTAAGAACAGGCTGGTAGAAGCGAGTGTGAAATTAACGTTAAGATGTTTCTGACCGCCGCTCAAAAGTTTTTTAAAATTGCGTGCCATTTTACCTGAGTGTTCGCGCACTTGTTGGTCAAATGGAATGGCTACGGAGTAGCGGGTTGATAATACGACGTCTGCATTGCTGAAGAAAGTTTGAAGGCTGATTGTTTTATAAGTAAATGAGTGAGAAGATCGGAATTTTGAGAAATATAAGTCCAATAGTAAATCATAACCATCTAATTATTATTGTATTATCTTTGTGCATCACAATTTTCCAAGGTTGTGCAACAACGGCAAAGAATAGTGATCAGCATTTAGATCCGGTCGATCCGCTCGAAAATGTGAACAGAGCTTCTTATAATTTTACTGATCGTGTTGATCGTTTGTTGTTTGAGCCTGTTGTGAGTGCCTACATTGATTATGTGCCCAACGACGCCCAGCGGTCTATTGGGAATTTTTACGATAATCTGTCTTATCCTAATGTTGTGCTGAATTCTTTCTTACAAGGCAAAGTCAAACAGGGCGCTGAAGATACACTACGTTTTTTTGTGAATTCAACGGTCGGTATGTTTGGATTTTTCGATATGGCAACCCACATGGGGTTGAAAAAGAATGACGAAGACTTTGGACAAACATTAGGTGTATGGGGCGTGAATACAGGATCTTATTTGTTTATCCCGCTTTTGGGCCCCAGCAGTGAACGTGACGTAACCAATATTCCAGTAGGACTTTTGACTAATGTGCTTTTTTACGCTGGCCTTGCGGTGGGTACAACGTTTGCTGCTCCTTTAACTATTTTGGGTGCCATCGACAAGCGCGCTCGTTTATCCGGTCCAATGCGTATTCGTGATGAGGCTGCGTTGGATCCTTACTTGTTTGTACGTGAAGCATCGTTACAGCAACGTGAATTTCTAATTCATGATGGCAAGTTGCCATTAGACCTTTACTATGATCCTTTTCAGGATAATCCCTTTGAAAAAGAGTCAGAAAAAACAAAAACAAAAATAAAAACAGAAAAGAAATTATGATTAAACAAGGCCTGATAGTCAGATGATTTAAACTAGATTGTCAGATATTTACAGGAAGAGGTCTTATGTGAAAAATCTATTTCGGCCAAACAAGATTGATAATAGGCATTAAATCTATTGGGATATTTGTAACGGACAGGGCGCTTAGGAATATGGACGGGTTTCAAAGAATATCGGATATATCGCAGCAACAGGGTGATTCTGCTCTTAAAGACGAGACACCTTTTTCGAAGACAGCATTAAACCTGAATCAGGAAGCAATCAATACCAGTGAGCTGGAAATTAAATTTACCCAAGCTCGCGCAGCCATGTTGTCTTTACAAAATACGGACGGGCATTGGTGTTTTCCGCTGGAAGCGGATTGCACAATCCCTGCAGAGTATATTTTGATGATGCATTTCATGGATGAAGTGGATGTTTTATTAGAAACGAGAATAGCGCGTTTTATCCGTGATAAACAGGATCTTAATCATGGTGGCTGGCCGTTGTATTATGGCGGGGCTTTTGATATCAGTTGTACCATTAAAGCGTATTATGCCCTGAAGTTGGTGGGCGACTCTCCCGATGCAGCGCATATGGTGCGCGCACGAGAAGCCATTCTGGAACGCGGCGGTGCAGCCAAAGCGAATGTCTTTACCCGTTTGCTGCTGGCAATGTATGATCAGATTCCTTGGCGTGGCGTACCCGTTGTGCCGGCAGAACTTGTTTTGTTGCCACGCTGGTTTCCTTTTCATCTCAGCAAAGTTTCTTACTGGTCACGTACCGTGATGGTGCCTTTGTCGATTTTGTGTACGATGAAGGCGCGCGCTGTTAATCCGCGGCAAGTGAACATTCGTGAACTGTTTATCATTGCACCGGAAGAAGAAAAGAATTATTTTCCGAAGGCGGAAACGCTGCTGAAACGCATTTTTATGTTGACTGAGCGCGTATTGTCGCGAGTGGAACCCGTACTTCCCCAATCATTACGTCAATACGCCATACGCCGTGCAGAAAGCTGGACTCTTGAACGTTTGAACGGAGAATGTGGCATCGGTGCTATTTTTCCAGCCATGGTCAATGCGCATGAGTCATTGGCATTGCTGGGCTATGCGTATGATCATCCCAATCGCGTGCAGTGTCGCAATGCATTGCGCGGATTGCTGGTCGATGAGGGAGAGCGCGTTTGGTGCCAGCCTTGTACATCACCGGTCTGGGATACGGTGTTGACAAGTTTGGCGTTACAGGAAGATCCGACGACGGATCAAAAACCGGTGCTGCAGGCGCTGGATTGGCTGGTAGAACAACAGATTCTGGATGAGCCAGGTGACTGGCGCGATAACTGTCCGGATTTACCAGGCGGTGGTTGGGCTTTTCAATATGCGAATCCGCATTATCCTGACCTCGATGATACTGCTGCAGTTGCCTGGGCAATGGATCAGTGTGATGCAGAGCGTTATCAGAAGCCTCTGGAACGCGCAGCCAACTGGTTGTGTGGCATGCAATCGCGTAATGGCGGTTTTGCAGCTTTTAACATCGACAATACTTACCACTATCTCAATGAAATTCCGTTTGCCGATCACGGCGCGTTGATCGATCCGCCGACCAGCGATGTGACGGCGCGTTGTGTTGGTTTTCTTGGGAAATATGGTAAATCGCATCACCAGCATGCCGTGCTGCGCGGTATCAGCTATTTGTTGCGGGAACAGGAATCCAACGGCGCTTGGTTTGGGCGCTGGGGGACTAATTATATTTATGGCACCTGGTCTGTTCTGGAAGCATTCCGTTTGGCCCAGTTTGATATGCAACATAAATCGGTACGCCGCGCCGTGCAGTGGTTAGAATCCGTGCAAAGAGCGGATGGCGGCTGGGGTGAAACCAACGACTCTTATCTGGATATCCAGCTTGCTGGTAAGTTTCCCGAGACCAGTACCGCATTTCAAACCGCTTGGGCTGTGCTGGGTTTGATGGCAGCCGGTGAGGTAAACAGCGAATCGGTACGCAGAGGCATTAATTACTTATTGCGCAATCAATCAAGTGATCATTTGTGGGAAGAACCTTGGTTCACCGCACCCGGCTTTCCGCGTGTTTTCTATCTGCGCTATCACGGATACTCAAAATTCTTCCCGCTCTGGGCGCTGGCACGTTACCGTGCGTTGACCAGAACAGTCGCTGCGTGCCTATAACCGGACTGGTGATGGCCTTACGGGCTGAAGCCAACTGCGTATCACCGGCGCGAATCCCGTTCAACGCAATCATGCCAGTTGATGACCTGACGGTTTTGTGGCTCAGTGGCATGGGCGCGCAGGCCGCTAGGGCAGCAGCTGAAGGATTGCATCAGCATGGCGTAACGGCATTGGTGAGTTTTGGTGTTGCCGGTGCATTGAGTGCCGATCTGAAGCCGGGTGATTTGGTATTGCCGGATGCGATACATGCGGGTGCCCAGTTGCCGGTAAACGTAGCTTGGCGTGACCGGCTGCAAAAATTGTTGCCTGCCGATGTTACCGTGGTTAACGGCATATTGGCCGACAGTACAGTGCCATTAACGGATGAGAAAGCAAAACGCGATCTGGCGCAAACAACTAGCGCCTGTGCTGTGGATATGGAAAGTGGTGCGATTGCAGCAGTGGCGGCAGCAGCAGGCATTCCGTTTATCGCGGTGCGTGCCATCATCGATCCACTGCAATTTTCACCCCCGGAAGCATTACTTGGAGCCGTGTATCCGGATGGCGGGGTAAATCCCTTTCGCCTGACGGCATTGATACTCAAACGCTCTGTCCATTTAACTACGCTCATGCAAATGGGGGCGGGGATGCGCGCCGCACGCAAAACATTATCACGCGTGATTCAATCGGCAGGCCCGGGCTTAACAGGCCGTTGAGAAACGTATTCGAGGCAGCTGATGCAAGGCAAAAACAGGCGAGAAAGCGCAGTTTATGTGTAATAAATGAGCATTTTTAGCCTGTTTTTAACACCGCAGCGGCAACGCAGAGAGTTTTTCAACGGTCCCTGTTAATAGTCAAGTAACCGACCAATCGGCGTAAGGTTTCTTATTGCGGTTATTGCGGTTGTAATTGCAGCGCAACCATGCGTGCATACAACTCACTCGATTGCAGCAATTCGGTGTGCGTTCCCAATGCATCTAAACGACCATGATCGAGCACGGCAATCCGATCGGCGGATTGCACGGTTGCCAAACGATGAGCAATAACCAGTGTAGTGCGGTTGCGCATCAATCGTTGCAGCGCTTGCTGTACCCAAAACTCACTTTGCGCATCCAGCGCGCTGGTGGCTTCATCTAATAATAGAATCGGTGCATCAGCCAGAATCGCGCGGGCAATGGCCAGCCGTTGCTTTTGCCCGCCCGACAGCCCCAATCCGGAATCTCCCAACTGTGTTTGATAGCCTTGCGGCAATTTGCTGATAAAATCGTGCGCGTAGGCTGCATCGGCTGCAGCTTCGACTTCTGCATCACTGGCATCGGAACGGGCATAGCGCAGATTGTCACTGATAGTGCCATAAAATAAAGCCGGGTTTTGCGCGACCAGGGCAAAGCACCGGCGTAAGGCAAAAATATCCAAGTGCCGGATATCAATACCTTCCAATTTGATACAGCCGGATTGATTGTCAAAGAAACGCAGTAACAAATCAAACAACGTAGATTTGCCTGCACCCGAAGGACCTACCAGGGCCAGCGTTTCTCCCGCCCGGATAGTCAGCGTCAAATGATCGATAGCAAGCACGTCAGGTCTGGAAGGGTAGGCAAAGCACAATTGCTCGATGGCGATATTTCCGGATACTTTCGGTAATGGCTGGGGTTTCTCAGGCGACTGGATCAGATTTGGTGCTTGTAATAATTCCATCGTCCGCTCGGCAGCTCCGGCGGCGCGTTGTAACTCACCAATCACTTCCGAAATAGAAGCAACGGCGGAGCCGACAATGACGCTATAGAACACAAAAGCAGCCAATTCGCCCGCACGGATGTGGCCTTCAATCACATCAATGCCGCCCACCCATAACATTAATCCCACGGCACCCAGCACCAGCAGGATGACGATAGTGATCAGTAATGCGCGTTGTAGTGTGCGCTGTTTGGCGACAGCGAAGGCTTCTTCTACCTGATCGTGAAATTTGCGCTGATCTATGGATTGATGATTGTAGGCCTGCACCGTTTTGATCTGGCCAAGCACTTCACCGACGTACGCGCCGACCGCAGCAATTTTGTCCTGGCTTTGACGTGACAAATGCCGTACCCGGCGGCCATAGATCAAAATCGGAATGACCACCAGCGGCACACAGATCGTCACCAGCGCGGTGAGTTTTACATTGGTAATGAATAACCAGATAATGCCGCCAATCATCATGATCAAATTACGCAACGCGAAAGATACGGATGACCCGATCACGGTTTGCAGTAACGTCATATCCGCGGTCAGACGGGATTGAATTTCGAGACTGCGGTTTTCCTCAAAAAATCCTGGATGTAGATGAATCAGATGGTTGAATACTTGGCTGCGAATATCGGCAATCACCCGTTCACCCAGCCAGGTAACCCAGTAGTAACGGGTAAATGTACCCACAGCCAGGGCTATCACCAGCAGTAAAAAGATCATCACATATTGACTCAACAGTTCTTTGGATTGCGTCGCAAATCCTTGATCAATGAGCAAGCGGATACCTTGTCCGATGGATAAGGTAATCGTCGCAGTAAATAACAGAGCCAGTAAGCTGTAGACGACCTGGCGCTGGTAAGGGGCGATAAACTGCGCTGCTTTTTGGATGGATTGCCAGCGGGTTTGAGTGGTGTGTGGAAGTTCTGCCATGGATCACTAGTGCTGAAAAGCCGGCTTTTTTACGAACACGGCGATGAGAGGTAACGGTATTGTTCTCACACTCCGTAGCGTTTGTTGCCGCCTGATGTTATGCATATCCTCCTCCACGCGACCCGATACAAACACGGCTCTCTGAGCATGGACAGTCCTACCCAAACCTTGATGCGTGCGAGGTTTGCTTAATGAGGGATTGTTGCTGAGATTAGACAAATCTGGATGACTCCTAATTACAGGATTTAGTTTGGATCCGGTGTGCGAGCCGACATTATGTACGGGCGAATTACGTACTTTCTGGAGAGTCTCAGTTACTGGATTTCTCGCCGGATCGAGCGGAGCGAATATGCGCGTCGACGAAGGCATTGACACTGAGGCGCCCGGAATGGATGCGCCCATTCGGATAGAGGCGCTTGAAATAGACCATCTTCTGAACTCGGCCGATCTCGCGTAATCGCTCAAGGATGGTCTTCGTTACATCGTTAGTTTCTGCCGCCCACGCGTTAATCAGCATGATCTCGCCGGCTTTGCTGTCCTCGAAGGAGAGCTCACCCTGTCCAGCAAGCCACATATCGCCCTTCTCCTGAGTGGTCAGTGCCCAGCCGATAAACCCGACGATACGCCCACTATCTGAGGCAATCAGATAGTGGCCGCGATTAATTTGTCCGACCAGAATACGAGACCAGTGCCCGAATTGCAGGCAAGCAAAAGCCGGTTTGGTCATTAAATAGCTGACAGCGTATCCCAGTGCTTGCGCGGGGTTGATCTCCGTCAAAAGCCGGATCTTGGTATTATCAATAGGTAATGATGGTGCAGTATCTGGCATGACCTGATCCTGATCACTGGCGGTTGATTGAGACAAATAGGTGCTCTAATCGCTACGTTTCGTCACTTCCAGCAAATGATACCCAAATTGGGTTTTAACCGGGCCTTGCACTTCACCCACTGGTGCACTGAAAACGACGGTATCGAATTCCTTCACCATTTGTCCGCGGCCAAATTCGCCCAAGTCGCCGCCTTGTTTGCCGGATGGGCATAATGAATGTTGTTGTGCCAATTGGCCGAATTCTGCACCATTTTCAATTTCTGCTTTCAGGCTGTTACATTGTTCTTCGGTTTTTACCAAAATGTGACGTGCGCTAGCTTTTGCCATAAGATTTCTCCTGTATTTTTAGAAGTGCTTAAAATTAATTTTTGTTACGTGGTACATTTAAGCATAAATCGGTGTGTTTGTTAAAGCACGGTTGTATTTTTTCTACAGTTTATCCGGGTCATAGAGGTATGTTTCAATGAATTTAAAAAGTAATCTAACATCCAGCGGTGTCAGTGCAAATGCTTGAATTATGTCATATCAATAAGGCCTATGCGGAAGGGCGGAAGGTATTGACCAATTTAACGTATACCCTGAAAGCTGGCGAGTATGTGGCCATCATGGGTGATTCGGGTGTGGGCAAATCGACGCTGTTGAATCTGATTGCCGGGTTGGATACGCCGGATTCGGGCGAGATCCGCATTAACGGCGTAGCTATTTCATCGCTGGATGATGATGCGGCGACGCAATTGCGGCGTGAGCAGTTTGGTTTCATCTTTCAAGCATTCCATGTATTGCCGCATCTGACCTTGTCGCAGAATATTGCTTTGCCTTTATTGCTGAATGGCGCATCAACAGATCGTGTGGAACAGATGCTGGCTGACGTGGGATTGCGCGACCGCGGGCATCATTTCCCGCGTCAGTTATCCGGCGGTGAGTTGCAGCGTGTTGCGATTGCGCGGGCGTTAATACACCGGCCTAAATTGGTGCTGGCAGACGAACCGACGGGTAATCTCGACCCGGATACGGCGCACGAGATTCTCCAGTTGATGCGCACGGAAATAAAAACCAATGGCGCTACGGGTATTCTCGTGACGCATTCGCATGCAGCGGCCGCAACGGCGGACTTTGTGTTGAATTTAACCAAGGATGGCTTGCATCCGGTGAAATCAGAGCGCAGCGAATGAATTCGGCATCGTTATCCCGCTGGCTGCTGTTCGGTGAATGGCGTGCACATTTTGTGCAAATGATTGTGGCACTCGTTGCCATTGCCATTGGTGTCGCTATGGCGTTTTCAATTCATTTGATCAATACCGCGGCGTTCAATGAATTTTCTGCGGCGAGCAAGAGCCTTTCCGGACAATCGGATTTACAGGTATATGGCCGGAAAGCGTTTTTTGATGAGTCGCTTTATCCGTTGCTGGCCAACACCGAAGGCGTGACGTTAGCGAATCCGGTTTTGGAATTGGATGTGGTGGTGCCGGGTAAACTGCAGAACAGAAACGATCACAAACTGAAAATCATCGGTATTGATATGTTTCGGTCGGTACAGATTTCGCCCGATTTGCTGGGATTGACTGAGGAAGGGAAAACGCTGGATCGGCTAGCAAGCGATGCTATTTTTTTGTCGCCAGCCGCAATGGAATGGTTGCAAGTGAAGCAAGGCGATTCGCTATCCTTGCATGTGGGATTGCAGACCATTACCTTGCGCGTGGCAGGCGGTTTGGTGCGGGCGCGGGCAGGGCAACGCATTGCAGTGATGGATATTGGTGTGGCGCAGTGGCGCTTCCAGCAGCTCGGTTTATTGTCACGGATCGAGTTGAAACTGCGGGGTGATGTCAATCATGCAGCGTTTAAAGTCAAGCTGGCTGAGCAACTGGGCGAATCGTATCGGGTTACTGAAGCAATCGATCAGGAAAAGCGGATTGCCAATATGTCGCGCGCATACCGGGTTAACTTGAACATGCTGGCGCTGGTGGCGCTGTTTACTGGTACGTTTCTGGTGTTTTCCACGCAGGTGCTATCTGTCATCCGCAGGCGCCAGCAATTTGCGTTGTTGCGTGTCTTGGGTTTTACACGGCAGCAGCTGCTGCGGCAAATTATCACCGAAGGGGCGATCCTTGGGGTAATCGGTTCATTGCTGGGATTGGGCTTAGGGTATGCCATTGCAGCCGCGGCGATTCAGTTGCTGGGTGGGGATTTGGGCACTAACTTTTTTCCGGGTGTTAAGCCAAGCATTTATTTTGATCTACTGGCTGCAGTGACATTCTTTTCGGTCGGACTTATTGTGACGATGTTGGGAAGTATCGCACCGGCATTAGAGGCGGCGCGTGCTAAGCCGGCACTGGCTTTACGGTCAGGCAGTGAGGATGTGGCCATGGCAAAATTTTCACCACCTTGGTTTGCTGTGATTTGTTTATCGATTGCACTGCTGTTCACACAGCTACCGCCCATTTTTGGGTTGCCGGTTTTCGGCTATCTGGTCATTGCATTACTGTTGATCGGCGGTATTGCGTTGATGCCGCGTTTTGCGGCATGGGCTTTTTCGAGGTTACTGAATCAATTGCAGCATTACCGGTTAAGCGCTGTTCTTACCTTGGTTCTGGCGCGGTTAGCGAATGCGCCTAACCAAGCTGCTATTGCACTCGGTGGGATATTGGCCAGTTTTAGTCTGATGGTGGCAATGGCGATTATGGTGACGAGTTTCCGTGTATCGATTGATGACTGGTTGGGACATGTTTTGCCGGCCGATTTATATGTGCGTGCTGCGGCAAGCGGTGATCAAGGCGGTTTCCAATCCGACACGCAAAAGGCGATAGCCGAGCTACCCGGTTTTGATCGTGTGGATTTTTTCCGTACGCAGCAATTATCACTCGACGCGAACCGGCCGGAAATCACCTTGTTTGCTCGGCCTGTCGATAGAACCGATGCGCGGAATACGCTGCCGTTAACGGATGATAGGATCGCGCCGGGGGCGCTGCCCGATAATGTAATGCCGGTCTGGGTGTCGGAAGCGATGGTTGATTTATATGGCTATCAGGTCGGGGAAAAAGTGAATTTGCCGGTCGGCGCAACATCCGATGAATTTCTGGTTGCCGGTGTGTGGCGTGATTATGGCCGCCAATTTGGCGCGGTGCAGATGCAACTGGCGGATTATCAGAGATTAACCGGGGATTTGAGTGTCAATACGGTCGCTTTGTGGTTGCAAGCTGGAATGACGGCGGATGCAGCCATTGCGAATTTACGGGAATTGCCATTTGGCGCGGCACTGGAGATATCCCGGTCGAGTGATATGCGCACATTAAGCTTGGAAATCTTTGACCGGAGTTTTGCGGTGACTTATGTATTGGAAATGGTGGCGGTCGTGATTGGATTATTGGGTGTGGCGGCCAGTTTCTCGGCGCAAACATTAGCGCGTGCCAAAGAGTTTGGTATGTTGCGGCATATTGGCGTCATGCAGCGGCAAATTTTTGCAATGCTGGCAGTGGAAGGTGGCTTGCTAACGATGCTTGGGATTGTGTTGGGCTTTGTATTAGGGTGGAGTATCAGCCTGATTCTGGTTTTTATTGTCAATCCGCAATCCTTTCATTGGACCATGCAATTGCATTTGCCTTGGGGCTGGTTGACGATGATCGCTGGAATTATGCTGTTTTCAGCGGCATTGACGGCACTGCTGGCTGGACGGCAGGCTGTATCCGGTAATGTGATACGTACGGTGCGGGAGGATTGGTGATGGCGGAGGGTAAAAATATCGGCAGGCGTTATTTTTTACGTTTTGTCAGTATGATTATGCTGATTTTAAGCTTAGTTGCTGCGGAGACGATCGCTGAATCTTCCCGGCTGTTGCCGGTCGTGCCCGATCATAAACTGATTTTTCCGCATGATTACGGCGCGCATCAGGATTTTCGTATTGAATGGTGGTATATCACCGGCTGGTTGGAGACAGCGGATAAGAAACCACTAGGCTTTCAGGTTACTTTCTTTCGTTATGCGACTGATCAGAATCATGATAATCCAAGCCGTTTTGCAGCGAAATATTTAATCATCGCGCATCTGGCATTATCCGATCCTGCAGTGGGCAAGCTGATGCATACTGAGAAATCTGCTCGTGAAGGTTTTAATCTGGCTTATGCCAGACCAGGCAATACCGATGTGAAGCTGGATGATTGGACCCTGGTTCGCGAGGAGGATGGGCGTTATCAGGTGGATATGCGAACCGGTGATTTTGGCTTGCAATTATCATTGTCGCCGACACAGATGCTGATGCTGCAAGATCAAAACGGTTTTTCCCGCAAAGGTCCGAAACCGGAACAAGCAAGTTATTACTATAGCGAACCGCATTTAAGTGTAACCGGTACGGTTTTTCGTCAAAATAAGCCGGTTACTGTCAACGGCCGTGCCTGGCTTGATCACGAATGGTCGACTGCTTATTTAGATCCGGAAGCCGATGGCTGGGATTGGGTTGGTGCTAATCTGGATGATGGTTCTTCTTTGATGGTTTTTCAAATACGTAAAAAGAATGGTGGAAAAGTTTGGGCGTACGCCGCATTGCGGGATGTATCGGGTGATATTAAATTTTTTAATCCAGAAGAGGTGGAATTTACCCCCATCCGCACCTGGCAATCGCCGCATACTGAGGCGATCTATCCTGTCGCGATGCATATCCGCACTGGTGCGATTGAATGGCAGCTTACGCCATTGCTGGATGATCAGGAACTCGACTCACGCCAATCTACCGGATCGGTATACTGGGAAGGGGCAGTGACACTGACCAGAGATGATCAGCCCGCTGGACGTGGCTATCTTGAACTAACGGGTTACGTGAAGCCTTTAGCACTATGAGTGTAATTTGAATCCATTTGGATTCTAAAATCAATGGATGGTTAGGACTTTGAAAAATCTATAAGCAAGTCAGGCTGTGGGTTTGTTTGAAAAAGTTCTGTCGAATTGAGTGGATTTTTACAATAAATAGGGGGTGTGCTTAATTTCAATACTTTCATTGTTGTTAAATGTGAGTTAGAATTTGTCACCGCAATAATCAAGCGATGCGAGATGATTGCGAAGCAAGTACTCGGTTCCATCAATTAAGGATTACTGTAATAGTGAATCTTGGGGACGGGGGTAAAGTTTCACGATCACAAAAATTTTGTGATCGTGTAAGCAGGGAGGTCGATTATTGTCGACTTTAATTCTTAATCAAAGAAATACCTTAAATAAGGAGATTAGTTATGAGCGAAATCAACAGAAGAGAAACAGATGCACAAGTTCTAAGATTGTTCTTTATTTCGACAGCTGCTTTTATCGTTATTGGAGCAGTTATTTACGGCGTTTTCTAGACTGAAAAAATTTTATTGATGTCCTTAGTGGTTTAAGTTTTGCTGGCAATTGGTTTTTTAGCGCTATCAGAACTATTCCAATCACTGCAAGTGCAAGTGGTAGACAGGGCAGAGTCAGTCAAATGTTTCCAAAAACAAAAACCATAAAAAACCATCTAGCGGATAGGTAATATCCGCTAGATGGTTTTTCTCATCTAAAGGCACATCAAGAATATTGATGTCCGATCTTCAATCAAATATCATTGCATTCTGCTTGTTTGACTACCGCAGTTCTGGTGGTGGACGTACAAGACGGTCATGTAAGGGGTGCACGCTGTGTTCCTGCTAACCAGCAGATTGGAGAGTGCAGATAATACTCTGTTGCTTGCGGCGAAGTGCTTTATTAGTGAACAGTTCGTCAGCTGGAGTTATATGCAGGAGTGCTAGGAGGTCCCCCCGTATCATTCGAGTTTTATCAACCTAAATTTCTCTGTTAGGTCACTCCAATGGCCAAAGAGGGTGGAGGGGAACCGAGAAGCTGTGAATTTTTCGGTCTGGTCGCAAAATTTTGTTGATGATATAGCGTGCAAGTATGCACCAACGATCTGCTTTGGGTAACTGAGGTGCATTTGTCAGAATATGATCTGAGTTGTGCTGTCAAAAATGGAGTCCATGTGTTTAAGCAGCGGCTAGATTTGCATAGTATCGCTGCGTAATTGTGCTGGTGACAGATAACCTAATCTTTCCTGCTTACGCTACCTGTTATAGAAGATTTCGATATATTCGGTAATCTCCTGAATGGCTTGTTGCCGTGTTTTGAATCTCCGATGATGCACCAGTTCGGTTTTAAGTATCCCCCAGAAGCTTTCCATCGGAGCATTATCATAGCAATCACCTTTACGGCTCATGGAAGCGATCATGCCAAATGGTTGTAATAGATTCTAGTAATCATGCGCACAGTATTGGCCACCTCGATCTGAGTGAGCAATTAGCCCCTTATCCGGATGTTTACTTGCAGTTGCACGAAATAATGCCTGTATAACCAGGCTCTTTGTCATTCTCTCATTCAGGGCATAATCCACCAGAGTTTGCCATTAAATAGTCGGTCCTGAAATATCCACAAGCACTTGATGCTACGCAGCAAAACTCTTTCTTTTAATGATCTTAACGACCAGGAATGTTAAAATAGGATCCTATTTCTGGTCGAAATGGTGATTAAAAATGCTAAGACGTAGCAGTACGATTCATCAACCGAATTTGTTTGGAACAGATTTGCTGATGCAGTTGGATGTCAATGATCCATTGTTGAAGCTT
>CAMCBD010000015.1 GCA_945872825.1 Nitrosomonas ureae
TGCATGTAGTACAGCAAGTTTTGTTTAGCAGAGGGGAAAATCACTGGTAATTGCGTAGCAAAATGAAATGATGGCAAACAGGTCAGACCGGCGTAAGTAATTCAGTCTTTTCAACAGGCTCCCTGCCCGATGCATGACAAGGCAAAGCCGCCAGGCCGATTTGAATCTTACGCCCGAAATCCATCATGGCTCGGATAGTAAAGCTATCCAACGAGAAGCCGGATATACGGAAGCAGTTGCACCTTAAAATCATCACAAATTTTGCTTGCAAAACGGGAGGAATCCATATACGTTGGAAAACGTATTCGAGGCAGCTGATGCAAGGCAAAAACAGGCGAAGAAGCGCAATTTATACTTAAGGAAACATTGATTTATTCAAACATATCGGTTTGAGTTGCTAAAGTTTGATAAAATCCATCATGTTGATGATATTGGATAAACAGATGCAATCAAGCTTTTCTGAATTGGAATATGCGTCAAAGAAGAAACAGACGCGACGGGATCGTTTTCTGGCCGAAATTGAAGCGGTCACTCCCTGGGCATTCCTGATGAATGCTCTTGCTCCATACTATCCATCCGGTGGCGGGCCTGGTCGCTCGCCTGTCGGTCTGGAGCGGATACTGCGCATGTATGTTGCACAACAATGCTTCGGTCTGTCGGATGAAGGTACCGAAGATGCCGTATACGACAGTCAGGCAATTCGCCGCTTTGTTGGCATTGACCTGAATCGCGAGGCCGCACCGGATGCAACCACACTACTCAAATTCCGCCACCTGCTGGAAGAACATCATCTGACCGAATCCATCTTCAATGCGATTAACGCCCATCTGGCTGATCGAGGATTATTTCTTCGCGAGGGCACGATTGTTGATGCGCAGTCAGGGTTTGTTCACACTCTGATCGGAACGGCGGCTGCCAATGTTCACGATGTCACTCAGGCGCATGCGCTGCTGCATGGCGATGAAACGGATGTATTGGGTGATGTGGGCTATCAAGGTATTGAGAAGCGCGAAGAAAATCTTGAACTACCTGTGCCTGGCATATTGCGATGCGCCCTATCAAGCGTAAAGCATTGCCCAAAATGGCAACGGGTGAACTGATGGAGAAGCTTGAGCATGCAAAGGCTAGCATTTGCACCAAGGTTGAGCATCTCTTTCATGTCGTAAAGAATCTATTCATTCATCGCAAGGCACGCTACAAGGGGATGGCCAAGAACACCGCTCAGCTATTCTCGCGGTTTGGTTTTGCCAATTTGCTGTTGGCTCGCCGGTGGATAAATGACACTGACAGACAGGTTGCGTCCTGAAAACGAAAAATGAGAGAAATAATGCAAAAAATGACTCAATTCAGACCAGAAAATGCTGAATCCAACCAAAATCGTGCTCGATACGCTGCTGTGCGGTGAGTTATTCAGCGCTTCCTTAGATTTTTTGCTGCTAAATATATCTTTCCAAATACTACAATTCTCCTGGCTTTGGTTAACGTACCCAAGTGCTGACTTCATCTCCTTGGAATGCTATGCAACGCCGGTGGGATATTTTTTGTACGGTTATCGATAACTTTGGTGACATCGGTGTATGTTGGCGTCTGGCACGGCAATTAACACAGGATCATCATCAAGTAGTACGGCTTTGGGTTGACGATCTGACGAGTTTTTCTTGTATAGCACCGGATGTTAATCCAGAGATTCAACAGCAAGTAGTGCAGGGTGTTGAAATCTGCCGTTGGCAATGCGTGTCCGTCGAAGTTGAGCCAGCTGAAGTTGTGATTGAAGCATTCGCTTGTGAATTGCCTGATGTTTATGTGGCGGCGTTGTTACAAAGAAAAAAACAACCGGTTTGGATTAATCTGGAATATCTCAGTGCTGAACCTTGGGTGGTTCAATGTCATGGTTTGCCATCACCACATCCACGCCTTCCTTTAATCAAAACATTCTTTTTCCCTGGTTTTGTGCAAGGTACCGGCGGATTATTGCGCGAAAAGAATTTAATTGCGCGAAGAAGTACTTTTAGTACAACAGCAGAGCGTGCATTTTTGCAGCGTAAAGGTTTGTTAAAGCGAAAACCGGGTGAAATACGCATTTCACTGTTTTGTTATGACACTGCGCCGGTAACTAAACTTATTCAAGTATTGTCTGAATCTTCAAAGCCGGTTTTGTTAATTGTGACAGAGGGGAGTGTGGCTGGAAGCATAGCGTCTCTTCTAAACAATCCATCATCACGGACCGAGAAATTGATTCAGTATGGGCAATTAACCGTCCAGATCATTCCATTTATGGAACAAGCTGATTATGACCTACTACTTTGGAGTTGTGATTTTAATTTTGTGCGCGGTGAGGATTCCTTTGTACGCGCGCAATGGGCAGGTAGTCCGTTTGTCTGGAATATTTACCCGCAAACAGAGAGTGCGCATTGGAAGAAACTGGATGCGTTTCTTGATCTATATACCGCAAATATGCCGGAGGAAATGGCAGATGCAGTGCGTGAGATATGGGCTTGCTGGAATGGCAGGTACGAAATAAACAGCGCTATTTGGTTGAACTACTTTTCCTTCCGTGAATCTCTAACGGAACATAATAAAGACCGGGTTAAGCAATTATTGAAACAAGATGATTTAGCATCCAGTCTGGCGCAGTTTGCTGAAAATAAGCTATAATTTACTGTTTATGAATTTGATGTTTGCTGATATAAAACAACATCAACCTTGCTTATAATTTAATTTTGGAATTGAAATATGAAAACCGCAATGGAACTACGCTCAGGTAATGTCGTAATGGTTGGTAATGATCCTATGGTCGTGCAACGGGCAGAATTTACCAAATCTGGCCGTAATGCATCTGTGGTTAAGATGAAGCTGAAAAATTTGTTTTCCAACACCACAATGGAAACTGTTTACAAAGCAGATGAAAAATTCGATTTGGTCATTCTGGACCGCAAAGAGTGCACCTACAGCTATTTTGCTGACCCATTATATGTTTTTATGGATGCCGACTATAACCAGGTTGAGGTGGAAGCCGACAATATGCCGGATGTTTTGAATTATCTGATTGATGGTATGGAAGATATTTGCCAGGTGACTTTTTATGAAGGCAAAGCCATTTCCGTTGAATTACCTAACACGATTGTGCGCGAAGTTGAATACACCGAACCGGCAGTAAGAGGGGATACCTCAGGTAAAATCATGAAGCCAGCACGTCTTGTAGGGACTGGGTTTGAGATTTCTGTAGCTGCTTTTGTAGAAATTGGCGATAAAATTGAAATCGCTCCGCACAACAATGAATTCAGAAAACGTGTTTGATGAGTGATCGAATTTAAAAAGGTGGTGTTGGCCATCTTTTTTATTGGGTTGTTAGCTGGCAATAACCTGTATATCCGGTTCAATGGTTTTTAACATATTTTCGATCCCTCTCAGCGTACCGGAAATGGAACTAGGGCAAGTGCCGCAGGCACCTTGGTAGTGGATGCGCAAGGTATTGCCTTCGAGTCCTAAGATATGCAAATCACCGCCATCGTGTTGCAGGTACGGCCGTACTTCTTCATCCAGTAAGACATTGATTTTTTCCAGACGCAATTGATCTTCTGGACTTAAATCAGCGAGTACACTGCTGGCAGCGGCTATTGTTTCGGCAGATTGTGCCGATGCGGCGGGTGCTGCCCGAATAGGGTCGGCAATTTCACGTGCTAGATCTTGCCAGTTGGCTTCTCCATCTTGGGTGACTGTGATCCATTGATCGATATAAAAAACATTCGTAACATGATCGATATCGAATAATGCGGCAGCCAGGGGATCATCTTGGGCAGCTTCAGCATTATCGTACGATCGCGCAATCCCCCAGGTCAGCGGTTCTTTGAGGATAAATTTCAAAGCATTTTTGTTAGGTGTTCCTTCAATATCAGCAATTTTTGGCATTTTAGTTTTTATCAATACTGAGTATGCAATTATTATTCAGGAAAATTGTTTGGGCATATATGGCAGGATTGTGGCGGAGTCAAGTTGAATCAACCTATATGCGATCTAACTTTGTGTGCTACTTAATCAAACTAGGACTTACTCGATATCGCGTGCGCTGAATCATGATTTGCTTCAGTTGATGCGCTGGTTATCGAGTTGAGTGCGGCATGCAGGGTATGCCACGGTAAGATTGCACATTTAACGCGTGTTGGCAGATCACGTATGCCAGAAAAAACCGTCAGGCGTCCAAGGTGATGCGGGTGAGTTGTATCCAATTTACCAGTCGCTAATTCACGAAACTCATGAATGAGTGTTTCTGCGTCTAAACGAGATTTTCCCTTAACCGCTGCTGTCATCATCGAGGCGGAAGCCTTGCAAATTGCGCAGGATTCACCTTGGAAAGCAATGTCATTGATCTGATCATTCTCTAGTTGCAATGTAATATCCAAACGATCGCCACATAAGGGATTATGTCCTACTGCTTGGTGGTTGGCGTGATCCAGCTTGCCATAATTACGTGGTTTTCTGTTATGGTCGAGTATGACTTCCTGATACAGTGAGTTTGTGTGCATTATAAAAAAACCTTTTGGACATTCTTAATGCCAGCGACTAAGGCATCCACTTCTGTTTTTTTATTGTAGAAGGCGAACGAAGCGCGGGAGGTGGCCGGTACATTAAATCGTTGCATCACGGGTTGTGCACAATGGTGTCCGGTACGAACGGCGATACCATCCTGATTGAGAATTGTGCCGATATCATGCGGATGGATTCCGTCGAGCGTAAAAGAAAGTACGGCTGTTTTTTCTGCCGCTGTGCCAATAATCTTGAGACCTGGAATATCGTTTAAACACTCAGTCGCATAGTTAAGTAAGGATAATTCATACGCGGCGATACGTTCGATGCCAATAGCCGTTAAATAATCTATGGCAGCGCCAAAACCAATAGCCGCGGCAATAGGCGGGGTGCCCGCCTCAAATTTATGTGGGATGGTATTGTAGAGTGTTTCTTCAAAAGTAACGGAAGCAATCATATCGCCGCCGCCTTTAAAGGGTTGCATGGATTCCAGTAAAGCAGCTTTTCCATAGAGTATGCCTACACCGGTTGGGCCGCAAAGTTTATGTGCAGAAAAGGCATAGAAATCGCAATCGAGTGCTTGCACGTCAATAACGATATGCGGTGCTGCTTGCGCACCATCGATCAGAACAGGAACGCCGTGTTGATGAGCAAAATCAATCATTCGTTTGATGGGATTGATAGTGCCGAGTGCATTCGATACATGAATTAAACCAACAAACTTGGTGCGTTCGTTAAACAACTTCTCATATTCATCAACTTCCAGCTCACCCTTGTCATTGACTGGAACGACACGAATTCTTGCGCCTTTTTCATTGGCGAGCATTTGCCAGGGTACGATATTGGAATGATGTTCCAAAGTGGTCAGAATGATTTCATCGCCAGTCTTGATGAACTTACGTCCATAGCCGTGCATGACCAGATTAATGGAATCGGTTGTGCCGCTGGTAAAGATAACTTCTCGATCTTCGCGTGCGTTGATGAATTGCTGCAATTTGCATCGCGCGGCGTGATATTCCATTGTGGCTACTTCGGACAGATAGTGAACAGCGCGATTGATATTCGCATGTTGCGTCGTCTGATAGCGTACCAAGCGGTCAATGACTTGTTGCGGCATTTGACTGGACGCTGCATTATCGAGATAGGCAAGCGGCTTGCCGTCTATTTTAAGTTTCAGAATCGGAAAATCGGCGCGAATTTTTTCCGCATCAAAACTGGCGGAAATTTCAGGTTTCAAAGAGACTGTGGCTGAGTTCATGATTAGTTACTTTGAGTTTGACTAAGAACTGCCTGTTCCAATTGTTGCCTGAGCGAAGTGACAGGAATGCGGCTGATGATTTCTGCGCCAAATGCGTAGGTTAATAGATTGCGTGCGGCTTTTTCTGATAAGCCGCGGCTTTCCAGATAAAAAATCTCTTCTTGATCCAATTGCCCGACGGTTGCACCGTGCGCGCATTTAACATCATCGGCAAAAATTTCCAGTTGCGGTTTGGTGTCTACTTGAGCTGTCTTGCTAAGTAACAAGTTGCGACTGGATTGCGATGAGTTTGTCTGCTGTGCATGAGGACGTACGATAATTTTTCCATTAAATACAGCGTGTGCGGCATCATCGACGATGCATTTATGTTGCTGGCGGCTGGTACCGTTGGGTTTTACATGATCAATGCAGGTATGTGTATCTGCCAGTTGGCGATCTGAAATCAGCGTCAATCCATCAATGACACATTCTGCTGCTTCATCAGTTAATCGAACATGCAGGTTATAGCGGGAAATCTGCGATCCTAGAGAAATGCTGGTTGATTGATAATTGCTTGCATGGGCAAGCGACACTGCACAGTTTGCCAAATGGAAAGCCTGTGTGCTTTCACGCTGGATTCGAATGTGTTTGGCGTGCGCATTGGCAGCTAAGCTGATTTCTGTCACTGAATTGGTGATATAAGTGGTTTGTTGAAGCGCTACATAATCTTCAATAAGCGTCACATTGCTTCCTGTTTCGCCAATCACTAAACAACGCGGATAACTGGTCACTTCATTTTGAGTCGCAATAAACAGCAAGTGGATTGGTTCCGCAATGGTGATATTTTTCGGAACAATGATCAGTGCACCATCGCGTAGGAAAGCTGTGTTTAATGCTGCAAATACGTTGTTGTCAAATTGAACGTGTTGTCCCAAGTGCGATTCTAATATCGATGCATGTGCTGCTACAAATTCTGGCAGGTTACCTATCACTAGCGCCGTAGGGTCAATAATGGTTGATAAATTCGAAGAATAATGACCATCAACGAACACCAAACGGTTTTTTGCTTCCTTCAAGGTCAAGTGCTCAATGTCATGCAGTTGCAGATTGCATTCTGATTGTGACGGTTGATAGGGTAGGTGGGTTAACGGTGAAATGTCTGTAAAGCGCCATTCCTCATCACGCCGTGTCGGCAATTTCTGCGTATTGACACAATCAATTGCATGAGCGCGTAATTGATTCAACCAAGACAGCGACTCAGTCGATTTTATCGACCAAGATTTTAGCAAACATTCAAGATAATCCGTGTTGGCTAGATCGCTCATGCGATTGCCCCGGTAATCGATTTGCCTGTATTAACCCAATCATAACCACGTGTTTCCAGCTCCAATGCCAGTTCTTTGCCACCCGTCATGACGATGCGGCCTGCTTGCATGACATGTACATAATCAGGCACGATATAATCCAGCAAGCGCTGGTAATGCGTGACCAGAATCGTTGCATTGTTTTTATTGGCGATTTGATTGACACCATTGGCCACTGTTTTAAGTGCGTCGATGTCAAGTCCGGAATCTGTTTCATCCAGAATGCTCAGTGTAGGTTCTAATAATGCCATTTGTAGGATTTCGTTACGTTTCTTCTCGCCACCTGAGAAACCTTCATTAACGCTGCGGTCTAGGAAATCAGGATTCATTTCCAGTAGTTTCATTTTTTCACGCACAAAATCATCAAATTCAAGAGGATCCAGTTCTTCTTTGCCACGTTTTGTTTGTACAGTATTGTAGGCGAGGCGAAGAAATTGTGTGTTAGCAACACCCGGAATTTCGATCGGATATTGAAATGCCAAAAATAATCCAGCACGAGCGCGCTCTTCAGGCGGCAGCTCTAATAAGTTATTGCCTTCAAATTGAACTGATCCGCCAGTGATTTCATAAGCTGAATGACCGGCTAGTACTTTTGCAAAGGTACTTTTTCCTGATCCATTTAAACCCATAATGGCATGTATTTCCCCACTCTTAACAGTAAGATCAATTCCTTTTAGAATCTCAGTGCCATTGATACTCGCGCGTAATCCTTGAACAGAAAGAATGGTTCTGCTGTTTCTATCAATCATCCGACACTTCCCTCCAGTTTGAAGCTTAGAAGTTTCGTGGCTTCAACGGCAAATTCCATTGGCAGCTGCTGAAACACATCCTTACAAAACCCGTTGATAATCATTGAAACCGCTTCTTCTGCGTTAATGCCGCGTTGCGAGAAGTAAAAAAGCTGATCTTCGCCAATTTTAGAAGTAGAAGCTTCATGCTCAACGATTGCGCTGTTGTTCTGCACTTGTATGTATGGGAAGGTATGTGCACCCGATTGATCACCAATCAGCATGGAGTCACATTGCGAATAGTTGCGTGCACCCTCTGCAGTCGGAGTGATACGTACCAGACCGCGATAGCTGCTGTTTGAATGGCCCGCTGAGATACCTTTGCTGACAATTGTGCTACGTGTATTTTTTCCGAGGTGAATCATTTTGGTGCCGGTATCAGCCTGTTGATAATTGTTAGTGACTGCAACCGAATAAAATTCACCGACAGAATTATCTCCGCGCAAAATGCAGGATGGATATTTCCAGGTAATTGCAGAACCGGTTTCCACCTGTGTCCAGGAAATTCTTGAGTTGATACCTTTTGCCAAACCACGTTTGGTTACAAAATTGTATATACCACCCACACCATTTTCATCGCCGGCATACCAGTTCTGCACCGTTGAATATTTGATATCTGCATTATCCAGTGCGATCAACTCAACAACTGCTGCGTGCAACTGGTTTGTATCAAATCGAGGAGCGGTGCAACCCTCAAGATAACAAACAGATGCGCCTTCTTCAGCAATGATCAAGGTTCGTTCAAATTGCCCGGAACCTTCCGTGTTAATACGGAAATAGGTGGACAAATCCATTGGACATTTAACACCTTTGGGTATGAAACAAAAAGATCCATCGGTAAATACTGCAGAATTCAAAGCCGCAAAGTAGTTATCACCAACTGGAACTACGGACCCTAAATATTTTTGAATGAGTTCTGGGTGATTTTGTACTGCCTCCGAAATAGAACAGAAAATAATACCGACTTCAGCTAGTTTTTCCTTATAGGTAGTGGCCACTGAAACGCTATCAAAGATGACATCAACAGCGACGCCCGCAAGCGCTGCGCGTTCGTGCATGGGCACACCAAGCTTCTCAAATGTGCGCAGTAATTCAGGATCAACTTCATCCATACTACCTAGCTTTTGCTTTGGTTTGGGTGCTGAATAGTAGCTGATTGATTGAAAATCAATTTTTGGATAATGAACATTCTGCCAGTCAGGCTCAGTCATTGTTAGCCATTTTTGATAGGCCTTCAGGCGAAATAACAGAAGCCATTCTGGTTCATTCTTTTTGGTCGAAATTAATCGGATGATATCCTCGTTCAGTCCTTTGGGTGCGATATCGGATTCAATTTCAGTAACGAAGCCATGTTTATACGGTTGATTAACCAGACTTTGCAATACTGCGCTCATTTGGTTTGTTCCTTTATTTTAGTATCTTGAGTTTTGAAACAGATATTTTAAATTGCTTCACAGTCAGGTTATTTGTACATGAAAATATATTGCAATTGAAATTGCTATCGGTCAAATCTTAGCAGATTCTTTCACGCTAAAACTATCACCACAACCGCATGTGTTATCAATATTGGGATTAATAAACTTGAAAGAACTATTGAGGCCTTCCTTGGCAAAATCAATTCGAGATCCATCCACATAAGGTAAACTACTCGTATCAACGACTATTTTTGTTTTATGAGATTCAAATAATTGATCGTCTGATTTGATCTCATCAGCATAGTCGAATATATAAGAAAATCCTGAACAGCCTGATTTTTTAATCCCAACTCGTAACGCAAGCCCTTTGCCTCGTTTTGCAAGTTGCTGTTGGATATGTTTTGCGGCATTTTCAGTTAAGGTAATTGGCATAACATTAATTTAATGCAATATTCTCAATTTAATTAAAATTATCAGGGTATTTGTATGACGTGTGATCTATATAATCAGATTGTTTTTTGCATCCATTAGCACTAATTAATTGGACACAAACCTGATTAAATTGTTCAGTATAAAGATTTGTAAAGCATTATGCGGACACCCCCAGAAAATCGAGATTTTTAACTAATAGTGACTCAATTATATGCAGCATTTGTTTCGCGCATGTCAAGAAGCGGTACGATGGCATCGTTTTGTTGATTTATTTGATTGTCAACAAGCTCCTTAAGCGTTACATCGCCAAGGTATTCAAAAATAAGATCGTTTAGTTTCGCCCATAAGTCGTGAGTCATACACTTTCCATCGTTATGGCAATTCTCTTTACCGCCACACTGTGTTGCATCAATAGGTTCGTCAACAGCGAGAATGATGTCAGCTACCGATACTTTATCTAAATCTTTTGCGAGACAGTAGCCGCCCCCAGGCCCACGTACACTATCCACGAGTTCAGATTGACGCAATTTTGCGAATAACTGCTCCAAATAAGATAGCGATATTTTTTGACGCTGACTAATGTCTGCCAACGTCACGGGATGGTTGCTTTGTTGTAAAGCAAGATCTAATAATGCTGTTACCGCAAATCTGCCTTTTGTTGTTAATCTCATGATTGACTCCTTTTAAAAATCGGGTGGGTTGATTGTTAAAATTAAGTGCCTGCATGAATAATACCCGATTGATTTAGTCAACTATACAATACCCCATTAATTTAGTCAACTATATGTGGGTGTAAAGTAGAGAACAAATAAATTATTAGAATACCAAGAAGCAGTAGACAATCTTCTATTTTCATCACATGGTTATGATGAGCTCGATTTATCTTATGTTTCGTACGAGAAAGCTGGGTAGTCTGATTATTTTCGCAATCTAAATTCTGTTCTTCGATAGATAAGCTACTGGAAGAAATAGTACAATGCTATCTTCGCTGATGCGAATAAGTACATTCATCAATTATTGGTATGGTTATATAGTAGACAAATAAGGGAAAAGGGAGCGTGAATAATTGAACCAGCTAGACAGACATTATTGCACAGTGCGAATTTACTTCATTTTAGATTCAATCAGTTTTGTACGATGAAGCAAATTGATCGATCTGAGATAGTGATAGCAGAGATAATTTGTATCAGTTTGCTGTATCCCGCAAAAATAGTCTCGTAATGAATATGCAATTCCTGCAGAATATATTCGTTTTAGCTCTGTTGTTTATACTGCCGCTAACCAGTCAGGCGAATGAATTGTCCGTTAAAGCCGAGAACGAACAAAAGCCAATAATCAAACCGAAAAAGAAGCCGGTACTGATCGAAGCCGATCGTATTACAGGCTATTACAAGCAGGAAATTGAAGCAGTCGGCGATGCAGTATTACATGATGGCGATAATGTACTCACCGCGGACCGCATGAAATACTATCAACAGACTGAAGATACCGAAGTTGAAGGAAATGTACGCCTGGAGAGACCTAAAGATACTTTGAAAGGTGCACATCTTCAGCTTAATCTGAAAACTGAAGAAGGCTATCTAACAGAGCCTCGTTATTTAATGAAAAAAGGGAAGGGGCGTGGTGTTGGCGACATGCTGTTATTTGAAGGTAAAGACAATTACCGGTTGAAGGAAACTAATTACACTACTTGTCCGGAAGGTGACAATGGTTGGCATATTCGTGCCAGAGAGCTGGAAATTGATAACAAAAATGAAGTAGGCACTGCACGTCATGTTAGTGTTGTATTTAAAGATACGCCCATACTGTATTCGCCTTGGATAGATTTCTCCTATAGTGGCAAACGCAAATCAGGAATGCTGGCACCTGTTGCGGGCTATAATGTAAAAACCGGGTTTGATGTCGCGCTTCCGTTTTATTTAAATATTGCACCCAACATTGATGCCACCATAGCGCCACGTATTATGACTGAGCGTGGTTTCTTGCTGAGTAACGAAGTGCGGTATATCGGTAATAAGAATATGAATGGCCACTTGCAGTTCGATTTTCTTCCGCATGATATCCACACCAATCAAACCCGCTGGGGTGTTTTATTCACACATACACAAAATATTGGGAAAGGCTGGCAAGGATTTCTTAATTACAACCAAGTTTCAGACGATCGTTATTTTCGTGAGCTTACGCCCAATCTTGCCCAAACCAGCTTGACCAACTTGTCGCAACAAGGCGGAGTCTCTTATAACGGCAGATTAGGAACAAACGGGGCAGTGAGTTTCACCGGATTTGCGCAACGTTTTCAAACAATCCAGGATCCGTTGGCGCTGTTTGTATCTCCTTATGAACGGTTGCCGCATTTTTCCATGAATGCCATTAAGCGCGATGTAGGGAAGCTGGATTTTGAGCTCAACAGTAGCTGGACAAATTTTTATCATCCTACCCTCGTTGATGGAAAACGCTTTGTATTCTATCCTAGCGTCAGTGCGCCATTACGCAATGAATATGGCTACATTACGCCTAAAATCGGCTTGCATTATACGCAATATAGTTTAGGCACACCGGTAGAAAATAAAGGGGAAAATATCGATCGTGCCATCCCGATTTTCAGCGTAGACAGCGGTATCGCCTTTGATCGGAAGTTGCAATTAGGCGACAGGAGTTTTGTTCAGACTCTAGAGCCGCGCATATTTTATACCTATGTGCCATACCGGAATCAAAACTATCTGCCGAATTTTGATTCGGCGGTTAATGACTTTAGTTTTGCGCAAATGCTCACTGAAAATCGATTCAGCGGCAGTGATCGCATTAATGATGCCAACCGTGTTACAGTCGCATTGACATCGCGTTTCGTTGAACAAGAGACGGGAATTGAGCGTTTACGGCTCGCAATAGGGCAACAAGTCAATTTTACCGACCCCAGAGTATTGCTCCTTCCTCCCCAGGTTACCAGCGGAAAATCGGATTTTATTGCGGCTATTTCAGGGCGTTTGACACCCCATATTAGTACCGATTCCAACATTCAAATGGATGAATCCAAATTATGGATTGAGAAGGTGCGAACCGGCATCAGCTACCAACCGGAACCGGGCAAGGTACTTAATCTTGGTTACCGGTTTACACGTAATGTTCTGGAACAGATGGATACTTCATTTCAATGGCCAATTGCCGGGAATTGGCACGGCGTTGCCCGGGCAAATTATTCGCTGAAAGATGATAAAATCCTCGCAGGATTGGCAGGTTTTGAGTACAACGCATGTTGCTGGGCTTTACGGTTTGTCGTACAACGGCTGACAACGGCAACGCAAACCACAACCACCGCAGTTTTTGTGCAACTGGAATTGAAAGGCCTAATGGGAATCGGCAATAATCCATTGCAGGCGCTGCAACAAAGTATTCCGGGGTATACCAGTGTTCACTGAGCATTGACTTGCCACGCCAATTGTATTCATCAAGTATCATCAATCTATGCATAACAGAAACTATTCCTGCATTTTTCTATTACTCATTGCATTTCTATCTGCTCATGTTATTGCACAAGAATCGGAGTTTGTTCCAGCTGCAAAATCGATTGATCATATTGTGGCGGTTGTCAATGAGGGTATTATTACTCGTCAAGAACTTGATGAAGCCATCAAAATAGCTGTCGGCAGACTGCAGCAGCAAGGCGCTCAATTGCCTAATCAACAAGCATTAGAGAATCAGGTGCTGGAATCCTTAATAAGCAAACGTATTCAATTACAGCATGCAAAGGAAGTGGGATTATCAGTCGGTGAAAGTGAACTAGATGAGACCATACTCCGTATTGCTGAGGAGAATAAATTGTCTTTGCCGGAATTTTATGTGGTGTTGGAAAAGGATGGAATCAGTTATAACAAGTTCCGCGATGAGATCCGCGAGGAAATGATCATGGCGCGAATGAAGGAGCGGGAAATTAAAAATCAGGTGAATGTGACGGAAGGAGAAGTTGATAATTTTCTGCATACCCAGGAAACCTCCGCCGAAGGTAATGATGAGTACCGTCTTTCGCATATCTTGATATTAGTATCAGAAAATATGAATTCCGCCCAAATTCAGCAAAGAGCCGAGCGTGCCAATATGGCGCTGAAAAGACTGAAAGATGGCGTGGAATTTGCTCAGGTGGTTGCTGAATTTTCCGATGCCGCCGATGCTAACCAAGGCGGAATCATTGAATGGCGCCCGATTACCCAAATGGGGCCCGCATTTGCTGAATTATTGACACCCTTGCAGCCGGGGGATGTAACACAGGTAGTCCAAAGCCCGAATGGTTTTCATATTTTCAAACTGCTTGGCAGACGTGTTCAGGAAGTGCCGACAGTGATCATTGATCAGACGCATGCGCGGCATGTATTGATCAAAATTAACGAATTGACTTCCGAGAATGATGCCAAATTAAAAATTATTCGGATTAAAGAGCGACTTGATAAAGGCGAAGATTTCTCAGAAGTAGCCAAACTGTATTCCGAGGACACCAGTGCGTCATCCGGCGGTGATCTGGGCTGGCTTTCACCAGGTGATACCGTACCGGATTTCGAACGGGCGATGAATGCTCTGCTACCGGGTCAAGTCAGTGATCCGGTCAGGTCACAATTTGGCTGGCATGTAATCCAAGTACTGGAACGCCGTTCACAAGACATCAGTCTTAATCGGCGCCGGCAGTCAGCCCGTCAAGCAATACGAAATCGCAAATCTGATGTTGTTATTCAGGAATGGCTGCGGCAATTACGGGACCAGGCCTATGTGGAGCATCGTTTAGATAACGATCATTGAACATGAACAATAAGTTTATTCCCAGATTGGTGCTGACTGCTGGTGAGCCCGCAGGGATCGGCCCTGATTTATGTGTGCAAATTGCACAGCAGCCGCTGTCATGTAATCTGGTGGTCATCGCAGATCGTGAATTGTTGCGGGCACGTGCGCAGCAACTCAAGCTTCCGTTGAGGCTGATTGATATCTCAGTCACTACTCCCAGTCAACATGAAGCAGGCAGCTTGCAAGTTCTGCATGTCCCCTTAGCGGAAATGGCTATACCGGGAACACTGAATCCGGCTAACGCAAGCTATGTTTTATCCACACTGGAACGTGCCGTTGCAATCTGTCGATCCGGTGAATTTGACGGCATGGTCACAGCGCCGGTACATAAAGGCGTGATTAATGATGCGGGCATTCCTTTTACCGGACATACAGAATTTTTAGCAGAACTGACGCATAGCGCGGTAGTCATGATGCTGGTGGGTGGAAACATGCGCGTGACGCTGGCGACAACGCATTTGCCGCTCAAGGATGTGGCCGCAGCGATCACGCCGGACAGTATCGAAAGCAAGTTACGTATTATTCAGCGTGATTTAATCACCCGTTTTATGCTGGATAATCCGCGTATTGTTGTCGCGGGACTCAATCCGCACGCGGGTGAATCCGGTCATCTGGGCCGTGAAGAAATCGATGTCATTATTCCTGTGCTCAATAAGTTGCGTGCTGAGGGGATGCAGTTGATCGGTCCTGTTCCGGCGGATACTTTGTTTAGTCCCTCACAACTCAAACAATATGATTGTATTTTTACTATGTATCATGACCAGGGATTGCCAGTTTTGAAGCATGCCAGTTTTGGCGGCGGTGTTAATGTTACCTTAGGATTGCCCATTATTCGCACCTCAGTTGATCATGGTACCGCACTGGAATTGGCCGCGACGGGGCGTGCGAATCCCGGCAGCTTGTTGACTGCAATTGAAATGGCCGCACAACTGGCCAAAAACCATGCGTTGTTTCTTCATGCACCATAACCCGCGCAAACGTTTTGGCCAGAATTTTTTAGTTGATCAGCAGATCATTGCGCAAATCATTAATGAAATTTACCCGCGAAAGGGTGAACGAATCATTGAAATCGGACCTGGCCTCGGTGCGCTGACACGCCCTTTGCTGCATGTCCTGGATCATTTGGATGTTGTGGAAATCGATCGCGATATTGTAGTCAAGCTGGAAAAGGAGTTTTCGCAAGAAAAATTGACCATTCATGCAACCGATGCACTGAAGTTTGATTTTTCCGTTCTGGGTGAGAAACTGCGTATTATCGGTAATCTGCCTTACAACATATCCACCCCTTTACTGTTTCACCTGAGCCAATTTTCTGAACAGATTCTGGATATGCACTTCATGCTGCAAAAAGAAGTTGTGGAGCGTATGGTGGGAACGCCATCAACGCCGGACTATGGACGCCTCTCGGTCATGTTGCAGTACCGCTTTGATATGGAGCATGTTTTTAGCGTTCCGGCAGAATCTTTCCGTCCGATACCCAAAGTCGAATCAGCCATCGTGCGGATGATTCCACGTTCTCAATCCTCTCGCGCTGTTAAAGATGAAGCGTTATTCGCACAAATTGTTTTGGCAGCATTTTCACAACGCCGCAAAACACTCCGCAACACACTGCATCATTTTTTAAAGGCGGAAGATTTTAGCGCGCTGGGTATTGATCCTGGGCTGCGCGCCGAGAACTTATCAGTAGAAAAATTTATAGCAATTGCAGATTTTCTGGCCTGAATAGCTCCCCATTGTCTTTCGCTTGAGTGCATGGCTTGTGGCGGAGAATAATTGATAAGGTGGCATAATGATCGAGCAGCCACCAGGATTATTTGCGCAAATATTTGTTTCATGACACAACACTCATCTTTGGAGGGTATGAATGATTCGCCATCTGTACATACTTCTTGGGCTATTCATACTATTCGCGTTTTCTGCCTGTGCAACCAAAACACAAGAAAAGAAAACGATTGATTCAACGGATAAGGCCAAGATCTCAACCCCTTTTGAACAACTCTCCTTTAAATCGGAAGGAAAAACGGTTTTTGAGGATGAAGGAAAATTCATCCTGATTGAAGGAAGCAAATGCATGCAGCGAGATAATGGTGCGGAAGCGGCAACCGTGCTGCAATGGATCGAAATGCCCGGTTACGTGGATAGTGCGACAGTCGTGCTGAATGGCTGGGATCTGCGTTATCTGCAGAAAGATCGCGAAGTGAATTCAATGAAAGCCGACATCATTCACAGCAAGCTGGTTAAAAGCGCCGGGTCTTCCTTCTTGGTGTTTGAAGTACAAGGCAAATTGGATGATCAGAACCGTACTGATGCTTACGAATTCTGTGTATTTTATAGCGGATTCGGCTATCGCTCAGTTTGGTTTGATGCCGCGATAGAATGGGATTACAACGGGATTGAGGCGTTGGCGCTACAGAATAAAGCCCAAGGCGCAGTGGCCACTGTGGAAAACTTGGGAAGCAAAGGCACGCTAAAAGGCAATGATGTGATTGCGATCATCCCGCGCGGATTTGATTTTCAGTTTGATGACACTTTCGAATGCGAATTACGTTTTCCACCCTGCAAATGGTCGGATCGCGCCGATTATCGTTTGCTGCAAGCTGCCTATAGTCTGTCTCAAACCGGCATTTCACCTAACCGGGATGGCAGCCCCCACTGGGTCACTCAAACCATTTTCAAAGATAACGACACGCGTACGCACCGCATTAAAACACGCGCCGCCCAGATTCGCGGCAGCAGCGTCAAACTGCGCGCAGACTTCCTGGCATTGAGTCCCCGCGCCGGGAAAACCAATACGTGCCGCAAAAATACCGACGGCATTGTCCGCACACAGACATTCCGCATCAATGATTTACCCTACGACTATGCCGTGCCGATGCTGACCGGCTGGGATCTCTCCTACGAATGCGAAAATCAGCAAGTGCAACGGGCAGGTATCTGGATCCATGACATCCACTTCAATCCAGACGCCAACAGCCTGGAATACAAAGTATCATCCATTCTGCGCGACCAGGACGGTGCACCCAGCTTCAACGCCGCGCACCGTATCACGGTACTAGGACTCAATCGTCAACCTTCGTCCGAGCAACACCGGATACCTAAAATTGAAATCAAGCTCAGGGAACATTGATCGATTAACCATGTGCATTTCTTAAAAATATTGCGTTATGCATTCCATTTTTGTCATTCTGAACCGAAGGTGAAGAATCTTCTGGAATTTTCAAAATACAGTGTTATATTCAGGATGACAGAAATGTTTCTGATGGATCGGTGGATCGGTGATACTTAAGCTTTATCGGAGTAAATAAAGTAATTTGTCTGACTGTGGGTGTGTCGTAATTGTTTACATATTCTGTCGTGTTTACTTATAGTAAACCGATAATTAACAGTAAAATAATTTAAGTTTGTTATGGCTATACGACAATTTGCAGTTTTTATGAGATATTGGGTGTTGTATATATTACATCATGCAATTTTTCTAGTAGCCGTACATGGTAATTGAGACCATCCCAATTCAAAGCGTTTGGCTCTTATTGCGCTTGGTGCCGGGCTTCCTTCTTCGCTGGTACTTCACACGAGAAAGACTGGCACAGTTAATTTACATCGACATTCGCCCGCGTTATGACCCAGTCGTAGTGGATCTTGGGCAAACCGCAAATTTTACTCTGTACCTCCAAGCCATCAATCTCTCACCATTCTGCGTCGAATTGGATCGCGCCAGCTTTTGCTTTCGGTTTGGTGGCACAACTCAGAATGCCTCGATCTTAAAAAAACAAACCATTACCCCTGGTGAAATCGCTATGCTCTACATTAGCGAAACAATCCCGGATGGTCATGCTAACCAAATGGCCAAACAACACAAAGACAATCCGGTCGTGCTGGATGGAAATATCGAATTCAACTGCAAGGTGCACTCCTTTGCGAAAACTTTAGGTCACCTCGATGGCATCAACCCAAAGGTTTACAACGCTCAATTTCGCACCGATGCATAACGAATAAGGTTTTTGATCGCGCGAGGAACGAGCCGCGCGATCTGAATCGATTGTTAGACGGGTCCTGTGGGACTGTTGCAAACCTTCCATATGGAAATATTTCTCTGACCAAGGTGGTGCTGCCGGAGGAAATAAGGGGTCAGTTCGAGAACCAAGAAAAACGATCGCATACTGCGGACTATGACAAGACCACTCCGATTAGTCTGCCGATTACACGTTTTTCACCCGCAATCAATTACCTGTCATCTGCTCTGCCAGATCCACTGATCATCAGCAATATTCAGTTCTGAAATCGGCCTCCGGCACTTTTATTCGGGTGATAACGTAGCCGCATCGTTTCGTAGTTTTTATATATGGGCAATGATTCAATTGATTAAATTTATGATATGGTTTGGTTTGGTAAGCAGTTCGAAGGTCATCGCCTGTTCAGACGCCTGGTGATTTTATATTTTCTTCTGGTTTATCTTGAGGTAACCAGAGAATTTTTTAGATAAGCTTATTTAGCTGCCGAGCGGGGTGTGTTGGCGGGTGATGCCATGATGATTCTCGGTTCGCTTCAGACGCTGATATCTTGATGATGGGTTATGCGTTTAAGATTTATTCCAATTCGCGCAATAGGAGTTGAAATGACTGGATACACCACTTTAATCAAATTCGCACTCTGGGCAGCGCTGATTATAGCCTGCATCTGGTTTGTTTGGCATATGGCCGGAACCATCCACGACAATATTTATGAAGATGGGCGCTTGGCTGAGCGCGCGGTATGGGAAAGCAAGGAAGCCATTCGCAGCAAAGAACTCGCGAAAGCAGTCGCCGATGCCGCGCAAGCGATGGCAGCGGAGCATGAAAAACAAGTTGATGGACTTACCGGAGCATTAAATAATGAAATCAAAGCAAAAGATAAGTTGTCTCGTGATCTTGCTGATATCAACCGTACTAATCGCGGGCTGTGGATCGATGCAAAAAACTGCAGAAATAGTGCCAATGAAACAACAAGAAAAACTGAGAGTGCCGGCATCAGTGGTGGCGAAACCGGTCGAATCAGACTTCCCAGCCAGATTGAACAAGATCTTTGGGAACTCGCCGCAGACGCGCAGCGAGTAGTTATTCAGTATGAGACATGCCGACAAACATTAATCCCGTTGGTTGAAGTTGTTCCGGATAGCTGAAGAAATAGTAATTGCACTGAAGGAAACGTTCAGGTCATGTTATGGCATGACTCGAACGCTTTAACCCATATCATTACTGTGAGCAAGAGCCTTATTAATTTACAACTAAAGCAAGACCAGATTATTTCTGTGAATAAGTTCCGGTTCATCCACATAACCCAGTATGGCTTCGATTTCATTGCTAGATTGTTTTAGGATTTTTTGTGTTTCAACAGCGCTATAGTTAATCAAGCCGCGGGCTATTTCTCTGCCTTCTTCGTCGCGGCAAGATACGGCTTCTCCGCGCTCAAATTCACCGTCGACGCTAATAACGCCAATGGGGAGCAGGCTCTTGCCATCGGCTGAAAGCGCCTTCACGGCGCCTTGATCCAGTGTCACAGACCCGCGTACTTGTAAATAATCGGCAAGCCATTGTTTACGTGCTGCTAATACTGGTATTTTAGCCAGGAAACGGGTGCCAATGGCTTCATCCTGACTAAGGCGGACTAATACGTTGTCTTCATGCCCTGATGCAACGATGGTATCCGCACCACTACGTGCCGCACGTTTAGCGGCGATAACTTTAGTTTGCATCCCGCCACGGCTGATACCACTGCCAACACCACCGGCCATTTTCTCAAGCGCAGGATCACCTGCATTTACTTCACTCAGTAATTTCGCATCCGGGCTCTTGCGTGGATCGCTGGTAAATAAACCGGCCTGATCGGTCAGAATAATCAGCACATCGGCTTCAACCAGATTGGTGACCAGTGCCGCCAGGGTGTCATTGTCGCCAAAACGGATTTCATCAATCGCAACGGTATCATTCTCATTAATGATAGGAATGATGTTTAGTTTTAATAAAGTCGTCAGGGTGGAACGTGCATTCAAATAACGTTTCCGGTTGGACAAGTCTTCGTGCGTCAGAAGCACTTGGGCGGTTTGCAGACCATACTCAGAAAAACTGGATGCATAGGCTTGCGCCAGCCCCATTTGCCCAACGGCGGCTGCGGCCTGCAATTCATATAATGCAGTGGGGCGGTTTTCCCAATTTAAACGTTGCATGCCTTCGGCGATTGCGCCTGAAGAGACCAAGATGATTTCCTTGCCCATTTGTTTGAGGTTTGCAATTTGAGCTGCCCAACAGGCCAGTGCGGCGTGGTCGAGTCCTTTGCCTTGATTGGTCACCAGGCTGCTGCCCACTTTAATTACAATGCGGCGTGCTTGATTTATCATGGAGTAACGAGTTCGTTTTCTGGAGTCGGATTATCAGGCTGCGGCGGTAAGTTCTGTTCCAGATAATCCATGATGGCATAAGTTAGAAGCTTACAACCTTCACCGGTTAACGCGGAAATAACAAAGTATTTGTCTTTCCATCCTAATTTCTCAACAAATTGACTGCATAACTCGGCTCGTTTTTCGGCAGGCATCATATCGGTTTTGTTCAATACCAGCCAGCGCGGTTTTTGATAAAGGGATTCATCATATTTCTGCAATTCTTTAACCAATGCCCGGGTTTCATGAACAAGATCCGTGTCTTCATTCAAGGGCATCATATCGACAACATGAAGCAATAGCCGGGTGCGTGATAAATGTTTTAAGAAATGATGCCCTAATCCAATACCTTCAGCGGCGCCTTCAATCAGTCCAGGAATATCAGCCATGACGAAACTTCGGTTTTGGTCAATCCGTACCATGCCCAGGTTAGGCTGCAAAGTAGTAAATGGATAATCGGCTACCTTGGGGCGTGCGGCGGACACGGCGCGTATGAGTGTGGATTTTCCAGCGTTTGGCATTCCCAGCAAACCCACATCGGCGAGCACCTTGAGCTCCAGTTTCAGTTCGAATTCCTGCCCGGGTTCACCGAAGGTAAACTGACGCGGTGCGCGGTTAGTGCTGGATTTAAAGTGCAGATTACCAATTCCGCCTTCTCCGCCTTTGGCTAAAAGAACCTTTTGCTGATCACGAACCAGATCAGCAACCGTTTCACCGGTATTGCTATCTTTGATAAGTGTGCCTACAGGCACGCGCAGTACAATATCTTCAGCGCTTTTTCCATAGCGGTCGGAACCTTGACCATTCTGGCCATTCTTGGCCCGATGGATACGAGCAAAGCGATAGTCTATCAGTGTGTTGATATTACGATCCGCAATTGCGAATACGCTGCCGCCGCGTCCGCCATCACCACCATCAGGCCCACCTCTAGGAATAAATTTCTCTCGCCGGAAACTTGCGACACCATCGCCACCTTTCCCGGCTAGTACCTGAATAATTGCTTCATCAATAAACTTCATAAATCCTGGTTATCGCTCCCTGTAATTCTTTTATGATCCTGCAAACAAAAAAGCCCCATCGATTTAGACAGGGCTTTTTGAAAGAATTTGGTACTTCTGTACTGTTATGCTGGTATCACACTGACTATTTTTCGTTTTAGTACACCCTTGATACTAAAATTCACTTTTCCTGTAATTTTTGCAAATAAGGTATGATCTTTACCCATACCGACATTTTCTCCAGGATGAACTTGGGTGCCACGTTGTCTGATAATAATCGATCCGGCTGGGATCAATTCACCACCATAGCGCTTGACCCCGAGCCGTTTTGAATGTGAATCACGTCCATTTCTGGAGCTTCCGCCTGCTTTCTTATGTGCCATCTAGTACTCCTTAAGCTGAAATACCGGTAATTTGTATTTCAGTGTAACTCTGCCGATGTCCCTGGTGTTTCTGGTAGTGCTTACGACGACGCATCTTGAAGATACGAATCTTGTCGTGACGGCCTTGACCCAGTACTGTTGCACTGACTTTAGCACCATTGACGAGCGGCGTGCCTAAGGATATTTTATCCCCATCCGCAACCATCAATACTTGATCAATGATAAGCTCGCTACCACTTTCTACTTCAAGCTTTTCCACCTTTAGTCTTTCACCCACTTTAATCCGATACTGCTTACCGCCGGTTTTTATGACCGCATACATATATTGACTCCATGCTTCCCTTTTACAGAACCGCGAATTATACATAAATAACCCTTGATTGTGGTGGAAAATTTCGAGCAATTTATTTTTATGCTTGACACTTGGGTGTTGTCATTCCTAACATAGCGTTTTCTACAAGGTAATATTGTGTCAATCGAATATATTAGAAGCTTCATTGCCCAAGACATGGGCATCGTAGACGATGTCATCCGGGAGAAATTACATTCTCATGTTCTGCTGATTCGCCAAGTCAGTGAATATATCATCAATAGTGGAGGGAAACGTTTGCGTCCTGCATTGGTGATTTTATCCGCTGGTGCTTTTGGTTATTCAGGGAAATTTCATTACAACCTCGCAGCCATTGTTGAATTTATTCATACGGCAACTTTGCTCCACGATGACGTCGTGGACGAGTCTGATCTACGTCGAAATAGAGAAACAGCCAATGCTTTGTTTGGTAATGCGGCCAGTGTTCTGGTAGGGGATTTTCTTTATTCCAGAGCTTTCCAAATGATGGTAAATGTTGACAATATGCGTGTCATGCAAGTACTCGCAGATGCGACGAATACGATTGCTGAAGGCGAGGTTTTACAGCTACTAAATTGCCGGGATCCTCTGGTAACAGAAGAAAACTATTTGCGAGTTATTCGTTTTAAAACAGCCAAATTATTTGAAGCAGCCAGCCGGTTGGGCGCGATCCTGAGCAATGCCACACCGGAAGAAGAGGATGCGATGTCAATTTATGGCATGCATCTGGGCACTGCATTCCAGCTTATTGACGATATGCTCGACTATTCGGGCAATAATCAGGATACCGGTAAGAATTTAGGCGACGACCTGGCTGAAGGGAAGCCTACACTGCCTTTGATCTATGCCATGCGAGTGGGAACGCTCGAGCAAGCAAATATTATTCGCAAAGCAATTGAGGACGGCGGAAAAGATGGCTTTCAACCTGTTCTGGATGTGATTAGCCAAACAGCAGCCTTAGATTACGCTAAGCAATGCGCTGCTGCTGAGATTGCAACTGCGGTTGAAGCAATAGCTTTCTTACCGGACTCAGAAAATAAAAAATGTTTGCTGCAATTAGCGAGCTTTTCTGTGACACGCAATCATTAATTAAAGAAAATTTCCGGGCTGATTAACAGTCTCCGGATGGAATTGATCTAAATGGGATGACTCTTTTTGTGATGCAGAGGAGTCATTTTCAAACATACATTGTCCTATTTGCGATACGCTAAGTTTTTGCGATTCCAAACCTGAGTTTCATCAAATATCTAATTGAAATTGTTTTCATTTGGTTAAGTCACTTTTAATCTTTTATTGATAGGCACTAAAACCACGGTTAATCCACAATTTGCCCAAATAAAGGAATTGTTATGCTTAATGCATAGCGACGGCAAGTTAAATCCAAATTGATGTCATACAAAAAGAGAGTAATTGAAATTGATATGGGTAAATTAATTTTTTACATACTGATAGCAGCGCTGATTTACTGGATAATCAAAAGCCGTCGACCCAAGCAAAAAGAAACTGAAGTACTTCAGGAATCTGCCGAAGATATGGTGAATTGTGCGTACTGTGGTGTTTATTTGCCTAAAAGCGAGGCTGTCGGTAATCATGATAAATATTTTTGTTGTAACGAGCATAGTCATTTGTATATAAATTCTTCATCCTGATTCGATTGCTGTGTCTACTTATCCGTCTCATACAAAACATTCAATACCCTGCCCATTTGATTCCGGAATAACTGAGACTGAATTTGCCGATCAATACTGGTGTTCCCTCTATTATTTCAATATTTACCGATTACTGATTGGCAGTGGGTTGTTGATTGTTACGTGGAAATTTGAATTTGCCAATTTTGGTTCATATCACTACACGCTGTTTATTTATGCCGGCTTAGGCCACGTTCTTTGTAGTAGCCTATCGATGCTGCTTATTAAATTGCGCTTCCCGGATTTTAATTCGCAGTTGACCATACAAGTCGTAATTGACATTGTTTTCATTTCCATCATGCTCTATGCCAGCGGGGGCTTACAAAGCGGCTTGGGTGTTTTGCTATTGGTCTCGCTCGCAGCAGCGGGACTAATCTGTCGCGGCCGTTTAGCGCTATTCTTCGCATCGATTGCGACCATTAGTTTATTGTTGCAAGAAACCTATTCCTTATTCACGGTTGATTTCTATTCCGCGCAATACTCACAAGCCGGTTTACTAAGCATGGCGTACTTTGCAGTTGCCTGGCTGGCATATCAATTAGCTAAACATACTTTGGCCAGTGAACAACTTGCAAAAGAACGCGGTATCGATCTAGTAAACATGGCGCAAGTCAATCAATTAGTAATTCAGGATATACAGGAAGGTGTACTTGTCGTGGATAAGGATGGAAACATCCGGCAACGTAATACCTACGCTGAGAGGCTGCTTGATATGAATCCGTCTGCCGGTAAAAATGAGTTGCTCAGATTATCGGATTATGTACCTGAAATAACCGATAGGCTTGCAAGCTGGCAGGGAGACAGCAATATTAGTTTCGATCTGTTACGGTTGGCGCATAGTAATGCATTGGTTCGAACCCGTTTTCTTCCGATACAAGCGGATTTTCGTAATGGTGTCGTTATTTTTCTCGAAGACATGGGGCGGATACAGGCGCAGCTACAGCAACTAAAACTTGCAGCATTGGGGCGTTTGACGGCGAATATCGCACATGAAATTCGTAATCCGCTTTCCGCGATCAATCATGCTGCTGAACTTTTGGAAGAAGAGCAGCTTGATAATAATACGAATCCTCGACTTGTGCGTATCATTTGTGATAATACGCAACGTCTAAACAAGATAGTTCAGGATGTTTTACAACTGAACCGGCGTAATATTTCAAAATTAGAAATTATTGAGATACATGAATTTATTCGGAAGTTTCTTGAAGAATTTTGCCATACTGAGAAAATCAATATGGATGCATTTATATTAGATAGCTCGAAGAATCATTTGATTAGTTTTGATCGTGATCATTTGAACCAGATACTGTGGAATTTATGCCGGAATGCATGGAGGCATTGTCGAAAACAAATCGGCAGTATTCACATCGAATTGTCTACAGGAGCAAATGAAAATAATGTTTGTCTGAATATAATTGATGATGGCTGGGGTGTTGACATCAAACAAGCCAAACAGATTTTTGAACCTTTTTTCACTACTGCAACTGGTGGTACAGGTTTGGGCTTATATATTGCACGTGAATTGTGTGAAACCAATCATGCCTCGCTTGACTATATTGAGGGTTCTCCAGGTGGGCATTTCAGGATACTCTGCAAAAGCAGTCAGCCATGTCTATAGATAATGGATCAATAGCTAATCCACATAGAAAAACTTCCATTCCCAATATACTGATTGTGGATGATGAGCCGGATATTATCGAGTTGCTCGAACTGACATTGGCGCGTATGGGCATGGAAGTTTCCAGTGCAAGGTGTATCAGTGACGCAAAGCTATTGTTGCAGTCACGTCAATTTCAGTTATGCCTTACGGACATGCGTTTACCTGATGGAGAAGGATTGGATCTGGTTAATTATATTGAACAGCATTGCGCAGATCTGCCTGTTGCCGTGATAACAGCTTACGGTACGGCAGAAAATGCCGTTGCTGCGCTTAAAGCTGGGGCTTTTGATTACTTGCCGAAACCGGTTTCGTTAAAACAATTGCGGGATTTAGTTAAATCAGCCCTAAGCTTGCCGCCCATGCAGACTGGATCTGCATCACAAACCCGATCGAATCAGCGCATATTGTTGGGTGAATCTCAACCCATGCGTCAGCTACGCGCAACCATAGACAAACTTTCCCGCAGTCAGGCTTCTGTTTATATCAGCGGTGAGTCAGGCAGTGGAAAGGAGCTGGCCGCCAGGATGATTCATGAAAGAAGTGCTCGCCATAAAGAAGCGTTTGTTGCTGTCAATTGTGGCGCTATTCCTGAAAACTTGATGGAAAGTGAGTTTTTCGGCTATAAAAAAGGCGCCTTCACTGGTGCAGATAAAGAGCATGATGGATTTTTCCTGATAGCAAATGGCGGGACGTTGTTTCTTGATGAAGTCGCGGATTTGCCACTGGCTATGCAAGTTAAACTGCTTAGGGTAATCCAGGAAAAGCAGGTGAGAAGAATCGGTGATACGCAGGAAAAAAATATCGACGTGCGTATCATCAGCGCCACACACAAGAAACTTGGTGATTGTGTTGAATCCGGGCAATTCCGGCAGGATTTATACTATCGCCTGAATGTGATTGAATTGAACATGCCAGCGTTGCGTGAGATGCGCGAGGATATTCCGCTCATAGCAGAAGCAGTTTTAGCAAAGATCTGTCGGGAAGCCGCACGGCCCACTTGTAATCTTAAGAAAGATGCATTGGCGTTGCTGATGAACTATGGTTATCCCGGTAATGTCCGTGAGCTTGAAAACATTCTTGAGCGAACATTGGCGCTATGCTCCGAAACGCAGATTGGTAAAGAAGAACTGCAATTGCCCAATAAAGCCAGAGAAATTCCACAAAATACCGGCAACTTGCCAATAATCAGTTCGGATCCAGGATTGCCGTTGCAGGATTTTCTTGATCAGCTTGAAAGGGATTCTATTGTAAGAGCATTGGATCAGAGTCGATACAATCGAACAAAAGCAGCTAAAATACTGGGTATCACTGTCCGATCGCTGCGTTACCGGATGGAACGATTGGGATTAAATGAAAAATCCTAATGCAACGGATAGTTGTTTAAGTGATTAATTATTAGGATCATCTCATTGAATGTGCAATGAGATGATCTTTCAAGTACTAGCGTAATCGATGACTTACCCATAATGCTGCTGCAAACAGCAACACTGCGCCACCTTGATGTGAAGCTGCTAAAGGAACAGGCACTACATGCAATAAAGTCGCTATCCCCAGACTAATCTGAATTACCAGCGTCAGCAAGAAAAGGTTGCAGGCAATACGGGTCGTACCGGAGAGTTTCACCTGGCGCGATTTAAACCAGAAAAGTGGTACTAAAAAAGCCAATACCCAGGCAATCAGCCGATGATCGAATTGAACGGTTGCCATGTTATCAAAGAAATTGCGATACCACGGTTCCAACATAAAGATTTCCGGTGGTATCAGGTGCCCGTTCATGAGCGGGAAAGTATTGTAGGCTAAACCTGCTCGAATGCCTGCGACAAAGCCGCCTGATAAAACCATGATAAAAATAAGTGAAGTCAGACCAAAGGAGAATCGCCGTAGGCTTTGCATCATTTCATTTGATTCAGGAATATCGTTTTTCGGCGACAGCAATCCTAATGCAACCCAGAACATGGCGGCAAAAATGACAAATGCCAATCCTAAGTGTGCAGTAAGGCGGTATTGACTCACATGAGGGTCGCTAACTAACCCGCTCTTGACCATATACCAGCCCATAAATCCCTGTAATCCTCCTAATATAAATATTCCAGCCAGCCTGATTCCTAATGGCCGATCGATCTGCTTTTTTACCAGGAAATAAACAAAAGGAACAAAAAACACCAGACCAATAAGCCGTCCTAGCAGACGATGAAAGTATTCCCACCAGAAAATACTTTTGAATTCATCGACACTCATACCTTTATTAACTTTCTGATACTGCGGGGTTGCGCGGTATTTTTCCAGTAGCTCATCCCAATCTCCTTGAGTGATTGGGGGTAATGTGCCGACAATCGGCTGCCACTCAACAATTGAGAGACCCGAGTTAGTGAGTCGCGTAACACCACCGACCACCACCATGGCAAATACTAGGGCGCAACAAATTAATAACCAGATAGCAATAGATTTCTGCATAGTCGTAAAGAATAAAAGTTATTTCTGAAGTTTAATTTTGATTAATTATCTTGGATGTCTTATTTGGCGCGCAGCATACGTTGCTTGGTGCGTTCCCATTCTTTTTCTTTCTCGGATTCGCGCTTGTCATGCTGTTTCTTACCTTTAGCCAAGCCAATTTCCAGTTTAATTCTACCTGTTTTATAATGCATATCCAGTGGAACTAGAGTGTATCCGGCGCGTTCAACTTTACCGATGAGCCGCTTGATCTGTTCCGCATGCAACAACAATTTGCGTGTTCTTGTCGGATCAGGGTTGATGTGCGTTGAAGCTGTCTTGAGCGGACTGATGTGACAACCAATGAGGTATAATGCCTCATTGCGAATAATAACATAGGCTTCTTTTAATTGAACTCGACCGTCGCGAATGGCTTTGACTTCCCATCCTTCTAGAACCATGCCTGTTTCGTACTTTTCCTCGATAAAATAATCGTGAAAGGCTTTTTTATTTTGTACTATACTCATACAGGATTGAAATGGGTGGGAATTACTAAAATTCCGTGTATTTTATCAGTTTTTCAGTATTACCTCATTGATGCGGGGTGATTTACTTTTATGGCAGAAATAGAAAAATCAGTTTTGGTCGAATACTCAGCAAGCCAAATGTTTGCGCTGGTTGATAACGTTGAGGAATATCCTAAATTTCTTCCATGGTGCGGCGGTACTTCTGTAGACCCGCAAGATGAAGTAACAACGCACGCAACCGTTAGGATTGATTACCATCATATCCAACACAGCTTTACCACCATCAATAAACGTTTTCCGCCGGATTTGATAGAGATGAGTCTGCTGGACGGTCCATTTGAACATCTGGATGGTTACTGGCAGTTTATTCCATTATCGGATACTGCATGCAAGATAAAATTCCGGCTGCATTACACGTTCTCACACAAAATTCTTGAAAAATTGGTAGGCCCGGTATTTCATATGATTGCGAACAGTTTTGTGGAACATTTTATTGAACGGGCGGAAGTGATCTACGGCAAGCCATGACAGCGTTTTTCCAGGTCGAAATTGTATATGCATTGCCGCACATTCAAATCTTAGAGAAACTTGATGTATCAGCGGTTTGTACGGTTGAGCAAGCGATAAAATGTTCGGGAATTCTGGATCAATTTCCTGAAATCGATCTGGCAAAAAACAAATTGGGTATTTTTGGCAAATTTGCACAACCGGAAACAACCCTGTCACCTTGTGACAGAGTCGAAATTTATCGACCGCTCATCATCGACCCAAAGGATGCTAGAAGAATACGTGCCAAAAAGTCATTGCGTATGTAGTTGCTGCTCAGCAACTGGAATTTCTCAATCTGATTTTTTCCGGTAAGGATGTTATCTCACCTGTTTAATGCAATTTAAGAGATATTTATTCAGTCTATTTTCTCAAACAATGAACCTGGCACTTTCAATGAAAAATTCCCGCAATAAACTATTCCTTTGCCACTTATGATCGAACCATATTCATGGGCGGCAGTATAATGACAAGTATTCTGTCCTGATCCATTCCAAAAGAATAGCAGCTCCAGCAAAAGCAAGGTTTGCTGGTTTGGAACTGTCGGTATCCTTATTTTATGTTTGATATTGATTCAATTTTTTCATCGGATGGTGCACTTTCCCGCCATATCATCGGATTCCGCACGCGTTCTCAGCAATTGGAGATGGCGCAGGTTATCGCTGAGACGATTGCAAAGCATCGGATTTTGGTCGCCGAGGCGGGTACCGGAACGGGCAAGACGCTGGCTTATTTGGTGCCTGCTTTGTTGGCGGGCGGTAAAGTGATTATTTCTACAGGGACAAAAACGCTGCAGGATCAATTGTTTAATAGGGATATTCCGACTGTGCGGGCGGCGCTAAAAATACCCGTCACAATTGCGTTGTTAAAAGGACGTGCCAATTATATCTGCCACTATCACCTGGAAAGAACTTCACAGGATACGCACTTCAGTTTCATTAATCGTGACGAAATACAGTATCTGCAACAAATAGAGCGGTATGCACACAACAGCAAAAATGGGGATAAAAGCGGACTCAGTGAAGTTCCTGAGAATGCGGCCATCTGGCAGCAAGTCACTTCAACCCGTGACAACTGTCTGGGTTCAGAGTGTCCCAGCTACAAAAAATGTTTTGTAATGGAAGCGCGCAAACAAGCTTTAGCAGCCGATGTTGTCGTGGTGAATCATCATTTATTTTTTGCGGATGTCATGCTGCGCGATGAAGGATTGTCCGAATTATTGCCTGCCTGTAATACAGTCATTTTTGATGAAGCGCATCAATTACCGGAAACGGCCAGTTTATTTTTTGGTGAATCCATTAGTACCGGCCAGTTACTGGATCTTGCACGCGATGCCAAAGTAGAGGCAATACAAGCTGCCGGTGATTTTGTTGAGCTGCCAAACGCTATTGCTGCGATGGAAAAAGCTGCGCGTGATTTGCGTTTAACTGTCGTGGAAGATAATACGCGGCTATCTTTGGCAGCGATAAAACAAAATTCGGGTTTTAGTGCTGCGCTAGATAACTTGCTGGAAAAGCTGAAAATACTGGCCAAACAATTGGAGAACCAAGCTGAGCGATCTGAGGGGCTGGAAAACTGCTGGCAGCGCACAACCAACCATTTGTATCTGATACAACGCTGGCGAGATGAAACAGAAATGCAAGGACATGTGCGCTGGATTGAGATTTATAACCAGGCATTGCAACTGAATGCAACACCCTTATCAATTGCTGAGATTTTTCAGAAACAAATGATTACATCGCCACGTGCCTGGATTTTTACTTCAGCGACGTTGTCGGTTAAAAAGGATTTTACCCATTACAATGAGGAAATGGGGCTAACCACAGCACAAACAGCTTGCTGGGAGAGCCCATTCAATTTTGCTGAACAAGCATTGCTGTATGTGCCGGTTGGCTTGCCAGAACCACAGCATAGAACCTATACCGATCAGGTGGTACAGGCAGCGTTACCGGTATTGCGTGCGAGCCGGGGACGTGCTTTTTTCCTGTGTACCAGTTTGCGTGCGATGCAACGTGTTTATGAATTATTGCAAACCGCCGATGAATTTGATTTTCCGTTATTGCTTCAAGGTCAGGGTTCGCGCTCTTACATGCTAGAGCGTTTCCGTGAATTGAATAATGCCATTCTCATTGGCAGCCAATCTTTCTGGGAGGGAGTCGATGTGCGCGGGGAAGCGCTTTCTCTGGTCATCATTGATAAGCTGCCGTTTGCACCACCCGATGATCCAGTGCTTGCGGCGCGCATTGAGAAAATCAACAGTGAGGGGCGTAACGCTTTTATGGAGTATCAATTGCCGCGTGCTGTCATTAATCTGAAGCAAGGCGCCGGTCGTTTGATCCGGGATGAAGCGGACCGAGGAGTGCTGATGATTTGCGATCCACGCCTGACTACCAAAGCTTACGGTAAACAAATATGGCAAAGTCTGCCACCGATGAAACGGACCCGGGATTTGGCTGAAGTTGAGCATTTCTTTAATGCTAAATAAAAACATAAACTTAAAAAATATCGTGATGCTTATTATTAAGCGATTGATTCAGAACGCTATGAATAAAAAATTTGCGATCAGTATAGGAGCGCTTCTTTTATGCGGAATAATGATTCCTATAACCAGCACGTATGCCGACAGAGGTGATTTTCCTTTATTAAAAAAAGAGCTGGCCATCGGTAAGCTGAATGACATTGTCAACAGTATCAAACTGCAAAAAAAAGAAGTCGAGATTAAATTGCAGTTATTAATGAAAGCAAAAACCGAGCAGGAAAAAAACAGACTACAGATGGAAATAAATGAAATAGGTAATGCCATTCTTGAACAAGAATCTTCATTTGAAATGATACTGACCGCTGGTCTGGAATTATACAAGGCCGATACAGCAGAAAAACAGGATTTTGATTGGCAGAAGGACTTGCTGGAAATTGTGCAACCGATCATCAGTGAACTTCGCCAGTTAACAGAAAACAAACGTAAACTGGATGGTTTGCACAAGAAAATTAGCTTTTATAAAGCACAGATTGGCGATATTAATGAAGTACTCAAGCATATTTCTAAGATCAACAAACAAGATTTCGAGAAAGAAGCCTTGGCAGAGTTTGAACGCATAGACGAGAAATGGCGCGATCAACTGAATGAAAACAATCATCTGCTGGAGGTCGCACAGTTACAACTTGATGAGATGGTCAAATCGCAATCAGCCAAGGAAATTTCCATTGGTGAGCATATCAAACAATTTGCCACTGGACGGGGCGCTACGCTGTTGATGGCACTGGCCGCTTTTGTCGCAGTTTATTTTTCGATGCTATTGCTATTGAAGCTTCTGAGGTGGGTCGGTAATCGCAACGAAGAAGCCAGAAGAACCTATTATCAACGCATTATTACACTCTGTTATCATTTTATGATGGGAGCACTGGCGATTGCAGCTGCGTTCTATGTGTTGAGCGTGCGTAATGATCAGGTACTGATTGGTATCACCGTATTGCTTCTGCTCAGTGTTGTTTTGCTACTTAAGAACTCTATTTCAGGTTATATCACCGAATTAAGAATATTACTCAATACCGGTTCGGTCAGGGAAGGTGAATGCATTATCTATAATGGCATTCCGATGCAAGTGGAAAGTCTGAATTACTACACGAAATTAATTAACCCAATGCTGCCTGGATTGGAGTTGCGATTGACTCCGGCAGAACTAGCCAATTATGTTTCCCGTCCTTATCTAGCTGATGAGCCGTGGTTCCCATGCAGAGTAAGCGATTATGTCATGCTTTCGGATGGTGCCTATGGCATGGTTAAATGTATTACACTGGAAAATATTCTATTGTCTTCATCCAATGGGACGATGCCAAGAACTTATATCATTACCGATTTCCTAGCCGCCAACCCAAAGAACTTTTCCCATGGATTTACGGTAACCAGCGATTTTGGTATTGATTATAAGCATCAAATGCAATGTACAACGGTAATACCTGAATTGATGTGTACCGGTATTCGACAAGGATTGCTTAAGGAAACCTATGGCAATGCGCTAAAGGATTTGGCTGTTTGTTTTGCAAAAGCCAATACTTCGTCGCTCGACTATAAAATAATAGCCACTTTTGATGGCGGAGCTGCCGGGGAATACACCGCAATTCAGCGAGCACTACAGCGCTATGCTGTTGAGGTTTGTAATCAGCAGAATTGGATAATACCGTTTAACCAGTTAGTGATTCATAATGGGACGGATTAATTCGGTGTGGAAGGTTTTTGACGGATTTATTCAAGCGCAGCGCTATTGCTGTCGGCTTTATCAGATAACTGTAAGTAATTAAATGATTATGAAATTAGCAACCTGGAACGTTAACTCACTCAAGGTACGGTTGCCGCAAGTGATTAATTGGTTAGAAGCGAATCAGCCGGACATGTTATGTTTGCAGGAAACGAAACTGACCGATGATAATTTTCCAACCAGTGAAATTGCAGCGATTGGCTACCAATCAGCTTTTATTGGGCAGAAAACCTACAATGGTGTCGCAATACTCAGTAAACAGGAAGCGAGCGAAATAATAACCGCCATACCGGGTTTTGCAGATGAGCAAAAGAGAGTTATCGCGGCAACCTATGGGGATTTACGCGTTATTTCTGTCTATGTTCCGAATGGCGATACTGTTGAGTCGGAGAAATATGGTTACAAATTGAGGTGGCTACCTGCTTTGAACGAATGGCTGCAGCAAGAACTGAAAGACTATTCAAAATTGGCAGTGCTGGGTGATTTTAATATCGCACCGGAGGATCGCGATGTTTATGATCCTAAAGTATGGGAAGGAAAAGTATTATGCAGCCCGCTGGAACGCGCTGCATTTAGTAATCTACTTGATTTAGGGCTTACTGACAGTTTTCGCTTATTTGAACAGTCCGAGAAATCGTATACATGGTGGGATTATCGCATGATGGCTTTTCGTTTGAATCGTGGATTGCGTATTGATCATATTTTGCTCAGTAATGAGCTTGCTCGCAGCTGTGTAACCTGCGCGATTGATAAAACGATGCGTAAACAGGAGCGTCCTTCAGACCATGCGCCAGTCATCGTGGAGCTTACCGTGTGAATACGGGCGATGATCTTTTCCGGGTTAATTGCTTTTACCCGGCAATTTCTCGAATTCATTCCTCAGCATATTCAGGTTTTTTTCACGCACATTGATTTCTTCCCGTAACCGCTCCACGCGATTAAGGTATCTCTGATAGTTTCGTTCACTGCCTAAACGATCGGGAATGCCGTCTTTGTATTCATTTTTTACTTCATTCAGTCGATTTTCTTCTTCAGAAATTTTACTTTGCATTTGCTCACGCTGTTCTTCAATTCTGGCGTTTTCCCTTCTTTTCATGATTCACCGTTCTAATCGTTTGTGATTCTCAGCTTATCTATCTATCGAGCGAGCTCTTTTCTTAATGCGTATATATTTCTTTGATGTAAGAATAGCTTGTTTCTTAGCTGTACGGCCTTTTCCTGATGAGTGTTTGATTCGTGCGGATTACTGATCTGCTCCAGGAAATTTTGTGTATCGATAAAAAGCTTTTCTTCCGCTACTAATTCTTTTTTCAGGATCTGGCGACGCATGGCATCGCGTTCTTTCTGTGTCGGATCTTTTACCCGGGGAGAGTTGGGTTGTAATCCCTCAGTATTCCGGGAATAAGAGGCGACAGAGAATTTCTGCGCATTATTAATTGGACGATTGGTAAAGGTAATGTTGCCGTCTTTATCCACATGTTTGTATATGTCTGTTCCTGCAATAGCCTTGGGTAAATTGCTCAACAAGATTAGAGCTAACAGAATAAGCAATGTTCTGGTTTTCATATTTTTCTAGAAGAATCCCGATAAAAATGCAACTATTTGATTAGTCTATCAATGATTTCTTTAATGCAAGGAAAAAAAAGAGCCAAAAAATCCTACTTATTACTGCAATTGATCTGCTCCTAATTGAAAAATTAAATTATCTTGTTGATTCTAGAAGGCTATCCGAGAATAGGATAACCTACTACAAAAAACCAATTTAGTCATGTTTCCCAATCATTATCACTAAATAGGGGAGCTATTCGTCTCAAATGATTAAAAAATCTATCTCAGAATAGCTCTCCTTCGCTACGATTACTAATCTCGAGCAACTGCGGCTATTTATTGCGTTGGCCACTCATCGTCTTCCAGATGGACGCCGAGTTTATTCCAGGCTATAGGCTGTAATAAAGGTCGAATTCAATCGGATGCGTAGTCATGCGCAGTAATGTCACTTCATTCATCTTAAGATGAATGAACGCATCAATCATATCATTAGAAAATACACCACCACGGATTAGAAAATCACGGTCTTTATCCAAGCATTCCAAAGCCTCATCTAATGAAGCGCAAGAATTGGGTACTTTGGCAGCTTCTTCCGGCGGTAGATCATAAAGATTTTTATCCATTGGGTCGCCGGGGTGTATCTTATTCTGGATACCATCCAGACCCGCCATCATCAGTGCGGTAAATGCCAAGTATGGATTCGCTGTTGGATCAGGAAAACGTACTTCGATACGGCGTCCTTTGGGGCTGCTGGTGTGCGGAATACGGATTGCAGCCGAGCGGTTACTTGCAGAATAAGCAAGGTTGACCGGCGCCTCAAATCCAGCAACCAACCGTTTATAGGAGTTAGTGCTGGGATTGGTGATGGCATTGAGCGCTTTGGCATGCTTCAGGATACCGCCAATATAGAATAGCGCTATTTCTGATAAGCCGGCGTAGCCATTGCCAGAAAACAAATTCTTGCCATCTTTCCAGATAGATTGATGGACATGCATACCTGAACCGTTATCGCCGACGATGGGTTTAGGCATGAAAGTTGCCGTTTTGCCATACGAATGTGCGACATTGTGTACGACATATTTAAGTATTTGGTTCCAATCCGCGCGCTTAACCAGGCTATTGAAGCGTGTGCCAATTTCGCATTGTCCTGCAGTAGCTACTTCATGGTGATGAACTTCTACACCGATACCCATTTCTTCCAAGGTAAGGCACATGGCGGAGCGAATATCTTGTAAGGAATCGACGGGGGGTACGGGAAAGTAACCGCCCTTTACGGCTGGACGATGGCCAATATTGCCGCTTTCGTATTTAATGGCCGAACTCCAAGCTGCTTCCTCAGATGCAATTTTAACCGAACAGCCCGACATATCGGTATGCCAACGAACGGAGTCAAAAATGAAAAATTCAGGTTCAGGTCCGAAATAAGCAACATCACCGATCCCCGTTGACTTTAAGTAAATTTCCGCTCGTTTGGCTAATGAACGCGGATCCCGGATATATCCTTTTCCGTCAGCCGGTTCGACCACATCGCAGGTGATCAGGAGTGTCGGCTCGTCCATGAACGGATCCATATTGGCGGTATCAGGATCGGGTATCAATAACATATCGGATGCTTGAATGCTTTTCCAACCGTCTATCGACGAACCGTCAAAGGGATGGCCATCTTCAAATTTGTCGGCATCAAAGGTATGTGCAGGTACGGTAACATGGTGTTCTTTACCATTCGTATCTGTAAAACGTAAATCAACAAATTTGACTTCATTGTCTTGAATCAATTTCAAAACATCAGCTACCACCATTTTTCTCTCTCCAGACTAGCGTTACAAATTTTATAAATAAAGATACATTTAGATAGAATTATACCAGCACAACACAATGAATATTTTGAAACGATAAGAGCGATTGCTATCAAACAGGCCAATTGAATATAAACTTGTAAGTGCCAGGGTATGTATTCTACTGTATTATCATAAGGTAAGTCTTTACGATTCGTTAAATTACGATACTGGGCATTCAATCAACAGCGGTATGTAGTAATGACCGGAAGCGTAGTTTTGTTTTTATCTAAAACCAGGAAAATGGTTCTTGAGCTTGAAGAAAATTGAGAATTTGCAGTAGTTGTATCTTGAATGTCCAAAGCGCTTAGCCTACTCAAAGAAGTTTTTGGTTACCCCGCTTTTCGCGGGCAACAAGCAGAAGTCATTGCACATCTCGGTAATGGTGGCGATTGTCTCGTGTTGATGCCGACAGGCGGGGGCAAATCGTTGTGCTATCAGATTCCTGCTTTGCTGCGCGATGGTGCTGCCATCGTTGTTTCTCCATTGATTGCATTAATGCAGAATCAGGTGGCTGCGCTGCATGAAATCGGGGTACGCGCGGCGGTTCTGAATTCTTCATTGTCACAGCAGGAAGCCACCCAAGTCGAGCAGAAGCTGCTGGCAGGTGAGTATGACTTGTTGTACGTTGCACCGGAGCGCCTGCTGACTGCGCGGTTCTTGAATCTGATTACACGCATTCCGATTGCATTATTTGCGATTGATGAGGCACATTGCGTGTCGCAATGGGGGCATGATTTTCGTCTGGAATACAGTCAATTGTCAGTATTGCATGAGCGCTTTCCCAAAGTGCCTCGTATTGCTTTAACAGCAACGGCTGACATGGAAACCCGGAAAGAGATTATTGAGCGACTGGGGTTGGATGTGGCCAGAGTATTTGTTTCCAGCTTTGATCGCCCGAATATCCGCTATCAAATTATCGATAAAACCAATAGCCGGTCACAGTTATTGGCGTTTATACAAGCGGAACATCCAGGCGATGCGGGTATTGTTTATTGTTTATCTCGTAAGAAAGTGGAGGAAACAGCTGCATGGCTAGTCGATCATGGCATGCGCGCAGTGGCTTATCACGCCGGTATGAACATGCAGGAGCGGAGTCAGAATCAGGAAAAATTTCTGCGCGAGGAAGGCATCGTCATGGTCGCCACGATTGCGTTCGGTATGGGAATCGATAAGCCAGATGTGCGTTTTGTTGCGCATCTGGATTTACCTAAGAGTATTGAAGGTTACTATCAGGAAACCGGCCGTGCTGGCCGTGACGGACAAGCGGCCAATGCTTGGATGGTCTACGGCCTCGGTGATGTCATACAGCAACGGCGCATGATTGAGGAATCTCAGGCGCAATTAAAATTTAAGCAAGTTGCCGCCCAGAAGTTGGAAGCCATGCTGTCGCTGTGCGAAACAACCACTTGTCGCCGTTTACGCTTGTTAAGTTATTTTGGTGAGACGACCGATACGGCACCTTGTGGGAACTGTGATGTCTGCTTAAATCCCCCGCAAGTCTGGGATGCCACGGTAGAAGTGCAGAAAGCGTTGTCCTGTGTTTACCGGACCGGACAGAATTTTGGTGCGGGGCACTTAATTGATGTGTTGCGAGGTAATCTGACTGAGCGTGTCAAACAATGGCATCACGATAGAATCAGTACGTTTGGTATCGGTAAAAATCTGCCTGAGCGAACCTGGCGCGCGGTATTCCGCCAGATTGTGGCACTTGGCTTATTGACGACGGATAGTGAAGGTCATGGCGCCTTGCAACTGATCGAAGCAAGCCGTGCGGTGTTGAAAGGACAACAGACCGTGTTTTTGCGGCTGCAAACAAAGCCTGAGCGATCGGCCGGGAAGCGGCAAACTGATGATCTGGTGCCGCTGGATTCAGCAGAGCGTTACTTGTGGGAGCAGTTGCGCTTATGGCGCGCAAAAACAGCCAAGGAACATGGGGTGCCGGCCTATGTGATTTTTCACGATACTACCTTGCACGAGCTAGTGCGTTTATGCCCGCAAACGGAAGATGAGTTGCGCCTGGTAACCGGTATCGGTGCGCGCAAACTCGATAAGTATGGCAACCATCTGATTGAGATTCTTCGCGGTTGTTAGAGATTGTAAACATAAACTGGAATAATACGGCTAGGCTATGCGCTTGAGTATTTGATCAGTTCCGTTATATACTCAAACCTCATGAAGAAATGATGATCAATTTAAAAAAAGGAATTTTAAGTGATGAAATTATCAATTTTTGCTGCAACTTTAGTAGTATTTCTAGCAGCTTGTTCAAATGCCGATATGGGTGATCCCAATGCTACTGGTGAGTGTGAATTTGGAGTAGGTGGTAATGGAGAATGCCTGAAAGAAGGACAGGATCCACGTCCTTTCGGTGGTAAAAGCAAACCAGGGCATTAATAATCAAGATTAAGACTAATTAATAATAATCTCTCAAAATATGAGACAAAAAGACCACCCAAAGCGGTGGTCTTTTTGTTTTTGAATCATTAAAATTTCCTGATTAGAAAGATTCTTCAGCTTGCCGAAGCCAACGTGCCGAGCGAGGCCCGGTAGTGGCTGCGGCGGCGAACAGACGTAGAGGGAGCGCTTCAAGGTAGAAGCGCCGGTTGAAACGATAAACAAACGCACCGAGGTAACGGGTTCCGTATTTGGCGAAATGGAATGCATGATAAGCGCCACCCAGGCTGGTTTTGAGGCTGCCAAAAACCGTATTGATCCAGTTGAATTCTGGCAAATCCTTAGGCTTGCGACCGTCCGCGATGATTTCCCGGTGTTGGCAGCCTGCATCAGTAACCCCGGCAAAACAGCCCAATCCATCGAAAGTGACTATACAACCTGGCGCGAGATTAGCGTTAGCCCAGTCGGAAACCGCTTTGCGCGTAAAACCAGGAACCAGTGCCATTTTAATACACAGGGGACGGCCTTCGGCACTGAGCGAGATGGCCGCCACAAAAGGCACCTTGTTCTCGGAACCCCGGCCTGCCTTGCCGCCAGCCAATTCTCCGCCAAGGTAAGCGTCATCCGCTTGGACATTACCACACAGCGTGTACTTGGCATCCCGTTCCACCATCGCCTGCATCAGCTTCTGCTGAATCAGCCAAGCCGTGGGGTAACTCACGCCCAACTGCCGCTTAAGGTCGAGTGCCGACAAGTCGGTCTTGGCTTGGCTGAGTAGATAAATTGCTAAGAAGTCGGTCCTGCAAAACGCTTGGGAACCCTATAAATGTTCAAATTCATGCGAATTAGCAAACGCTGAACTGAATCGCCCCGGTTTTTCCGGAGACATGTTTTCTTGAGTCAAGCTGCATGAGCTGACTCTTCCTGTTGGCGATAATACGCCTTTTCAAATTCTGCCGGTGGGACATATCCGATTGCATCCAGCAGTCTTCGATTGTTGAACCAATCCACCCATTCCAATGTAGCAAACTCTACTTCTTCGATACTGCGCCAAGGACCGCGATGCCGTATGACTTCGGTCTTGTACAAACCATTGATGGTCTCGGCCATGGCATTGTCATAAGAATCTCCGATGCTGCCGACGGAGGCGTCAATATTTGCCTGCGCCAAACGTTCAGTATAGCGAATCGACAAATATTGGCTACCTCGATCGCTATGATGTATCAATCCTGAGGTTTCCCGCCGTGTCCATAGCGCGCCTGTTCCAATGCATCCAGTACCAGATCCGTTCGCAATGAACGACTCACTCGCCAGCCAACAATATACCGGGAAAAAACATCGGTGATAAAAGCCACATAGACAAATCCCATCCACGTTGCAACAAAGGTAATGTCTGCAACCCACAATTGATTTGGCTGGATTGCTACAAATTGCCGGTTAAC
>CAMCBD010000016.1 GCA_945872825.1 Nitrosomonas ureae
TACCTAACAGCAGAGCTGCTTTGCTGGCGGGTATATCAATGCAAAAGCATTGAATTATTTTTCTAATGTAATAATCGCTTAATTTACTGTTTCTTAACATCTTACTAGACTAACAGATTGTATCTCCTAGTCTAGAGCCTATTTAATTAAATAGTGTTATATCCTAAACTAAAAACATCTCTTAGCTCATTAGCACTCAGATTCCCAGTTCATTTTTCCCCGCCACCCATAGCCATATCAGTCAAATTCCGCTAGGTCTATGCGTTGGGGAAGCATGTAAAGGGGAAAGATATCGGAGCGTTACGCGCGCACAAAATGTGCTCCTTGCAGATTACTTTTCACATCAAGTTTGGGTTCATCGGGCCATCAAAAGACTTAGTTTCCTGACGGCCCGCTGAAGTAAATTATCGGGCATCTTTAAGCACAGCTAGGCCAATGTTACTCTTGTCTTGCTGCCAAGAGCCTTGCCGTCTCTATCGTAGTTTTGCACGACAATCTCCTTGCCGGCGATATCGATGCGTGTGAAATTATCATCCTGCTCAAAACCGTAGGCCTTGTAGCTCATGACGACATCGTCGTTGACGTCGAAGTCATCGCCCTCCAGCTTGGAATCGTGCACGAAAGACAGTGGATCACCATCCGCAAAGGCCCAGGGCCAATAGAACGCGGAGGACGTGATGCAGAACGCACGAAGCGGAAGGTGGCCGGTAGTTTTGTGGGTGAAGGTAATCTTTGCGAGGTTGGAACAATGCACGTCGCCACTCAGGAAAACGACATTCTGGATGTTTCCGCTAACAATAGCTTGCAGCAATTGGCGGCGTGTCTCAGGAAATGCTGCCCACGAATCGTCTTCGCATTTCTTGCGACGGCTGCGCTCGCCGGTACCGGCTGTTTCGACTCCGTTTGGAACGAAGATGCTTGGAGATACAATGAACTTCGGGCTATCACCGATCTTCTTCTGCTGTGACAGGAGCCAAGCGCATAGAATGTCGATCTGGCCTTGATAATTTGGCGCACTCGGCTTGGCAGGGTAACCTAGGAGGTGGTTGTCTTCGAGAACATAATCTTTGTCATCACGGATACGTTGGGTGCGGCTATCCATAACAAAAAACGGGTAGCCATTGCACTCGAATGAGTAAAACAGCTTATCGCCATCGGCGTCTTGAACTTCGCCCCGAGGGCCGTAATTTCTTGGACAGTGCAGCCATTGGTAGCTCATGTAGGCAGAAATCGCGGTCTGGAACAGAAGTCTTTTGTCCGCGTCTCTGTCCATTCGGCCCTTGACCCAGTTATCCTCGATTTCGTGATCGTCGAGAATCATATAGGAGGGTACTGAGCGAAGCAGGGCGCGCATATTCGGCGAGCTTAATGCCGTCACGTAGCGTTCGTGAAATTCTGACGGAGTGTCGGCTCGCTCAAGTGGAATCTGACGATGTATTTTATCCGCATAAATCTGGTCGCCGACCATCAGGAGGAATTGCGGTGCACTCTCGGATTGAAACTTCTCGTGAATAGAGCCGAAGATGCGATCCGCCTTTTTTGCAGCCCAAAGGAGTCCAGGGTAGCGGCAGGAGCCGAAAATAAAGGATAGGCCTTTGTCGCCGGTGTCCTGGTAAGTTGTGAACGTGGCTACGCTTTCCTCAGGAATCAATTGTTCCAGGTCGCCACATAAGGCTTCTGCTTTAGGGAGCTTCTTCAACAATTCTTCATCCTCGACGTTCGCCATATCATCGGTGCTGTCGAGCGTGAGTGAGCCGACTCTGACGCTGTAGGTCGTATTGGGCTTGAGCTTGGTGAAATCCACGACGCCTGTGCGATCATATTCTCGGTGAAGGCGCAGATAACAGGCTGACTTGGTAATGTAGGTGCCCTTGGCATCATACAGGGCAGCAACGCCGACAGTACGTCCAGGTGCCTCATCAGACCCACGCATCCAGATACGGGTGGAAGTGCTTGTCGTGTGACCTACGATGGGGCCTACGCTGGGGCTTCGTAGCATATTACTCATGATCAAATCTCCTGTGGTTTATCCGGTCAAGGTTAATTGAAGGTGCCTAAGGACAGGCAGGTGCACCTCACTCACGGCGCTATTCCCGACAATACAGTCAATGTGTCCGGAGGCGTATAAGAAAAATAAACGTACTCTTCATTGCAGATGAAAGTACTGAAAGTCAGATGAAATGTCAAACACGCTGACAAATGATCAGAAATTCATAAAATTTTTCCCGACCGGCCGCAAGAGACGTCATTTCGCTTATTAATCCCATCTTGCTAAACAAGTCGACGTAGAAATAAAAGATAAGAAAAGAAAGCTCCAACCTGATTCCGAATCAAGATGCTTTCAGTCTCATAGTGATTAAACGTATTAGTTTTAATGAAGATTATGTATTTCTGCGGCGTGGTTGGTTAGCTCAGAAACGCCAATCCAGTTGAAGACCACCGATATTGATTTGTTCAGAATATTGCCCAACGAGAAAACCAGCAGTTGATCCTCGGTTATTAATCGCCGAATCATTCATAAATAAGTGTGCGTAAGCACCGTGGATATTCACATTTTTTAACAGCGCATAAGTAAACCCAGCCGTTAACCAATAACGACTGTTATCAGGAACACGCGCTGACCTATGCTGCGCATCCGGAACAGGCGTTTGATCGTAGGCAAATCCGGTGCGGAATATCCATTTGCTGGTTTCTGAGAAATAATTGACGCCCACCGCATAGCGCCAAGTATCGTTCCATTTCAGGTTTTGTACATCATCGGGTTGCGGCGAAGAAAAATTTGTTCTCAGCTCCTTGATAAGACTCCAATGTGTCCACAACGCATCTGCGGAGAAAGCCCAGCGGGGGTTAAAACGATGCGAGAAACCAAACAGAACATTATCGGGCAGTGTTATTGAGGTAAGTACATTGGTATCGATACTCCCTCTTCCTGTCAATATCATGGCATTACTCGGCACGAAAAAATTTGCATTGCTGTGCACATCATGCGCAATTCTGGAGCGATAACTAACCCCGAATCGAGTATCTTGATTCAGCGCATAGAAGGCGCCAAAGTTGTAGCCAAACCCAACACTATCACCTTTGAGTGAGGCATGTCCGTCTGCGGCTTGCGGCAGGAGTCCTTGATTGGCACAAGTCGCAGTATTTTGTAGTGCCTGCAAGCAGGCTGTTCCAAAATCTACGGCGTTGGTCAATCTGGATTTCAGGTACTGCACGTTGAAACCAGCGCCAACCGAAAACCTTTCGGTTACCTTGAAAGATAGCGATGGATTAAGGTTAGTCGTCATAATTTCCGAATCGATGGCCTGATAGCGCCCTTTCCAATCGGATTGATAGCTGTTGCTCGTGCCAAAGGGGGTATTAAAACCGAAACCGAAAGCCACCCGTTTTGTCAGCTCCTGTACATAATAAATATTGGGAATAAAAGCTAAATTGCCGGAGTCTCCGCCATTACCGCCTTTTAACGGCGCACCGCCCAACGCCGGGCTCAAATGTGACGTACTATTCTGGAAAGTCGCGGAAGGTGCAATGACATATCCGGCTACCGAAACCAGCTTGTCGCGCACATGACTCATCGCGCCCGGATTAAAGAACACCATACTGCCGTCGTCAATATTGGTTGGTGCCCCGGAAAAGGCCTGCCCTAATTCCTTGACACTCTGTTCCATCACAGCGATCCCAGCACCTAATACCGGCATTGAAGCAGTAAACAGAAAGAAGCCAATGTAATAAATAAAACCTCGATGAAAAAAACACGCCGCTATACGTTGCGTATTAATAGACTCACTCCCGTAATTTTATTGATCAATTGCGCGCATTGATTATCTCAGCAGGTCAACACACGCGGCAGCTTACTTTACTTACAAAAAATTTTAAGTATAATTTATTGATTGTTAGTCAGAATTATCTGATGCCTCAAGAAATGAATATTTCCCAGCTTCGACTCAAGCACAGCATTGTCACCGGAGCAAATTGCACCCTACTTTCACGCTTCAACTCATTGAAAATGAATTATATGCTTCTTTATGTCTGATAAACAATCTCCGGTTAATTGAAAAATTCTCTGGCAAGGAGCGTACAATTTACGTAATTTGTCCGCGATGAAAAATGATTACATGGGATCGAAATTCAATCACCGCACAATGGATTCCCGGTTTCAGCAATCCAATCACGCTGCCGAACTGCTGGCTGAACAGATAAAACTGCTGTACCAGCAAGCCCCTATAGCACTCATTGTTTCACTGATCATTGCCGCAGCACTTACTTTTGTTTTCTGGAATCTTGTTGCAAAAGTCTGGCTGGTGAGTTGGCTGGCGGCCATCTATCTGCTTACTTTCGCCCGATTTCTGCTAGTCAAATCTTATTTCCAAAAAAAACCGGCTATTACCGAATCACCTGTCTGGAGGCGCCGGTTTTTAATCGGCACATTGTTGTCGGGAATACTTTGGGGCCTCGCTGGAAGCATACTTTTTGTAAGCGGCAGCGCAATGCACCAGTTATTTCTCGCCTACCTGCTCGGCGGCATGGTTGCGGGTGCAATGGCCACATTATCGTCGTACAAGTGGGCCTTTTTAGCCTTCTCAATACCCGTTGTCCTGCCTTTCACTTATCAGGTCATCACGCATGAAAGTGACATTCATCTCATCCTCGCGCTTACTTATCTGCTTTTCGTTTTCGCGATGGGAAGCATTTCGCATCGGCTGCACCATACCGTCTCGGATTCTCTTAAGTTCCGCTTCGAAAATTTCGACCTGCTAAAACGCCTGATCCAAGCCAAGGATCGCCAGAATACGATTAATCGGGTGTTACAAACACAAATCGAAGAAAAGGATCGCTCGCAGCAAGCATTGCAAACTGTCAAAGAGCAATTGGAACAACGGGTAATGGAACGCACGGAAGCGCTCGCCTTAGCTAATGATGTCTTGTACCATGAAAAGGAGCTCTTTCAAGTCACTTTAGCCAGTATCGTGGATGCGGTGATCACCACCGATTCCAGCGGAAAAATAACCTATCTCAATCCGGTCGCGAAAATATTCACCGGCTGGCACAACCAGGAAGCAAATGGTACACCGCTGCAGGACGTTTTTAACATTCTGGATACAACCACCCGTGAGCCTGTTGAAAACCCGCTCGATGGCCACTCAAATAAACCCGGGAACATCAAAGGCCATCGCGAATGCCTGCTGCTCCGTAAGGACAAGCAAGAATGGATCATCGATTATTCCGTAGCGCCGATTCAAAATGAGCAAGAACATGTGATTGGAACTGTAATAACCTTCCGGGATGTCACAGAACAACGCAAGATAACGCAAAAACTCGCCTACCAGGCAACGCATGATTCGCTGACCGGTCTATTGAATCGCAAGGAATTTGAGGCCCGCCTCAGCAAAATCCTGGCATCGACGCGCAAAAATGACACGCATGCGCTGCTGTATCTCGACCTAGATCAGTTTAAAATTATCAATGACTCCTGCGGGCATAGCGCCGGAGATGAATTGTTGCGCCAGGTAACAGTTTTGTTCCAATCCAAGTTGCGTACACGGGATACGCTGGCACGTCTCGGCGGCGATGAATTTGGCATTATTCTGGAACATTGCCCGCAAAATGAAGCATTACAAGTTGCGCAGACCTTGCGTGAACTGGTGCAGAACTTTTGCTATCACTATCAAAACAAGACTTTCACGATTGGTGTCAGCATTGGATTGTTTCCCATCACCCACGCGAATGAAGGTCTTGCCCATGCACTAAATGCAGCCGATAGCGCTTGTTATGAGGCCAAAGATCAAGGTCGGAACCACGTTCATGTGTATCAAGCGGCTGATAAGCAACAAAAACCGGGTGCAATGCAGTGGCTGCCGCGTATTCAACAGGCCATCGCCGATCAGCGACTATATTTGTATTTTCAACCGATCCGGGCGATCTCCGGAAAAAATGGCTTGGAGGAACATGGCGAGATCTTGCTGCGCCTGAAGGATGAGCGCGGCCAATTGATCATGCCGGGCGCGTTCCTTCCCTCTGCCGAACGGCATGATCAGATGCTGATGATCGATCGCTGGGTAATACAACAATTATTCAAGTTGCTCAAGGCACACGCTCGCCAGCCATCCAATGCCGTTTACACCATTAACTTGTCCGCACAGGCGCTCGGAAATACGGATTTTCTCAATTTCACAGTGGACAGCATCAAAGCCAGCAAAATAAATCCTGCCAATATCTGTTTTGAAATCACCGAACATATTGCACTGGCTGATTTAAAGCATGTCATGCATTTTATTTCAACCCTCAAGGAACTGGGCTGCCGTATCTCCATCGACAATTTCGGTGGCGGCGTATCGTCATTCGGCTATTTGAAAAACTTCCCGCTGGATTATCTGAAAATCGACGGACGGCTGATCAAGGATATGGCCACCGATCCAATTGATCATGCGATGGTCGAATCGATCAACCACATCGGACATGTCATGCGGCTCAAAACCATCGCCGGATGGGTCGAAAATGCTCAGACATTTCAGCTTTTGGAAAATATGGGTATCGATTACGTACAAGGATTCTGGCTCGCTGAACCGCAGCTCTTTGATTCCGGTTCGGAGAAATCTTTAAGTGTGCCTCAGGAAGTAACACCGTCAGGACATGACAACTGATCTGTAAAACTAGAATACCGGGATTCCTTTTGTCATCCAAACCTACCGGACTGATAGAGTAATAAACTGAGTGTCATTTTGTCGCCAGGTTGGAGATGATTAATGAGTATGCGCCTCCAAGAATGGTTTTCGTAGGATCACCAAAGACGTGATAATCAGCGATGTGTTGCTGTTTGCCATTCAACTGGAGATGCCACTCCGAGCTATCTGAAACGATAACTGAGCAATCACAATCAGAAAACTGGTCAGCCGTAATATCAATGACAAGCTTACCGCGCTGCAACCATGCATGTGAAGATGTACCGTGTTCGCCAAGCAAGTAATGAAACGGCTCATAACCTTGCTCAATTAGAAACGCACCGAGTAAAAGCGTTACGTCTCCGCACGACCCACGTGGGAAATTTGAAAAGGTAATTGGCAATCTACTCCTGGGGCATGCTTCAATCGCTTTGCGGAATGCGGTTGCTAATTCGATTAAGTGCTTCATCGTGAAAATATCAGTAAGCAAAAAGGTGGTAAACCCACTGACCCTTTGAGTCGCGGACAAATCCATTTACTTTCATGCACATTCCGAAGAGATTTTGTTTTGCAGCATCTCTATCGAGTTGCGAATAAGAAACTAAAGCGCGTTCAGTCTCCCATTCGCATTCGGCGATGTGCTCATCTCTGGTTGTGCACCAACTGACCAAGATAACAATTAGCAATGCTATAAAAACTTTCAATCTCATTGTGTAATGTTCACTCTAAACATCCAGCTACTATTAGATGTCCGAAATGACGCAATACATTACACCATCAATGAGATCTAATACAGAATTGTTCATTGTATTCACTTATGTTTTAAGATAATTGATTGACTTAGGTGTCATCATGGCAAGTTGTTATTGTTAAGTCTTATAATTTGCATGCGCGCGATTGAATTGAACGAAAAGAAATTTAACATTTGGGCTATTTTTTATTGTACCAAGCTCGTTCGATATTTTGCATAACCGATAAAACCATCTTCCTCGGCGCACCAATATTTAACCGCATAAACCCGCTACCTTCCGAACCGAACAGAATGCCTGGACTCATACCGATTCCCGCTTCATGGATGAAAAAATGTTTGAGTTGCGCGTCGGTCCTATTCCAAGCCCGGCAATCCAGCCATAATAAGTACGTGCCTTCGGCTTTGATGACTTTGATTTCCGGCAAATGTTCGACCAAGAAGTTTTCCACGCAATCGCGCGTATCGCGCAGATAAATCAATAGCTCTTCCAGCCAGGCTTCGCCTTCACGGTAGGCGGCTTCAAAAGCGGCGATGCTGAACGGGTTGGATGCGCTGATATGCAGCGTGTTAAACACTTGCGTGACGGCATTGCGGGTGGATTGGTCGGGAATAATCAGCGCGGACAGGTTCAATCCGGGAATGTTGAAGGTTTTGCTCGGCGCGACAGCGGTGATGATTTTTGCAGCGTGTTCCGGGAAAATGGCCAGTGTGTGGTGTTGATTGCCGGGGTAAATCAAGTCGGCATGAATTTCATCGGAAAAAATGATCAGATTATGTTTTGCGGCAATATCCAATAGCCGCTCCAGTTCAGCGGGTTGCCAGACTCGACCGACCGGGTTATGTGGCGAGCAAAGCAATAGCAGTTTCGCTTCCTTGGCACAGTGTTCCAGATGGTCAAAATCGATGGTGTAGCGGCCATTTTCCAGATGCAGCGGATTTTGGATCAATTTTCTGCCGGCTTGGGTGATGGCGGAAAAAAATGGGAAATACACCGGCGGTTGGATGATGACGGATTCGCCGGGTTGCGTAAACGCCATCACCGCGGCATTAATAGAGGGAACCACGCCGGGACACAGGATGATCCAATCGCGCTGTATGCTCCAGCCGTGGCGCCGCTGCATCCAGCCGATCAGGGCATCATACAAACTATCCGGAAAAAGCGTGTAGCCATAAATCGGGTGGGCGGCGCGTTCTGCCAGTGCCCGGGTGACTGCGGGCGGCGCGGCAAAATCCATGTCGGCCACCCACACCGGAATGACGTCACTTTTGCCAAACATGTTTTGCCGCCCATCATACTTGACGCTGTGAGTACCTTCGCGGTTGATTTCGTGGTCAAAATCAAAGCCACTACTCAAGCAATTTTCTCCCAGATCGTGACTTCTGACAGCGTATGCTGGAATTTACGCTTGGTTTCGCGAATGACAAATGGTACGGCTTGCGGGCCTTGAATCAAGCGAAAGTGACTGCCAAGGATTTCTTTCAGACCGTCCAAGGTGGTGAAATTCTCCCCGTCGCGTTTGAATCCGCCGACCCAGGCATCTTTCTTCGTGTGCTCGGCCAACCAGGTGTAAGGCGATGTGATCATCAGCAAACCGCCGCTATTGATGCGCGTGTGAATGCTGTTGAGCAGTTTGGCTGGATCGTACAAGCGATCGATCAGGTTGGCGGCAAGAATCAGGTCGTAACCGGTGAAAATAGGTTTCAGGTTGCACGCATCGCCCTGGAAAAACTCGACTTTATGTTTGATCGCATCCAGCCCCAAGTTAGTCAGTGTGCGTTCTTTGTAGGATACCAGTTCGCCTTCGTCTATCAGCGTGTAGCGCAATATGCCTTGTTGCACCAATTGCACGCCTTGACCAATGAAGCGCGCGGAAAAATCAATGCCGGTAACATGATCGAAAGCATGCGCCAATTCAAACGTAGAGCGGCCGGAGGCGCAACCCAAATCCAGCGCCGTGCGTTTCGGCCGGTTACCCATCGCAGCGATAGCAATTTCAGCCAAGGCTTTGGGGAAATTCGGCACATCAAAATAGGTATCTCCATAATGAAATTCAGCATACTCCGACAGCAGTTTGTCGGTTTCATAGTTGGAACTTTGCAGAATCGCCGGTGTGTCGGTCACAACATAACGGAATCCCGCGTGCTGAAAGAAATGCCGGCGGAATGCATAGCGTGCGCTATGCAGTGTTTCATTGCCGCACGCAACCCAGGAGCCGCCCTTAATGAGATTGTGCTGGTTATCAAAAGTGGGCGTAGTGAAGTCGTCATACAATGTATGCACGTCAAAACCGGCAAACGGATAAGTCGGTGTTTCGGTCCATTGCCAGGCATTGCCAACGATATCGAAAAATTCGCCTTGCGGAAATTCCGTCACCGGGCAGCTGGATGCATAATAGTCCAGATGCAGATTCCCCACAGCCGGTGCGTTGAGCGGCACCTCGGATAACTGAGCGGCATCGTACAACCGGTACCATTCGTCTTCCGTCGGCAACTGCACGGGTTGCCCGGTAGTGACAGCTTTCCAATTACAAAACGCTTTCGCTTCGTGGTAATTGACTTCGACCGGCCAGTCCCACGGCATCGGCATTTCTTCGGTCATCACCCGCAAATACCAGGCACTGTCTTTTTTTACCCAGAAAGCGGGATGTTCAGCCAGCGTAAATTTTTTCCATGAACGGCCTTCTTCCTGCCAAAAACTCTCCGTGTGGTAGCCATTGGCTACTACAAAAGGTAAAAATTCCTGATTACTGACCAGATATTTGCTTGCTTGGAACGCGGAGATATCCGCGCTGTGCGAGCCGTATTCGTTATCCCAGCCATAATGCGAGTGATCGGTTTTGCTTTTGCCGATGGTAACAGTGCCGGCTGCAACCGGAATCAATTCATTGGATGGTGCAGTCCCGGATTTGCGGCAAGGTTGCCAATTCGGGTGCGGTTGCACAAATTCAAGCGCATGCTGGCGAATCAATACGGAAGAAGTTTCCAGATGGATGCGCTCATGTTCAATTCCCATTAGAATCGGCCACCAAGGATTTTCCCAGGAGATCGGCAAGCTCAGCGGCATCGTGGTAATCAATTTATCGACCACGGCGCGCATGGCTTTGCGATAGGCACGCACTTCTTCCACGGCAGGCCAATCATAATGCGCGCTATCCAGATCATCCCAACTCATTTCATCGACACCGACAGCAAAAATCGATTCCAGTCTGGGATTGATGCGTTCGGTAATGAGTCCGGCGAGAATCAGTTTGTTGACAAAAAATGTAGCCGTATGTCCCAGATAAAAAATCAAAGGATGACGGAGTGAAATGGGTTTTTTATAGTAGGCTTCATCATTACGCAGTGTTTCAAAAAGCTGCTCATAACAATTCAGCGTGGCGTGAAAATACGTGCGTATCTCTTCACGTTTCAAGTTGACATCGGCGCCGTCAAGTAATGGTGTTCTTTGAAATAATGGTTGTGACATATCGTAATTTTTAACGGATTGTTCGGTTCTTTGGCCGGTATTATAACGCCTCAAACTTTTTAGATCATACCCAATCGGGATAAAAGTCATTTATCCTTGATCGATTGCGCTTAAAATGAAATGAAAATAATGGATGAAGCCACTTTAATTCTTGTCTGCAAAAAGCCCGCACCCGGTATCGGCAAACAAAGATTGGCAGCGAATTTAGGCAATGAAATGACCCAAAAAGTTGCTGAGGCATTATTGGCTTGTGCGCTGGAAGATGCTTGTAATTGGCCCGGACCGGTGGTGATAGCACCCGCCAGTGAAGAGGATATTGAATGGGCACAGGCTTTGTCGGCACCGATTTCTTCCCAAGTGATGGTTGTCCCTCAGGTAGCAGGTAATCTGGGACAACGCTTGAACGCACTGGATCAAACATTGCGTGCGCAAGGAATGAAACAATTGGTATTTATTGGCAGCGACTCTCCCGGACTGAATGAAACGAATTATGCCGCAGCACGCGCAGCATTGCAGCACGCAGATACAGTGTTGATTCCGGCGCTGGATGGCGGCGTTGTGCTGATGGCCAATCGTTGTGTATGGCCGGATTTATCGGCTTTGCCGTGGAGTAGCGATCAATTAGGTGCCGCGCTCATCAATGCTTGCCGTAGCGCAAAGCAAGCCGTAAAAACATTGGGACAAGGCACTGATGTGGATGAAATCAGCGATTTTGTAAAACTGGTTAACTTACTCAAACACGATCAACGGCCAGCACGCCGCGTGCTGCTTGAATTGACAAGAAATATCCTTTCCACCCTGAAGATCGCCAATGCTTAATTTCAGTGTCATTATTCCTTGTTTTCATGACGAAGAAAAACTGGCGTGTTTGCTCGCGCAATTGCAAAAATTACCGCACAAACCTTGGGAAATCCTCGTCGTGGATGCTGCCAGCAGCGAATCTTGTGCAAAAATTTGTGCACAATTTTCGGCAAAATGGATAGTCAGCGAACCGTGCCGCGGGCAGCAGCTTCTAACCGGTGCGGCACAGGCAAAAGGCGATGTATTGTGGTTTTTACATGCCGATGCGCAACTATCAGCAGATCCATTGACGGCAATGACAAAAGCAATTGCCCAAGGCGCAACCGGCGGTTATTTCCGTTTTCGCTTTGCCGCACCGCGTGCCTGGCCGGCGTTTATCCTGGAACCACTGATTGCCTTGCGTTGCCGAATAGGTGTGCCGTACGGCGATCAGGGAATTTTCATGGCGCGTTCGGTTTATCATCAGATAGGTGGTCACGCGCCTTGGCCGTTGTTTGAAGAAGTACCTTTGGTACGCGCTGCGCGCCAGGTTGGCAAGTTTATACCGTTACCCGAGCCGATTTTTATTGATCCACGGCGCTGGCAACGCGATGGCTGGTGGCGGCGGACCTGGCATAATCGCAGGCTAGCTTTGAATTTTATGTGCGGCGTCACACCGCAGGAATTGGCTTCACGTTATCATTCTAAAATTGGCTCTTGAATGACATAATGACGCTAATCCTCAAAAATAAGGAATACCATGCAAGAGATTGTTCAAAAATATTATGGCGAAACGCTGACGGGCAGCCAGGATTTGCAAACCAATGCGTGCTGCACGGATACAGGCTTGCCGCATTTTGTAAAACCTTTGCTGGCGCGCGTGCATGCCGACGTGCAAACCCGTTATTACGGCTGTGGCTTGGTTTTGCCCGAATTGCTACAAGGTCTGACCATTCTGGATCTGGGTTGCGGCGCAGGACGTGACGTATATGTGCTATCCCAATTGGTAGGGGAAAAAGGCCAAGTAATCGGCGTGGATATGACTGAAGAGCAACTGACGGTTGCACGCCAGCATGAAAAATATCACCAAAAGGCTTTTGGCTACAAACGCAGCAATGTCCGTTTCCTGCACGGTTATATCGAACGATTGCACGAGCTTGATTTGGCGGATGCCAGCGTGGATGTGATTGTATCCAACTGCGTGATTAATCTGGCTCCGGACAAAGCGGCTGTGTTGCGCGAAGCTTTCCGGGTTTTGAAACCCGGCGGGGAACTGTATTTCTCCGATGTATACAGCGATCGGCGCATTCCGGCAGCATTGGCCCATGATCCGGTGCTGTATGGCGAATGCTTGAGTGGGGCATTGTATTGGAATGACTTTCTGCAATTGTCAATCAAACACGGCTTCACCGATCCGCGCTTGATTGACGATCGTCCCATTGACATTAGTAACCCGGAACTGGAGGAAAAAACTGGCAACATCCATTTTTATTCGGCGACCTATCGCTTGTTCAAACTGCATGATCTGGAACTGGCTTGTGAAGATCACGGGCAATCCGTTGTATATCGCGGCACCATTCCGAATCATCATCATGCTTTTCGGCTGGATAAGCATCATTTCATCGAAACCGGCAGACAGTTTCCGGTGTGCGGCAATACCTGGCGCATGCTGCATGACACACGCTTTGTCAAACATTTTGATTTTTACGGTAACTTTGATCAGCACTTTGGCATTTTCCCAGGCTGCGGCATGGGAATTCCATTTGACGATGCGGCCCAAGGCGATCAGATAAGCGGGTGCTGTTGAACATGAATGCCAACGTCTTACCAACACCACCATCGACTGAACATCGTTCACGCTCCAAGCTGTGGTATGTCACGCCCGATGACAAACCGCGCGGCTTTATTCGTTCCCATGCGCTAGAAGAACTCTGGTTTCATACCGGCACCGCTTGTAATCTGGCTTGTCCTTTTTGTCTGGAAGGTTCCAAACCCGGCGATGACCGCTTGCAACTGATGCGTTTTGACGACGCCAAGCCATTCATCGACGAAGCGTTGACACTGGGTGTCAAACAGTTCTCTTTTACCGGCGGTGAGCCTTTTATTAACAAAGACTTGATCCACATTCTGGAGTACGCACTACAATTTCGTCCTTGCATGGTGCTAACCAACGCCACGGAACCATTAATAAAACGTTTACCGCAATTAACCCCCCTGCGTGAGCAGCCGAATGCTGTGTATTTTCGCGTTAGCTTGGATCATTTTTCAGCGGAACAGCACGACAAGAACCGGGGCGATGGCATGTTTTCAATGGCACTGGATGGACTCTGTGCATTGCATGACATGGGATTCAGTGTTTCGGTGGCCAATCAAGCCATCCCGGGTTTGTCTGGTAATAAAGTAACCAAATGTTTTGCGGAAGTTTTCCGCGGCGCAGGGTTGCCGGAAAATCTGCCACGCATCGAGTTTCCTGAGTTCCATCCACCCGGTATCACAGTCACCGCGCCGCAGATTTCGCACAGTTGCATGGTGGATTACCAGAGCGAATCCACGCGCCGGGAATTTATGTGCGCATTCAGCCGCATGGTCGTGAAAAGTGAAGGTCAATGTAAGGTCTATGCGTGTACATTGGTGGATGATGATGCCGATTATGTACTGGGCGCAACACTGGCCGCGAGTCTGAAAGTACCGGTCAGCATGAAACATCATCGCTGTTATAGTTGTTTTCAGTATGGCGCTTCGTGCAGTGAAATGAAGCGATAGTCATGAAACGCCGCTGGTGGCTACTGATTCTGCTTGGCTTGTTGATTGGGTTGTTTTTCAGTTTTGACTTGGGGCGCTTTTTCACGCTGGAAGCGCTCAAAGACCAGCATAATGCATTACAGCAAGCTTATCGGGCAGAGCCGTTTTTTGTGACCGGCATTTTCGCGGCAGTCTATATCGTAATGGCGGCGCTGTCATTCCCCGGCGCAACGGTTATGACACTTGCCGGTGGCGCGATATTTGGAGTATGGGTCGGTGTGCCAGTGGTATTGTTGTCGGCCACGATCGGTGCAACACTGGCGTTCTGGACTGCACGTTATGTATTGCGCGATGCCGTGCAGCGCCGTTTCGGCGATCGGCTGGACACCATCAACAAGGGCCTTGAGCAGGATGGCGTTTTTTATTTGTTTTCCCTACGCCTGGTGCCTGTTTTTCCATTCTTTCTCATCAATTTGTTGATGGGATTAACCAGCCTCCGCAGCACTACTTTCTTTTGGGTCAGTCTGGTTGGCATGTTCATTGGAACCGCGGCCTATGTGAATGCGGGCACACAATTGGCAGCGATCACGCACTTGTCTGATGTCATGTCTCCGGCCTTGATTATTTCATTGGTTGTGTTGGCGCTCTTTCCGTGGCTGGCCCGTTGGGGTATCGGACTGGCAAAAACCCGCCGCTTATATGCGCTCTGGACCAAGCCGCGCCAATTTGACCGCAATCTGATCGTAATCGGTGCCGGTGCTGCCGGATTGGTGAGCACGTATATCGCAGCGGCAACACGTGCCAAGGTAACCTTGATTGAAAGCCACAAGATGGGAGGCGATTGCCTCAATTACGGGTGCGTGCCCTCTAAAGCATTGATCCGTACCGCCACTTTCTTGCAGCAGGCAAAAAACGCCCAATCACTGGGTATTGCACAGGCCAACGTTCAGTATGATTTTTCGGATGTGATGGCACGTGTCCAGCGCGTGATCAAATCAATCGAACCGCATGATTCGATAGAGCGGTATACCCAGCTGGGTGTAGAAGTGCTGCAAGGAAAAGCAAAAATAACCTCGCCTTGGTCGGTGGAAGTCAATGGGCAAACACTGTCCACGCGCGCCATCGTCATCGCAACCGGTGCGCGCCCCGTGGTGCCTGAAATTCCAGGCCTGGAATCAGTGCGTTATTACACTTCCGATACCCTTTGGTCACTGACTGAACGGCCGGAACGCTTGATTGTGTTAGGCGGCGGACCGATCGGCTGCGAGTTGGCGCAAGCATTTGCCCGGTTAGACTGCCAAGTCACACAAATCGTGCGTCGTGATTGCTTGCCGCGCGAAGATGCGGATGCAGTGGCGCTGGTTAAAGCGGCATTGCAAGCGGATGGCGTAACCCTGCTGACGCAAACGGAAACGCTACGCTGCGAGAAAGAAGGTAGTGTGCAATATTTGACGGTACGCGGCACTGACAAAGAGAAAATCAAACTGCCGTTTGATGCACTGTTATGCGCCACCGGCCGGGCACCTCGCACGGAAGGTTTTGGGCTGGAAGAATTGGGTATTCCGGTTTCACCGCAGCGCACCATCGAAACCAATGCCTGGCTACAAACCATTTATCCCAACATCTATGCCTGCGGCGATGTCGCCGGACCCTACCAATTCACCCACACCGCCGCGCACCAGGCCTGGTATGCCTCGGTCAATGCACTATTTAGTAATATCAAACGCTTCAAAGTCGATTATTCAGTCATTCCATGGACAACTTTCACCGACCCGGAAGTTGCGCGGGTTGGGCTGTCGGAAAATGAAGCCAAAGCACGCAATATTGCCTTCGAGGTGACGCGTTTCAATCTGAGTGATCTAGATCGCGCGATTGCCGACGAAGCGGCGCAGGGCTTTGTTAAAGTGCTGACGGTTCCAGGTAAGGATCGTATTCTGGGCGTCAGCATAGCCGGCGCACACGCCAGCGATTTACTCGCCGAATTTGTACTGGCCATGAAGCATGGCTTAGGCCTGAACAAAATTCTAGGCACCATCCATTCCTATCCCACCTGGTCAGAAGCGAATAAATATGCAGCAGGGGAATGGGAACGTGCACATGCGCCGCAATGGCTGCTGAAATGGGTGGAGAAATATCATGCTAAGAGGCGAGGGAAAGAGAGTGTAACTGATTGATGAATGGCGAGTTCGAGGTGCACTCATTTTGATGCGCAAGAATTCTTTATTCGGGACTTGGTGCCTTGTTTGAGAAACAAAAATGAAAACCAAGCCCTCGTTCTGGATTAAATCTAAGTCTAAATTACACGATTGCTTCTTTTCTGCGACGTGCCATGAAGCCCAGTAAGCCTAGACCAGCCATCAACATAGCGTAAGTTTCTGGTTCTGGTACTAATAAAGCAACATCGCCGTCGTGAACTGCCCATGCGGCTGTTTCCTCCAACGAAACAGCAACGTAACTCTGGTAGCCTGCGAAGAAAGGATCAGGATATGCCATTAAAAAGGCATAATAGTTAGTATCGGGAGAGTGTGCTGTACTTGACCAGTAGGAAATACTCCCCATAGTTCCTTGTATGTTTAAAAATAACGACAAATCAGGATCGCCACTAGTTAGGATAGAGTTATGCGCTGTACCACTTAGTTCCACATAGCACATAGAACAAATGCCCCATTTCGCTGTCCGTACAATCAAATCCGTAACATATGCTACTTCCATCCGAATTAAATGCTGTTGGTAAGCGCCAACCAGTAACCCCTTCTATGTTTATACTTGCTGCCCAAGCATTGGCGTCGTACCAATTCATGTAACCATCAGTTGCACTGATACCATTATCATACTCTGAGCCTGCCCCAGCATTGGCATCCGCCAACCAAGTAATATCAAGATCTATATCGTATACTGCTTTGCCGCCCAGACGCACTTCTAATGTCGCATTTGCCGTCGATAATAGTCCAAGCGAAAAAACACCGATACATAATAGGGTTCTTAATAGCTTAATCATACTCTCTGCTCCCTGTTTGATTGATAACCAAAAGTAACTTGTATACAGCGAATTATGGCAGGCCGTTTAAAGTTAAATTCTATAACGCTAACGTGACGCTGATTAGAATTAAGCGCCTGAGAAGCCATAACTCCTTGATACGAAATGCCTAATACAGGCATGCACAACCAACGATATAACTCCATACTTTTTATTCTCCGCTCTCAATAGAGATTGATTAGAATCTCTGCATTCCAGCCTTTGTAACCATGAGAAATCTCCCTGTTTAATGGCTGACTCTATAATATTAGATCAAACTAATTTCGATGCTCTTCAGGAACCTTATGGTCTGGTTTAATAGTTTGTCCATATGATCCTGGATCAGGTGAATCAACTGTTGGTTTGCTGCATGCTGTCAATGCAAATACCATAACGATAGTAACTAATGCTAGTAATTTCATTTTATCCCTTATATTTTAGTAAACCTGAAGCAAACATGCTGCAGATGTACGTTTATGTTGCCAATTATGGTTGAAATTAATATTGATCCAAATCAATATTAATCGTTTTCGAGAAGAGAAGAAAAGTAAGAAAAGGGTTGCAATACCCAAAAATCATATTCAGGGTACTTCTAAAAACAAATGTTGTTTAGCTCATAACTAAAATGGTCTATGACATATGACCTCAAAGATCCCCGTGTGCTCCGTATTTGATTCACTCTAAGTTTATCAAATGAATATAGTTACTTAGGTAATCACCTCAATGCACACCCCTTCACAAACAGGACATTCAGCCCACCGTCTCCTGGTTCACTTAGACTATTAATGCCCAGGGCATTTTTAGTTCATTTATCTTATTAATTTCATGACATTTTTCTCTATTTAATTGAAAACAATTAAGGCATTATGCACCCTACTCTACGGTCTCGTAGTTCATGGTGTGCGTTAAACTTTTCAGGAGCTAAATGATGCGAAATTCTTTACGATTGATAGCGGTTTCTGTGGCACTTTGGTTTGGTTCAGGCGTAAGTATTGCAAATGCCGGGATATTTGATGGACAAACAGTGAATTACCAGTACTATTTCCCGGACTTGAGTACGCCTTATGCTGCAGCAGCCAATGGAAACTATCTAGTCGATTCCGGCGTGGAAGTGGCTAATGTTGTCGATGGTCATGGCACAATCGATTTTGGCGGCGATGGATTCGTCATTTCTTTCACTGATAGCAGCAGCTTTTCATCTGCAGCATTTAATGGCTTCGTTATTAGCGACGTATCCTCGACGCTGAATTCATTCAGTTCATTTAGTCTGGTTTCAAATACGGGTGTAATGGGTACCCCTACATTGAGCTTTGATTCGGATCACCTGTATGTCAACTGGGAAGGTCTTTCTTTCACGGGTGGGGATTTGGTATTTTCGGTTAACTCTATTGCAGATAAGGACAACGTCGTAACTGATACGATCAGCGCTGTTCCAGAACCAGAAACCTACGCGATGCTATTAGCCGGATTAGGTTTGGTGGGCTACACTGCGCGTCGCAAAAAAATTACCCGTTGATGCATCAAAGCGCAATCTATTAGTAACTTTTTTCACTGCTGTCCCGGTAACGAGAAAGTGCTGCGGCCCGATTCAGGCCTAATTGGTATAATAAGTTTTCGCATAACTTGTTGAACCAGATAGGAGAATCAGGCCATGGCCCATTGTAATACAACCTTTTCCCAAATACTAAAACTTGTGCCGAGACATAAGTTTGAGACGCCTGCAAAGCAGCATCATTCAGGCCGTTCTTTCCATACTGCATCCAGATGGTCCCAGTTTGTGACACTTGCAATGGCACAACTGGCAGGCCGGATCGGTTTGCGTGATATCGTGGAAAATGTTTCTGCGCAAGCCTACCGTCTTTATCACCTGGGTAGTGCAAAACTGACGCGCTCTAACCTGTCTCGCATTAGCGAAGATAAACCCTATGCTTTGTATGAAGCGCTGGCTGGGTCATTTCAAATGCTATTGAACAAATTCCGATTGAGAGAGTTATATCCATCAATATGTAGGTATACTCTGACGCATTTTTTAAATAGTCATTTGGCTTATCATCAGAGAAATTCCTATTTCTTTGATTTAGCCATCAATTCTGCAGCTTCTTTTAACAAAATTAACAAAAATTCTCTGAAAGCATTGGCAACACCGGATAAGCGCTTATTCTTCCTGTTCACCACATGCCAATAACGAATAATAGGAAATCCCTGCACATCCAGGATCTTCAAACGATTCGTTTCAAGTTCCAATTCTGCCGTATGCTGCGACATAATGCCTAGTCCCATACCCGCCTGAACCGCTTGTTTGATCGCTTCCGTCGTATCCGCTTCCATCCCTTTATTGATTTTGACTTCATGTGTTGCAAAAAAACGCTCCATGGCACCGCGCGTTCCTGAACCTGATTCACGTACCAAAAAAATTTCCTTGGCTAATCGTTTAACCGGTATATGCTGTTCTTTGCACAAAGGATGATCCGGCGGCGCTATCACGACCAATGGATTTTCAATAAACGATTCACTATCAATATCGAGATCCTCAGGCGGCTGCCCCATGATTGCGAGGTCTATTAAATTGTCAGAGAGGTGTTTCAATACGGTTTCACGGTTAGAGACATTTAAACTGACTGTCACACCCTTATAACGCTGGCAAAACTTTGCCAATAAATGCGGTGCAAAGTAATTGGCAGTTGTTACCACAGAAATATTTAACTTGCCCCGCTCCATACCTTTCAGTTCATCCAGCGCAACCTCCATATCAGCTAATTGCTGGGAAATTGAACGGCTATATTGATATAACTCACGTCCCGCGTCAGTCAGATAGATTCGCTTACCCAGTTGCTCAAATAGCGGCAAACTAATGTTACCTTCTAGTTGCTTAATCTGCATGGAAACAGCCGGTTGGGTCAGATGAAGTTCCTCAGCTGCACGGGAATAGCTCAAATGTCTGGCGACCGACTCAAATACTTTTAATTGCCGTAAAGTAAGATGTAGCATACATCAACTCAGTAAATTTATTATAAGTACAACCTTATCATAAATATTAGAATTATTGATTTGTTCTTATAGGTAATTAACGCTATAGTTCACTCCATAGATTCAAGTAGTCATGTTTGTAACGCAACATCCTCTCTTTTCTGTCTAAGCTGTTGACTGGAGCCGAGTGGAACTTAACTGGAGAAGAAACTATGGCAGCAAAAATATATAACGCTGGTGTAAAAGAATATAGACACACTTACTGGACCCCTGATTATACCCCGCTGGATACCGATCTTCTGGCATGTTTCAAAATTACACCACAAGCCGGTGTACCTCGTGAAGAAGTTGCTGCTGCAGTAGCTGCAGAATCTTCAACGGGTACATGGACCACAGTGTGGACTGATCTTTTAACCGACTTGGACTACTACAAAGGACGTGCCTACAAGATTGAAGACGTGCCTGGTGATGACACCTGTTTCTACGCATTCGTAGCTTACCCGATCGATCTTTTTGAAGAAGGCTCCGTGGTTAACGTGTTAACCTCGCTGGTAGGTAACGTGTTTGGTTTTAAAGCGCTTCGTGCACTGCGTCTGGAAGATATTCGCTTCCCGATTGCTTACGTCAAAACCTGCGGCGGACCTCCAGCCGGTATTCAAGTGGAACGCGATCGTCTGAACAAATATGGCCGCGCACTGTTAGGTTGTACCATTAAACCTAAACTGGGTCTGTCTGCCAAAAATTATGGCCGTGCTGTATACGAATGCCTGCGTGGTGGTCTGGATCTGACCAAGGACGATGAAAACGTTAACAGTCAACCTTTTATGCGTTGGCGTGATCGTTTCGAATTCGTGGTGGAAGCTTGCCAAAAGGCTGAGCGTGAAACCGGAGAACGTAAAGGTCACTACTTGAACGTCACCGCGCCAACTCCAGAAGAAATGTATAAACGTGCAGAGTTTGCTAAAGAATTGGGCGCACCGATCATCATGCATGACTACTTGACGGGTGGTTTAACTGCCAATACAGGACTGGCTAACTGGTGCCGCAACAATGGAATGCTATTACACATCCACCGCGCTATGCACGCTGTTCTCGATCGTAATCCGCACCATGGTATTCATTTCCGCGTTTTAACCAAGATACTCCGTTTATCTGGGGGTGATCATTTGCATTCCGGTACTGTCGTCGGCAAACTAGAAGGTGATCGTGCAGCAACCCTCGGCTGGATCGATACCATGCGCGACAAATTCATCAAAGAAGACCGCAGCCGCGGCCTGTTCTTCGATCAAGACTGGGGTTCTATGCCAGGTGTATTCCCAGTGGCTTCGGGCGGTATTCATGTTTGGCATATGCCAGCACTGGTCGCTATTTTCGGTGATGATGCCTGCTTGCAATTTGGTGGTGGTACCTTAGGTCATCCATGGGGTAACGCTGCGGGTGCCGCTGCTAACCGTGTGGCATTGGAAGCTTGCGTCGAAGCACGTAACCAAGGTGTTGAGATCGAGAAGGAAGGCAAAACGATTCTAACCAAAGCTGCTAAGAGCAGTCCCGAACTAAAAATCGCCATGGAAACATGGAAAGAAATTAAGTTCGAGTTTGATACGGTTGATAAGCTCGACGTAGCCCACAAGTAAGCAACACATGACTAAAGAGGAAGAGCCAATGGTTAACATAGCTTTTCTTCTTCATCTCTCTAAAAATGAGGAATAAATAATGAGCGAAGTAATCGATTACAAATCACGTGTTAGTGATCCAGCAAGCCGTAAGTTTGAGACATTTTCTTATCTGCCTGCCATGTCTGACAAAGATATCAAGAAGCAAGTACAGTATTTAGTTAGTAAAGGCTGGAATCCAGCCATCGAGCATACAGAACCAGAGTATGTAATGGATTCCTACTGGTATATGTGGAAACTGCCCATGTTTGGTGAAACTGATGTAGACCGCGTGCTGGCAGAAGCTGCTGCATGTCATAAAGCGAACCCGAATAATCATGTTCGTTTAATTGGCTACAACAATTTCAACCAATCGCAAGGCACGGCCATGGTGATATACCGCGGCAAGACTGTTTAAGACACAACGGGTTTCGTACCCTGGAACCCCCCTTACCTGTAAAAGGATCGGGGGGTTTTTTTTGACCAAAATAAAGTACTTTTCAGATAGCTATAACAGGAGTTCATCATGAGCGAAATCATTGATCAATACCGTGTAACCACCGAGCCCTATTACCATCCCGTAGCTGATGAGGTGGAATTATATGAAGCCGCCTATTCGGTGCGCATGCCTATGATGCTGAAAGGTCCTACGGGCTGTGGTAAAACTCGTTTTGTTGAATACATGGCATGGAAATTAAAAAAACCGCTGATTACCGTGGCTTGTACCGAAGATATGACGGCATCCGATCTGGTGGGTCGTTTTTTGTTGGATGCGAAAGGCACGCGCTGGCAAGATGGGCCGTTGGCTGTTGCGGCACGCTATGGCGCCATCTGCTATCTGGACGAAGTCGTTGAAGCGCGCCAGGATACCACTGTCGTGATCCATCCATTAACCGACAATCGCCGTGTCTTGCCATTGGAAAAAAAAGGCGAGCTCGTTCATGCGCACGCTGACTTCCAGATTGTCATTTCCTACAATCCAGGTTATCAAAGCTTGATAAAAGACCTTAAGCAATCCACTAAGCAGCGTTTTGGCGCACTGGATTTCAATTATCCCAACCATGACGTTGAAAGTGAAATTGTGGCTCATGAAACGGGTGTATCCACCGAAATTGCCGAGAAACTGGTATCGATTGCGGAACGTGCACGTAACCTAAAAGGCCATGGACTGGATGAAGGCATCTCAACGCGTATGCTGATTTACGCCGGCAGTCTCATCGCCAAAAATGTGGACGCCCATGCCGCTTGCCGTGTTGCGCTGGTGCGCCCCATCACCGATGATCCCGATATGCGCGATGCACTGGATGCTGCAGTCAGCACTTTCTTTAATTAAGTGTTTTGATAATTCAGAAATCTATCGATTGTTTTGTAAAAATAAACAGGTGCTCCCATGAGTATTAATCTGGATGACTACAAAGAATTACTGGAAGATTTAGAACCAGAATCGGTTGAATTACTCAAGCATGCATGGCCAGAAGTCGTCAAAACTTTTTCGTCGCGTGGATTGGATAATTATCTGAAAGGCGCTTCGGCAATCCGTGGATTAGGACGCGGACGCAGTCTGGTGGATTGTTGGATCGATGAAATCCCATTGGTAGCCAAAGAAATTGGTGAAGATATTATCAGTGATCTGGCGACTTCTGCGCTTTCACTCGCTTCAAGAACTTCCGGCGCAGTGATTGAGCTGGTATTAGCGACTTCCCCCACCGCGGCCAAACGCCTCGGTGATGCGCAGCTATTTCAGAATTATCTGCAATTCCTGAATATTTTGATTGCACAAGCACCACGTGGCATGCGTCCGATGCTCAACAAACTGGATATTCTGTTCGGGCAATTGACTCTGGGTGGTTTGCGCCGCTGGGCTATGTGGGGAGCCCATGCGCATCGCACGAATTATGAAGAGCAAATCAAATATTTTGGATTGGAATCCAAGGAATCACTCGCGGTACTGCAAAAAGAACGCAAGGGCACCCTGTTTGTGGATGTGCAGCGCCGCATCAATATGTATCTGCGCGCACTGTGGGCACGTGATTTTTTCATGAAGCCCACCTCCGGTGACTTTGAAACGCGCGAAGGTTACAAACCTTATATTGAAAATTACTTCATTTACCTGCCTGATGCCTATGACAGCCATGCGGGTGTATCCGCCACCGAAGTGTATCGTGCCGCCGCCGCGCATGCCGCCGCACATCTGGTAGAAACTAAACAACCGATTTCTGCGGAAGGATTGAGCCCAATGCAAATGGCGGTTATCTCCGTGATCGAAGATGCGCGCGTCGAAGCACTTGCCATTCGCCGCTTTCCGGGATTGCGTAAAACCTGGGCAGCCTTGCATACCGCCACGCCGGATATGACTGTCACCATGGGCGATTATCTCAATCGCCTGGCACGCGCTTTACTCGACCCGGATTATCAAGACAACGATCGCTGGATTGCTGAAGGCTGTCAGCTTTTTGCAGCCGCACAGGACAAACTGGATACCTATCAAATCTCTTGGGATATTGGCGTTCAACTGACACATAGTTTTAGAGAAAAAAATATCCCCTTCGCCATGCTCACGGATCAGCTCACCGCGCCGTATCGCGACGACAATCGTTATTTCTGGGAATTTGAGGAATTTGATTTAAACAAATCCCTATCGGCTGGCTATGAAGCGCCCAAACAAGTGCGCAAATACGTCAATGTGATGGAATTCGCCAACGAAGTCGAGGTGGAAACCGCCGGAGATGATGCGCAGGAAATCTGGGTCATGGGTACCGAATTTTTCCCTTATGAAGATACCGGCGTTTCCTACAACGACCTGGAAGGCAAAGAACCGGTTTCTGCGCCCTACCACTATTCCGAATGGGATTACCAGATTCAACTGGAGCGCCCGGACTGGGCCACGGTACAGGAAAAACGCGCCAAGTTGGGTGATATACAATGCATCGACGACATCGCGCAACAATATAAACGTGAAATCGCACGCATGAAGTTTCTGCTCGATGCCATGCAACCACAGGGAACTCGCCGCATCCGTAAACTGGAAGATGGTGACGAAATCGATATCAATGCCGCGATTCGTTCGATGATCGACATCCGTATGGGCATGCAGCCCGATCCCCGCATCATGATGCGCTCGGTGCGCAAAGTGCGCGACATCTCGGTGCTGGTGCTACTGGATTTATCCGAATCCACTAACGAAAAAGTCGCCGGACACGACTACTCCGTGCTCGATCTGATCCGTCAGGCCACTGTCCTGCTCGCCAACGCCATCAACAAAATCGGCGATCCTTTCGCGATTCATGGCTTCTGCTCGGATGGACGGCATGACGTGGAATACTACCGCTACAAGGATTTCGACCAACCCTATAACGAAATCCCCAAAGCCCGGCTCGCCGGCATGACCGGGCAGTTGTCAACGCGCATGGGTGCCGCGATGCGCCATGCTACTCATTATTTGAAACTGCAGAAATCCGCGAAAAAACTGCTGCTGGTCATCACCGATGGCGAACCCGCCGACGTCGACGTGCGCGACCCGCAATACCTGCGCCACGACACTAAAAAAGCCGTGGAAGAAGCCGGCCGTTCAGGCATCCTTACCTACTGCATGAGCCTGGATCCGCGCGCGGATCAGTATGTGTCGCGCATTTTTGGCGAACGCAATTATCTGGTGGTGGATCATGTGGAACGATTACCGGAGAAATTGCCGGTGCTGTATGCGGGATTGACGAGATAAAGGAATTTATCGGGAATAATTAGAAAACCAGATCAAAATTTGATAATTCAGTAAATTATTTTAAAAATGACAAAAAGTCTCGCGGAAGTTCACCCTGAGCTTTTTCATTACACCAATGCCAAAGGTTTGATTGGTATTATCGAAAGCCAAAGCATTTGGGCCACGCACTATGCATACCTGAACGACTCTGAGGAAATAAGGTGTTTTTTAAAAAACTGTTTACCCGATCTCTTGCGAGATGCCGGCAACAAATATCTTGATGAATTAATTGCACAAGACCAAAGCACACAATTGCGTATTGATCGGCAAGGCGGTAGGAAAAAAATCATTGATTCATTTATTGGAGAAACCCAGAAGGTGAATGAAAAAATTCTTCTGAAAGATGCTCTCGCCGAGCCTTATATTGCCTCATTTTTCACAACATCTGGACTAGAAAAAGGTGTTAGTGATCAAGTCGCGCAGCACGGTTTATTAAGTCAGTGGCGCGGGTATGGGAATGAAGATGGTTATGCGATAGTTTTCGATACTAAACAATTTTGTGAATTGCTAAAAGACGTTGGCGAGAAAATGAAAAATAGCATGCATGCGTTTTTCGCAGATGTGGTTTATTCATCCGATCCTGCTTTCAAGTTTATTAAAGAATTTGAAGAAGATTTAATTGTTATTAAGGATTTCTTCGGTGCTCATCTAAATGGAAGAGAGAAAAATTTAGATAAAATTTATTTTTCACTAATGCGTTGTGCTTGTAGGTATAAGCATTGGGGATTCAGAGAAGAGAATGAAGTTCGTGTTGTTGTTTTACCTTATCCTCTGCACCATGAGGAATTCTATGAGGATATGAAAGTGGAAGGAATTACTGTAGGTGAAATTTCAAGAAAACATTTTTCCCGCGCTGGAGCATTAGTACCTTATATCGATCTATTTGATGGAGTTACATCAATAGCCGACAAAAAGACTCTGCCAATCGAACGTATCATCGTTGGCCCAACTAAAAATGATCAAGAAAAAAATAGAAGAATAAATGCTGTCAAAATGCTTATTAATCAGCATGGTATTAAAGCGGATGTAACAGCTTCAGATATACCTTTTGTGGGTTAACAATCAGTTTCAGCATAGTAAGTGAGCATGGTAGCCCGGTAGGTTGGAGAAATTCAATCGCGCCGCTTCCCACAACTAGAGCCAGGGTCTAGAACAGAGAATATTTTTAGGCTCAAGCTCGATAGGATGCGCCGACGCCAAATGCCGTATCAGTCTTATCATTCAATTTCATAATCTACATGACTTTTGCTAGCCAGAACGCCTATTCGTCGGCGTGTTTCATGCTTATCCTTTTGTCTGAGAAGCATCACCCAGCAACAACGCTTGACTGTACTCTAGAAACTCATCCAAATGCGTTTCGATGATACTAATCAAGATCGGCAGTTGCAACGCCTGATAGCCGTGCACGGCAATGTTGCGAAAACCCACCATGCGTTTGAGTTTGTCGGCAAGCGCGGCATCGATCCAACCGCCCTGCGCCAGCAGCGTGAAAACATCACGCGCACTTTGCGGCACGCCCAGCTTTTCACGCCGGATTAAGTGCTGCCCCATGTCTAACGCTGCTTCGCAAGCCCGTTGAATGTTCAGGATGGCTGCATCTTGCCGGGTAAAATCTAAGGAAAAAGAGCTGGATTTTTTACATATTCCTCCCGCACCCGCGCCACACAGCGCTCGATAGTGGCAGCTTTGTTGATCAGCACATCATCAGCCATAGACCTTTCCCCTTTTTTGAATGTCGGCTAGCAACCCGGCACGGGCGGTGTCCAGTTCCGTTTTCTCACTCAGGATGGCAGCCTCGAACAAAGCCGCTTGCGCATCCAACGCCCACCAGCGCTGACCGGTGGTGATAACTTGGTATTGCATCACGGTGGAAGCGGCCCGCAGATCGAGTAAATCAACCGGGCAGCCTGCCACATCCGACAGATCACCCGCCAGAGCCCACAATACCAAAGGCTCGGCATAACCCGCGACCAGCACCGCCAGGTCGAGATCACTATCAATTTGTGCCGTGCCTTGAATGCGGCTGCCGAAGGCGTAGACAGCGAGCAGATTGGGCAAACTGGCTTGCAACGTTTGAATGATGGCAGCTTGGGTTCACCATGCGAAGCAGCTCGCTCTAACAAGCCAATCTGATGATAAATCAAGATCTAAAAACATGAGTTCATGCGCTAAGGAAGTCTAATGAATAGAATGATTTTAAGCGTTTGATTGCATCGGTGCCGCCTATCAATACTTTGATTAGCACGCTCTTCTTGATTGTACCAGCCAAACCAATCAGAGTAAGCGCCATTTAATGGTTTCTTTTAGTAAAAAACAAGGGTTTCCCCAATATACACAGTGCGTTAGTGAAGTTAAGATGGCATCGTTGGTTAAATACTTATCTGGAGGATACTTACCATGAAAGCACTAAAACTCTCATCACAACTACCACTGCTTGCATTTGTTTCTCTGGTCTTCTGCGCACAAATCAGTTCAGCTAGCGCTTCGCCAACAGATGCCGTTAGTGGTGACCATGATGCGGTAGCAAGACATTACGAAAATTTGGCTAATGACGCCAAAACAAGATTACAAGAGAACCGGGCAATACTCGAGGAATATGAAGCACATCCTTATTATTACGGCCGTCAAGGTCAGGATCTTCTGTCACACACGACTGCCAATATTCGCGAATACGAAAAGGCTTTACAAGAAAATCTGAGTAATGCCGATTTCCACAAAAGAATGGCAACAGAATCCAATCATCGCGTCAATAAAGCAAGCATTAACTTAAATCATAAACTGTGATTTTATCGGCAAAGAATTCAGATTTTTCTGCTCTAAAACTCAAGAACGCCACAGATGCAATCACCGGTTGATGCCGGTGATTGTTCTAATCAACAAATCCACACTGCTGCTTTTTATCACTGCGTTAATTGCGCCATCAACCAGTGCTGTAACTAACTTCTTATGTAGAAGAATAAATTTAATACAGCTCTCGCCAACTCAGGAATTTCAGAATCATACTCCCCTCTCAAAAGGAATAAATTGGAACAAATATTCCCTTAACCCTAGAAGGAAATCCAAGAATAGTAACGCAGCCAAGAGAAATCATTTTGAGACAGATTCTTTAATGCAAGTAGCTATTCTGCATAATAAAATAATCTAGAAATATGGCCAGGATCGCTTATCCACAGAGGTTTCCATCTTCTCGGACAACTTTCCTAACACACATTATTCAGTAATCGAATTGAAGTAATCAATCATCTGCTGATATACTGCCGACACTTTGATAAGTTTTATGGCGGGCCTCCCCGCATTGCAAGATGGTGAATCTGGTCAGGTCCGGAAGGAAGCAGCCACAGCTGTTTATTGCGAGTGCCGGGGGTCTGGCTCGCCACCCAACACATATCGTTGGAATCGATTTTTCTATATTCTCGGACTATTTACTGGTCTCATCGGTCAGATTCACATTCCCAGCTCAATCAAAAACGTGTCTCAAACACAAGTCCTTGCGCGTAAATGGCGCCCAAGAAAATTCTCAGAATTAACTGGACAAGAGCATGTGGTCAAGGCGCTGACTAACGCGCTTGAACAAAACAGGCTGCACCATGCTTATTTACTGACCGGTACGCGCGGCGTTGGCAAGACAACCATCGCCCGTATTCTAGCCAAGTCACTGAATTGTGAAGCGGGTGTAACTGCAACTCCCTGCGGCACTTGCCCGGTATGCCTGCAAATCGATACGGGCAGTTTTATTGATCTCATTGAATTGGATGCAGCTTCCAACACGCAAGTCGATAATATGCGTGAACTATTGGAAAATACGCTGTACGCCCCTACCAGCGCACGCTACAAAATTTACATCATTGATGAAGTCCATATGCTTTCCAAATCAGCCTTCAACGCGATGTTGAAGACCTTGGAAGAGCCGCCTGCGCATGTCAAATTTGTATTGGCTACCACGGATCCCCAAAAAATACCGATCACTGTTTTATCCCGTTGTTTGCAATTTAATCTGAAACAAATTCCGCAAACACAAATTGCCGATCACCTCAAATGGATTTTGGCACAAGAAGAAATCCAATACGACATCCCATCGTTGCAATTAATTGCTCGTGCGGCCCAAGGCAGTATGCGCGATGCGCTCAGTTTACTAGATCAAGCCATTACTTTCGGTGAAGGAAATGTTGCAGAAGCCGGTGTCCGGGATATGTTAGGCAGCATTGATCAGGGTTATCTCTTCGATCTATTGGAAGCGCTAGCACAAAAGAATGGCCTAAAATTATTGTCATTGGCGGATGAAATGGAGGCACAGTGCCTTTCATTTGATTCAGTCTTGCAAGACTTGGCTGCGTTATTGCATCGACTCGCACTGGCACAAACCGTTCCACAAGCGATCAGTGAGGATATGCCTGAATACGCACGTATTTTCTCGTTAGCGAAGATTTTTCCGCCCGATGACATTCAGTTGTTTTATCAAATTGCATTGCACGGACGCAGTGATCTAAGTCTGGCGCCCGATGAATATGCCGGTTTTACCATGACGCTGATGCGCATGTTGACCTTCACGCCGGACAATCTTTCAGCAAGTAATCAGCCGCTGCAAATTCTGCCAATGGATACCAAGCCATCCAGTAAAGCGAATACTACACAGCAAGCTGAACCTGAGCAGATTGTGCAGTCCTCCCCTGACAGTATCCGTGTTGATTTATCCGGTCTGGATTGGCCAAAATTGACTCAGCAATTAAAACTGACTGGAATGGCTAAAATGCTGGCGCAACATAGTGAAGCCAAAGTTCTTTCAGCAGAAAATATAGAGCTATGTTTACCGGATGTGCATAAGCATCTGCTGGAAAAAAAATATCAGGATAAAATCCGGACAGAATTAAATAGTTATTTTGGCAAACCTGTCGTGCTTAATTTTTCCGTTGGCAGCCTGACAGGATTGACACCCGTAGCACTGCAACAACGTGAAGCAGAAGAAAAGCAGGAACAAGCCATTGCAGCAATTGAGAAAGACCCGATTGTGCAAGAACTGATCGAACAATTTGATGCAAAATTAATCGTTCCTTCAATTAAACCCATTCAAAATAAAGGAGATAGTAATTATGAAAGGTAATCTGGGAAACATGATGAAACAAGCACAAATGGTGCAGGAAAACATGCGGCAAATGCAGGAAAAGCTCGCCACCATCGAAGTGGAAGGCCAATCCGGAGCGGGCCTGGTCAAGATCATCATGACTTGCCGTCATGATGTCAAAAGAATCAGTATTGATGACAGTCTTGTAGGCGATGATAAAGAAATGCTGGAAGATCTTGTGGCTGCAGCATTTAATGACGCTGTACGCCGCGTGGAATCCACTACACAGGAAAAAATGGCGGAACTGAGCAGCGGATTGGGCTTACCACCGGGCATCAAATTACCTTTCTAAAGCAAGTTATCACCTATAAATAACGATATACGGTAATTTATTTACTTTATTAGGGTAATTCATTTACCCATTCATTCGGTAGAATCAATTTATATACACAGCATCATCTATGATGCCTAAGTAAATTTGAGGAATACCATGGATGACAAACAACTGGACGTGGTGCAAACAGTTGAAGCGATGTTCCGTGCGGCGCCGGGTGCACGCTATTTAAATGAATTTGTTGCTTTTATTAAAAATACTGGCAGTTCTGTTAAAGAACTAGCCAATAATCTTGCACAGACTGCTATTTTTAAGCAGTCGCTCTATTCAGACACGCTTTCCAATAGCGCGTTTGCCCATCAGTTTGTAGAAAATACAGTCGGAATCCTAGTAAACCAGGAAGATAAGGCATGGGCCGCCGCAGAAATAGAGAAAATGCTGGATGCTGGCGAAAGCCGCGGGGAAATCATTCACTGGGCAGCAACAGCACTGGCATCGATAGGTACAGACAATACGCACTGGGGTGCTGCAGCTCAGCAATTTAATAACAAAGTCGAAGTAGCTGCCTACTATTCCATTGATCAAGGCGGATCAGCCACGAATCTGGCTGTTTTACAGCATATCACTGCAGATGTTACCTCAGACATCAGCAGCGTTGCCTCAGCGAAAGCAGTTCTAAAATCGGGTGTAAGCGGAAAAATAATCGATGGTTATATCAAAGATGCCATTGTATTCTCAGATCTAAATGGTGATGGGATTCACAATAGCAATGAATCCAGCACCACGTCGGATACATCGGGTAATTTTGTTTTACCTGGGGTCAATGGTTTCGGTCAGCTGATCGTGTCCGGCGGAATCGACATTTCCACTGGAATAGCATTCACCGGAAGTATGACGGCACCTCCAGGTTCAACGGTCATTACTCCACTGACCACACTCATTGACAAGTTAACGCAAAATAATGTCATGACTGTGGAGGATGCTAGCGCAAAGGTACTGGCATCGCTGGGTTTACATCCAGGCATCGATTTGCTTCACTTTGATCCCATTTATGAAACCAGCCGAACAGACACCGACAAGGCTACAACAGGCATCGCTTTAGCCATTCATACTGCGGCTGTTAAGGTAAGTATTCTCATCAGTCAGACCGGGGCATTACTGAGTGGCGCAGGCGTTCTAGCGAATGAAGCTGCGGCTATTGATTTAGCCTATGAAGCACTTGCTGCATCGCTGGTGAGTAATACAGGTTTAATTGATCTGTCTGCCAACAATACCATCGCACAAATTATTCAAGATACTACTGAATTGTCAGGGGCCAACAATTCCGTGTTATTCAAAATTGGCGCTTTGGCAACCGATGCTTCACAGGCCATTGCTAATTTAAACAAAGCCGTTGCGAGTGCCGCTACGAACAACGCCGACAAATCAAACATACTCTCCACCATTGCCGCTGCTCAGATTGTATCTGAGCATATTGAATCAATGATGAAATCCGGCGCAGCAACAGGAAATATCGAGAATACAGTCGGCAATACAACAGGATCAACTTTAGTCGATGCAATCACCATAGCTGGCACTACGGTGGGTGATGTAACCGGTGACGGTTTGCCTGATCCATTGCCGCTGCCTCCGGCACCATCAACCGGCGGCGGCGGTGGCGGCACTTCGACTCCAACTACCGTCCAGTCCTATTTAGCAACCAGTACAACTGCTTTCTCAGGCACTTCGGCAAATGACATCTTGTCGATTTCTACTGCTACAACCTGGACACCGCTCGTAATGACCACGGTTATCCTGGATGGGAGTTCAGGCACCAACACATTGAGCGTACAAGATGGCTCCAATATTACATCGGCGATTGTAATCAATTTTCCTAGTTTAACCTTTGATGCGACAGGTGTTACCGGAACCAATGACGTAACCATGTCAGCCTCACAAAATCAACTTTTTACCGGCACGATCACAGCGGCAGGCACGGGCGCGAATGGTGAGAAAATCACGATTATCAGTGATGGGGCCATCACAACATTAACCGATGTAGAAAATTACACTGCGGGTGATGATTCAACAAATGCACGCACGATAACCGTTTCTAATGCGGGCGCAAATGTTACTGCCAGTTCGACAACCGACGCGATTACCTTTAACCTGGGTACACTGACCTATACCGGCACCATCACGGGTGATAATACAGTAGACGATGCTCTCAGCTTAAGCACCGGCGCAAATCTCAGTGGCGGCACCATAACCAATGTAGAAGCGCTGACATTGACGTCGGGGGCATCGATCACCTTATCAGCATCACAAAATCAGAACTTCACCGGCACTATCACAGCCGCAGGTACCGGAGTAAGTGGCGAAAAAATCACCACTAGCGGTGATGGTGCAGTAACGGCCTTATCCAATATTGAAACCTATGAATTGGGTGATGACACTACCAACGCCCGTACGCTGACAACCGGTTCAACAGCGTTGAATCTGATTGCTAATAATGCCACGGACACCGTCACAATAAATGCAACGGCACTGGCGCAGAATACAGAACTCACCATCGCTGCGGCAAGCACTTCGGCGCTGGTAGTCACTAGTTTGGTCGGCGATATGGTTGCCTCCAATCTGAGCGGGACACTGGCAGTAACCACAGCCAACGCAGCGGATAACGGAATTAGTATTACGACAGGAACCGCTGCGACATCAGTGAATGTGGCTGCTGGCGCGGCGTCCGATACCGTGAGTATCAACGCCGCTGCTTTAACCAATAACATTGGCCTAACCATTACCTCGGGCGGTGCGGCGGCGGGCACGGTTAATATCACGAATTTATCTGGAGATATGACGGTTTCAAACCCGACCAGTGGCACAATCGGTGTTACCGTGACGGATAATGCGGTTGACGATGGAATCGCCATCGCAGCTGGAGCAGCCAATCTAGCAATTTCAGGCGTGGCGGACGGCGATACCGTGACGATCACTGGATTTACTGGAACAACACTGAGCGGAGCGATTGCCAATACCACGGGAAAATTCAATATAACCACGGGCACTAGCACAAGCAGCATCACCACAGGTGCTGGTGACGATACTTTTACTTTTGTTGCTGGCACTGGTTTGACCAGTGCAGACACGGTAAACGGGGGTACTGGGACGGATACGGTCGCGCTGACTAGTAACACAGCGATCGCTGCAACCAACTTTAACAGTGTCAGTAACATCGAAGTCATTACGATCGCCAATACAAATACGACTGTGGCGATTACTACGCAAGATACTTTGGTAGCATCAGGCGCTACTTTGACGCTATCGAATGCAGCCAATTCGGGTGTACTGACATTTATTGGCAGTACAGAAACAAATGGTAAATTCAATATCACTGGCGGCACAGGTATCGACAGCATTACGGGCGGGGCTGGCGATGATACGTTCACCTTTGTCGCAGGAACAGGATTGACTACCGATACAGTCAACGGCGGTACTGGGACGGATACGGTGACATTGACCGGCACCACGGCCGTTACTGCGGCTCAGTTCAATAATGTGAGTAACATCGAAGCCATTACGCTACCCAGCATGGTCAACACGGCGATTGCTATTACTACCGTGGATGCACTGGTAGCAGCGGGCGCCACGTTAACATTATCCAATGCGGCTAATGCCGGTATATTGACATTTAATGGCGCTGCAGAAACCAACGGTGCATTCAGTATCACCGGGGGGACAAGTAACGATGCGATTACCGGAGGTTCAGGAAATGACGCCCTTACGGGCGGCACTGGTAACGACAGTATTACCGCTGGTTTGGGAAATGACACGCTGACCGGAAATTCCGGTAATGATACATTTACGCTTGCTGCTGTTTCTGGTTTAACCAGTGGAGATACTGTGGATGGTGGTGCAGGATCGGATACGGTTGCGCTGACTGGCAATACCGCTTTTACCGCAGCCACTGATTTCTATAACGTCTCGAATATTGAAGTCATTACATTAGCTAACACGACCACAGCTGTCACGATTACTACTCAGGATATCTTGGTTGCCGCAGGAGCCGCTTTAACGCTGCAAGCAACGACACTGACCACTGGTATATTAACGTTTAATGGGAGTGCAGAAACAGATGGCACTTTCAATATTACAGGCGGCGGGGCAGCAGACGTTATCACGGGGGGGGCCGGTAATGACATAATTGACGGTGGTGCGGGAAATAATGTCATCACAGCGAGTCTAGGTAACGACACGATTACCGGCGGTTCAGGTAGCGAAACTTTTACGTTTGCCGCCGCTACCGGCTTAACCAGCGCAGATATTGTAGACGGAAGTTCGGGTACAGATACAGTTGCTCTAACCGGAAATACGGCATTTACCGCGTCCAATGACTTCGACAGCATCAGAAATATTGAAGCCATCACACTTGCCAACACGAATACCGCGGTCACTATTACTACGAAAGATATTCTGGTTGCATCCAGCTCAACTTTGACGCTCACGAATGCCGCCAATTCCGGTGTATTGACATTCATTGGCAGCGCAGAAACGGATGGCACCTTCACGATCAATGGCGGTACCGGCAATGACAGCATCACCAGTGGCGCAGGCAATGACAGCATCACAGGTAATGCCGGTGCGGATACGATTACTTTGGGTAGCAGTGCAAACGATAATACCCGGCAAACAGTGATTGACAGTTCCGTTTTGGATGGCGCCGCAGCCGGTGCGAGTAGCGGCGCTGATGCAATAACCCAATTTGATGCCAATGCTAATGATGCTACGGATGACCTGCTCCAGATCACTGGAACATTAAAAACAATGTTGGATGATGATAGCGATGGTATTCTGGATTATTCGACAAGTGATGGTGCTGATTTGGGAAATCAAGCCATTGTTGGCGGCGTTAATCAAGAAGCAACCGTGTTGTTTGACACAGAAATCGAGATTGCCCTAGCAGCTTTTACAACACCCGGATTGGCGAATGTTCTGGGCGAATTGGCAGAAGAAATCGATTTTTCCGCTGTTGCTACGGGAGAAGAACATTTGTTTATCATCAATTTCTCTGCCACACAGACCGCGATGGTATTGTATACAGCCGGATCAGGCGGGGATGATACGATTGTTGCTACGGATATTCAGGTTCTCGGTATCGTGACACATAATGATGGCACTGGCCTGGTAACGGATAATCTGACATTTTAACCAGCATAAAAAATTCAAGTTTTGATCATGAAGCTGCTCGCGCTTGCCCACCGCGTGTTCACCGGTCGCATCAAATGTTATCTATTTTTGTGACATAATTCTAAAAGTAACTGTTGATAAATTCATGATTGAACGCTAAATGGTTTAAAATCATTCCTCTCACGTTTCATCAAATTGTTTTTTTAGTCAGCACAATTCCCGGGTTTAAGCATCCATGAAAGTAAACAGGCCAATCAGGCCAATAAAGAAAAAAGTATCCGTTGTACAAACTGATGAAGCAGAACAAACACCAGCTCCTCCCAGCCCACCGGCCACACCCACTTTCAAGTTACAGAAACTTCTGGCACAGAAGGGATTGGGTTCGCGGCGGGAAATGGAAGCACTGATTGCTTCTGGTGCAGTCAGTGTAAACGGCAAAACTGCTGTGGTCGGCGACCGGGTCGGCGCGCAAGATCTGGTGTGCATTGGCAAGCGTGTGATTCGTCTCAATCTGGAAGAAAGTTTGCCCAAGGTACTGCTGTATCATAAACCGGAAGGCGAGATTGTCAGCCGGGATGACCCAGAGGGACGCCCTTCCGTATTCGATAAACTGCCCCATCTTCGTTCTTCCAAATGGATTGCCATTGGGCGCTTGGATTTTAATACCAGCGGATTGCTTATTTTCACAACTGACGGCACGTTGGCCAATCGTTTCATGCACCCAAGTTTTGAAGTGGAACGCGAATATGCGGTACGGGTATTGGGAGAACTGACGCCAGAGCAGATCACGCAACTGACCACCGGTGTTACATTAGCCGACGGACAAGCGGCTTTCTCGTATCTGGCTGACCAAGGTGGCGAAGGCACCAATCACTGGTATCGTATCATTCTAAAAGAAGGCAAAAACCGTGAGGTACGACGCATGTTCGAAGCGGTTGGATTGACGGTAAGCCGCCTGATGCGCGTGCGCTTTGGCCCGATCAACTTACCTCCACGGATTAAACGCGGACAGTGGTTAGAGCTTGACGAAAAAGAAATCCGGCGTTTGTTGAGCTTGATCGCGTAACGTACTCCTTTTGCCGGTTGTTTCACCGTCCGATCAGTTCAGCACATCCAGAACGCCAGAATGCAGGTGTTACAAACAGGCTATCACTCCGATTGATCCAGCTGAATGACAATTCATTATGGCTATTCTGTACTGTGGCTTAATCTTTTTGTTTTTTCCCTACAATTTTATAGAGTCTGATTAAATGGAATGGTGGTTGATTTACCTGCTAACCGGTGCGTTTGTGGGTTTCTTTGCCGGATTACTGGGCATTGGCGGCGGACTCATCATCGTACCGGTGCTGATTGCTATCTTCACTGCTCAGGACTTCCCTGCCGATCGCATCATCCATCTGGCACTGGGTACCACAATGGCCACCATCCTATTCACCTCAGCGGCTAGCCTGCGCACGCACCATCAGCATCGTGCGGTGAATTGGCAGATTGTAAAAAATATTACGCCCGGTATTTTTGTAGGCACTTTCGGTGGAGCCGCTTTAGCCAGCTCGATGACGGGTCAACTATTGAGCATTATTTTTGTGATTTTTGTCTTTTATGCTGCCACCCAAATGCTACTGCAATTTCGCCCCGGCCCTATTTTCCAGCTCCCTGGGAAAATCGGCATGTTTCTCGCCGGTAGCGTAATCGGCGCACTCTCCAGCCTGGTTGCGATAGGCGGCGGATTATTATCTGTGCCATTTCTGACTTTGTGCAAAATCAAACTGCAACACGCGATCGGCACCGCAGCCGCCATTGGCTTTCCCATTGCACTGGCGGGCACCGCCGGTTATGTCACGAATGGCTACCTGCAACCAGAGACACTCCCTGAATACAGCCTGGGTTATGTTTACTTGCCAGCACTGGTCTGGCTGGTGCTAGCCAGCATGCTGACGGCACCGCTCGGTGCAAGGCTCACGCACTCCACTAAAACTGCGGTATTAAGAACGATCTTTGTTGTGTTGCTGTATGGCTTGGGTATCAGGATGTTAATGAGCTTATTCTAATTGGAGAAAGGCAAGATTCCGGTATGCCAATGTGCATGTTGGATCCATTTTTAACCAACCAAGGCCGGGGTGAGTCAGCGAACCCCAGCAATTAACACGCAGTTTGTATGTTGGGATTCCTATCGTCATTCCAACCTAACGTGCTGAATGCATCTACGCGGGCTAGTCCTTGTATTTACTCGTTCACATTTTGTCTTGAGGTTCTAGATCCTCCATAGAACAGTGAAGTGGTCTCCTGCAACTGTCCAACCTGAGAGTAGAATTAAGCTCTGATATGGGTAGTTAATCAAGCTCAGGCAGCCTGATGAATTGCTTGATATTGATAATAAACCTCATTGGGAGTTTGGTTATCAAGACCTTGATGAAAGC